>NZ_JBFUHR010000005.1:0-233868 GCF_056402295.1 Pseudomonas sp. P4_B3
CCATCGTGTCGGCACCTGCGCCACCGATCAGGACGTCGTTACCCGCACCGCCCACGAGCGTGTTGTCGAGCGCGTTGCCGGTGCCCGCGAAGTTGCCGCTGCCGCCGAAAAACAGATTTTCGACGTTGGCACTCAGCGTGTAGCCCGAGAGCGAGGTCCAGACCGTGTCGTTGCCGGCACCGGCGAGCTCGGTCACCACGTCCCCGAGGTCGGTGACTTCGTAGACATCGTCGCCAACACCGCCGGCCATGGTATCGGCACCCGCACCCCCGATGAGAATGTCATTGCCCGCGTCACCATTGAGGATGTCGTTGCCGCCCAAGCCGTTCAGGATGTCGTTGCCATCACCTCCACTGGCCACGTCGTCGCCTGCCGTGCCGGTGAATATGTCGACACCCGCGGTACCGACAAACAGATTACCGACCACTGTCGTTGCGGCAGAGGTGACTCGCTCAACTGTGCCGAGGTCATCGGTGTAACTCGCGACGACACGCAGTTGCTGACCGACCTGCGCCGGGCTGAGCGTGAAGGTCGTGCCCGTCGCACCGGCGATGTCGGCAAAGACCGCACCGCTCCCCACCTGCCACTGGTGGGTAATCACCGAGGTCGTGGTCCCGTCGGCGTCGGTGAACGCATCCGTGGCGGTCAAGTCCGAGCCTAACGTGGGGGTCGTATCGCTGATCAGCACAGTGCCAACCGGCAGGACGTTGACGGGGCTGCCGCCGAGCGGCGCAGTTGGCGCGGTCGGCGCCGAGAACACGCTTTCCAGCACGCCGTGGGCGTCCTGATAGACGGCCCTGACGCGCATCAGCAGTCCCTCCTCAGCCGCGGTCACCGTGAAGGTCGGACCGGTCGCGGTTCCTAGTCCGCCTCCGAGCGCAATACCGATGTCGTCGAAGATACCGCTGCCCGGGTTTGTTTCGACCTGCCATACGAAGGCGATGGGACTGGTGATCGCACCTCCGCTAGCGACATTGTCCGCATCGCTGACGGTGTCGGCCAACACCGTCAACACTTGGCCAACGGCCGGCGTGCCATCGCTGATCCTCAGCAAGCCCACCGGCTCGGCGTTCAAGCCCGCCACCAGGACCAGCGACTGATCGGCGAACTGCAGCCGCTCGATATTGCTGAGCCTGTCAGTACCGTCCCGACCGACGACGCTGTCGGCCACGGTGGTCGTGCCGTCGACGTTCTCGATGACGGTGTAGTCAGCCAGAAGGCCGGTGTACAGGGCCGTGTCGAAGGAATGGCCAGGGTTAAGGGGGTCAGGCGCATCCGTCAGGATCTCACGGACGGCGACGAGTTGGCCGGGGTTGTAAGTGCCGTTGAGCATGAGCGGCACCAACGGGACCATGCTGTCGAACGTTGCGATCTCCGGACCTGTGCCATCAATGTTCTGCCGCACGCTGATACGTACGTTGAGCCACTTGTCACCGTCGATCAGGTCATCGCCACCACGGCCTTGGATGATGTCGCTGCCGCCGCCGCCGAGGACGATGTTGCCGGCGCCGAACTGATCGTCTGCCGTGCCCACAATGCCGTCCGGGCCGGCTGCTGCGGTGCCGACGAACGAGCGCAGGCCGCTGACCAGGTCGAAGTTGGTGAGCACGCTGCCCTGAGCACCGGCAGCCGCGATCACGGTGGCATCGGCATCATCGCCACGCAGGATGTCGCTGAAGTGCGATCCCGTCAGACCTTCCACCAGTTGGAACCGAGCCACGGTTGCGGCCAACTCCGGCAGTGGCGGCGCGAGAGCGATTTCGGCGAGGCCCAGGTCGACGGACACGCCGAACGGGTCGTCCTTGAAGCCGGCCCAGTCGTAACCGGAGCCACCCAGGTAGCGGTCCCCCGCGCCGCCGTTGCCGAACATGATGTCGTCGCCACCTTCGGCCATGAATCTGTCGGGCCCGCCGGTGCCGATGAAGATGTCGTTACCGCGTATCAGGTCGAGCCCGTTCGGGTCGAAATTATCGCCGGGAGCACCATCGGCGGTTCCCTTCTCGATCCAGTCGTCGCCTTCGTTACCCATCAGTTGTTCGTCGGCGACACTGCCCATGATGAAGTCGTCGCCCGCGCCGCCGAAGACCTCCGAGGAGTCCTCACCGGTGACGATGAAGTCCTTGCCGGAGCCGCCGAGGTTCAGATTCAGGCCGTTGCCACTGTGGATAACGTCGTTGCCGTCGCCGCCATGAATGGTGTCGTCGCCGCCCATGTCCGTGATGATGTCGTCGCCGTCGCCCCCGACCATGAAGTCGTTGCCGTTGCCACCCTCGAGGCGATCATTGCCACCGTCGCCATAGAGCGTGTCGTCGCCGTCGCCAGAGACGAGAATGTCATTGGCGGCCGAGCCACCGAGCACCACATGGTCTTCGCCGGTGTACTGCAGGTAGTTGGTATCAGGGCCGACCGTCGCAGGGTTGTCCCGAATGACCAGCGGCGTGAGGAGGATGCCGCCGACAGGGTCGGCATTGCCCGGCAGGTTGTCGGCGGCCTCATTGACTGGCGTCAATGGATTGTCGACCAGTATGCCATCCGGCCCGGCAATCACGCTCGCGTTGAACTGCCTGGTCGGGTCGACCTCCAGGGTAAAGGCCGGAGTCAAGAACATGACGGCCGGGAGGTGGGTCGCATCGGTGTTGGCCATCACCAGTCTCGCGAACGAGTTGTTCTCCAACTCGGTGACGAAGTTAAGCCCCGCGTTGCGTTCCAGGTAGTAGAAGCGGTCGGCGTTCTGCAGCTTCTCCATCTGGTTCTCGAACACGAAGTTGAAGGTCGAGCCGAGCATGCCGCCAAACGGCATTTTTTCCTCGGCGAGGCCGCCGATCCAGAGGTCGATGTTGTCCAGACCGGTAATGGTGACGCCGGTCGGGCCACTCGCCCAGGTGCCGGTGCTATTGAGGAAGTCCAGCCGGTCCGCCGGCTCGCCGGCGCCGCCCAACACCAGGAGCGAGGCCGCGGCGCGCTTCCCGTCGAGCGTGGCGGCGCTGGTAATGGAGGCGTGCGTGCCATAGGCGGCGATGAAGTTGATCAGCGATTCCGGGTGCTTCAGGTGTTGCACCAAATCGGCCCAGCTGATGTAGGGCTTCAGATTGCTGTCGCCAGAAGCGGTGTAGAACTCACGACGCGCCTCGTTCAGGGTCGGAAGCCCGGTATCACGGCCGCGCGCGATGTTGAGGGCGGGCAGGTCGAGCGGCAGGCCCAGCAAGTTGTTGCGCACCGCTTCGGTGACGAACTCATCGATCTCGTTACCGACCTGGCGCGTCACGCCGCGGACGATGGCACCGGCCGCCTGCGCAGGCGTCGGGCCGCTGGCCGCAAACGCCAGCGGATTGAGGAATGCCTGAATCAGGCCGATATCGCTCGAGACGAAGTTGGGGTCCAGCCGGTCGATGGTCTCGGTCAGCATCGAGTGGCCGAGGCGGTAGACCGCGTGCGCGAACTCGGCGACGATCGCCGGGTCGATCTCGGTTTGATAATTTTGGTGTTCGCCAAGGAAGGGATCGATGTTCGGCTGAATGGTACGCGCGAACTCTTCGAACACCAGGTGCTGGTACTGCATCTCGGTACCGAATTTCGCCGCCTGGAACAGGCGCTCTCCGTTCCAGTGCAGGGCAGCGATCTCAGCCGCGGTTGTTGGCAACACCAACAATTGGGCATCGGGCATCAGCCACTGGTTCAGGAAGTTGACATCGTTGGAGGCGATGGCCACATCCTTGGTGTGCTGGACCAGACGGTTGTGCTCCGAGTGGAAGATGGAGTGGACGGTGGTCAGGCCAATGTTCTCGTTGACCCGGCCGTCGCCGGCGATGTAGTGCGCGTCGAGCAGTTCATTGTCATAGAAGCCCGGCGCAGGCGTACCGCCAACGACATTGTCCGCATCGGCCGTCAGTGGCGCACCGGTCTGGCTGTCCACCGGAACGGCGTTATGGGCGACATCGATGAGGAACTGGTGGCCGGTGCGCACGGCATTGACCAGGCTGATCGGCGCAGCAGGATTACCCTCGACGAGAACATCATCGGCGGTATCAGCAATACCATCCGGGCCCCTCATCATGACCATCGGGAAGCCGTTCGGGCCCTTGATGAAATTGCCGTAGGCGTCGGTGGCGAGCAGCGGCACGTTGTCGAAGTCGGCATCAGTGAGGTTGATCCCGAGCAGGTCATGAGCTTGCGCCTTGACCACTTTCCAGGTAGCCATCCCACCGATTTCGACGTCGTCGGCAGTGCCGAACAGGCCATCGGCGCCCAGGTCACGATTGGTGATCAGCTTGCCGGTCGCCACCGGGTCGCCGGCGGCATTGAACTCGTAGGCGCGCAGGAACACCTGGTGCGAGGGATGCGAGGTATAGGTCTGGTTCTGGTCGACGAACGGCGTGGTGGTGTTTGCAGCCTCGTGAATGTCGTCGGCGGTGCCCAGGATGCCATCGGGCCCAGGCAGGTTGGTGGCGCGCGTCAACACCATGAAGTTGGTCGGGCTGCCCGGAACGAACAGCGGATCGTCCGGCTGCAGCGGGATGAACACCGTGCCGCTGCCGCCCTTGGTCACCAGGTCGAGGCCGTGGTCGAAGAACTGACCGAAGAAGGTCATCCAGGTATTGAACGGTGCGGACAGGCCCGCGTCCGGCGCCTCGTTAGGCATGAAAAAGGTCTGGAACGTCGTGCCGTCGGTACGGGTTCCAGTAACGACCTGCGCACCGTCCTTCAAGACATCGTCAACCGTGCCGAGGATGCCATCCGGACCGGGATCGAACGTGGCCGCGATCGCTGCCGGGTTGTTGGCGGTGTTGTCGGCGACCAGATTGCTGATGGTGCGAGGCTGCGAGTCGGTCACCAGGCCGCTGGTCTGGGCGTAAGAGGTGCCCGCCTCCGCCGTATCGAACTGTGCCGGAACCAGTCGCGGGAAGACCGTGTCGGCTGCGCCGAACTCGTTCTGACCCGCCACCAGGTTGTTGAACGACCCGTCGACCGTGCGCAGGCCCAAAGGCACCCGTGCATTCGGCAGCATGCTGAGGAGATCCTCACCGGCCGCATTCCTTTCCGAGATCAGAATCTGGTCGAGAATGAACTGCAGATCGGCCCGGATATAGTGCACACCAGTGCTGGCGACCGGAGTCTCGACCGGCAGCGGGGCTGCCGCTGGCGGAGCAACGCCGGCTACGACCGCTGCGGTTGGAGCAGAGAACACCGTCTCGAGCACGCCATTTTCATCCTTATAGACGGCCCTGACGCGCAATTCCAGCCCGGCGAGATCCGGGGTCACCCTGAATGTCGGCCCGGTTATGTGCGCCAATGCTGCGCCCCCGTCCGCAATACGGGTGATGTCCTGAAAGACGCCCGTACCCGGGACTGCTTCGAACTGCCAGTAGAAGGCGATCGGTCCGGTGATGGCACCGCCGGCGTTGTCGGCATCGGTCACGTCGGCAGCCGACACCCTCAGCAACTGACCCGTGGTCGGCGTAGCGTCCGGGGTGTTGCTGGCAGCATCGAGTATGGTCAGCAAGCCCAGCGGGTCGTTGTTGAGCCCGACCCCGCCAGGCAGGGTGAGCGACTGATCGTTGAACTGCAGCCGCTCGATATTGGTCAGGCGGTCGGTGCCGTCGCGACCGACGACGCTGTCGACCACGGTGGTCACGCCGCCCACAGTGGTGACGGTATAGTCGAGCTGGTTGCCAGTGAACAAGGCCGTATCGAAGGCGGGGGCCGCCGTCAGGATCTCGCGGACGATGACCAACTGACCGGGGTTGTAGGTGCCATCGAGCATGAACGGGATCATGGGCTCCATGCTGTCGAAGGTGGCAATCTCGGGCCCAGTTCCGTCAAGGTTCTGGCGCACGCTGATGCGCACGTTCAGCCAAATGTCGCCGTCGATCAGGTCGTCACCGCCGCGGCCTTCGATGATGTCGCTGCCACCGCCGCCGAGGATGATGTTGCCCGCGCCGAACTGATCGTCTGCCGTGCCCAGGATACCGTCCGGGCCGGCTGCAGCCGCGCCAAGAAACGCCCGCAGACCGTTGACGAGGTCAATATTGGTGAGCACGCTGCCTTGGACACCGGCAGTGGCGATCGCGAGCGCGTCGGCATCATCGCCGGTCAGCATGTCGCTGAACGCCGACCCCGACAGTCCTTCCACCTCGGGGAACTTGGTATGCACGCCTGCAACTGAAGGCGACAGGGCCGATTGCTCGAAGGCGATGCGGCTCATGTCCACAGTCACGCCGTAATGATCATCCTTGTAGGTGGCCCAGTCGAAACCGGACATGCCCAACATCTTGTCCGGGCCCTCACTGCCGATGAAGATGTCATCGCCGCCTTCACCGATCATTTCATCGAAGCCGCCGTCACCGCTGAAGACGTCGTTGCCGTCGGTCAACTTTGCCAGCAAAGCCGGTGGCAGGTTACCGGTGAAATTGTCGCCGGGGGCGCCGTCCTGGGTCCCGACCTCGATCCAGTCGTCGCCATCGCCGCCCATCATTTGTGCGTTCAGCCGGCTGCCGAGCATGAAGTCATTGCCAGCGCCGGCGAAGACCTCCGTAAAGTCCTCGCCGGTGACGATGAAATCGTTGCCGTCACCGCCGAGGATGATATTGGTGCCGTTGCCGCCGTGGATGACGTCGTTGCCGGCCTCACCGTGGATTACGTCGTCGCCGCCCATGTCGGTGATGATGTCATCGCCATCGCCACCCTCGATCTCGTCGTTGCCGTAGCCGCCTTCGAGGCGATCGTTACCGGCGTCGCCCCAGAGCGTGTCGTCGCCGTCGCCAGAGACGAGAATGTCATTGCCGGCGGTGCCGCCGAGCACGACATGGTCTTCGCCGGTGTACTGCAGGTAGTTGGTATCGGGACCGACCGTGTTGGGGTTGTCGCGGATGACCAGCGGCGTGATCACGACGCCGTTGATGATGATGCCGCCAGTGGGATCGGCATTGCCGGGCAGGTCGTCGGCGGTGCCCAGTATGCCGTCCGGACCGGCAATCACGCTCCGGTTGAACTGCCTGGTGGGGTCGACCTCGAGAGTAAAGGTCGGGGTCGAGAAGATGAGGCCCGGGAGATGGGTCGCGTCGGTGTTGAGCATCACCATCTTGGCGAACGAGTTGTTCTCGAGCTCGCTCAGGAAGTTGAGTCCCTGGGTGCGGTGCAGGTAGTAGAGCCGGTCGCCGTTCTGCAGCTTCTCGAGCTGGTCCTCGAAGACGAAGTTGAAGGTCGAGCCGAGCATGCCGCCGAACGGCATTTTTTCCTCGGCCAGGCCGCCGATCCAGAAGTCGATGGCATCAACGCCGGTAATGGTTGCCCCATTTGCCAGGTTGGCATAGACGCCGGTGCTGTTGAGGAAGTCCAGGCGATCCGCCGGCTCACCAACGCCGCCCAACACCAGGAGCGTGGCCGCTGCGCGTTTCGCGTCGAGCGTGGTGGCGCTGGTAATGGAGGCGTGCGTGCCGTAGGCGGCGATGAAGTTGATCAGCGATTCCGGGTGCTTCAGGTGTTGCACCAAATCGACCCAGCTGGTGTAGGGCTTCAGCTGGTTGTCGCCGGTGCCGGCGTAGAATTCACGGCGCGCCGCGTTCAAGGACGGGATACCGGTATCGCGGCCGCGCGCGATGTTGAGGGCGGGCAGGTCGAGCGGCAGGCCCAGCAAGTTGTTGCGCACCGCTTCGGTGACGAACTCATCGATCTCGTTGCCGACCTGGCGCGTCAAGCCGCGGACGATGGCGCCGGCCGCCTGCGCAGGCGTCGGGCCGCTGGTCGCAAACGCCAGCGGGTTGAGGAAGGCCTGAATCAGGCCGATCTCGCTGGAGACGAAGTTGGGGTCCAGCCGGTCAATGGTCTCGGTCAGCATCGAGTGACCGAAGCGAAAGACCGTGTGTGCGAACTCGGCGACGATCGACGGATTGACTGTGTCATCGAAGTCAAGGAAGGCATCGACCTGCGGTTGAATGGTGCGCGCGAACTCTTCGAACACCAGGTGCTGATACTGCATCTCGGTGCCGAATTTCGCCGCCTGGAACAGGCGCTCACCGTTCCAGTTCAAGGTCGACAGATCAGCAGGAACAGACGTGACGGGCGTCAGCAGCCACTGGTTCAGGAACGTCAGGTCGCCGGCGGCCGCTGAGGCGAGGACCGTGTCCTTGGTCTGCTGGACCAGCCGGTTGTGCTCGGAGTGGAAGATGGAGTGGACGGTGGTCAGGCCGATGTTCTCGTTGACCCGGCCGTCGCCGGCGATGTAGTGCGCGTCGAGCAGCTCGTTGTCGTAGAAGCCGGCGGCCACCGGGCCGCCGGCAATGAGGTCGGCATCGGCCGTCAGTGGCGCACCGGTCTGGCTGTCCACCGGGCTGGCATTGTGCGCGATGTCGATGAGGAACTGGTGACCAGTGCGGATCGCCAGCGATGCGTCGATCGGCGCCAGCGGATTGCCCTCGACCAAGCCGGTCGCGGTCACTATCTGCGCAAAGCCGTTCGCCCCCCGAATGAAGTTGCCGTAGGGGTCGGTCGCCAACAGCGGCAGATCGAGGACGTCGAGATCGTCGAGCTCAATGCCAAGAATGTCGCGCGCCTGCGCCTTCACCACTTTCCAGGTGGCCATCCCGCCGATTTCAACGTCGTCGGCAGTGCCGAACAGGCCATCGGCGCCCAGGTCACGATTGGTGATCAGCTCGCCGGTCGCCACCGGCTTGCCGGCGGCATCGAATTCATAGGCGCGCAGGAACACCTGGTGCGAGGGATGCGAGCTGTAGGTCTGGTTCTGGTCGACGAACGGCGTGGTAGTGTTTGAAGCGTCGTGGATGTCGTCGGCGGTGCCGAGGATGCCATCGGGCCCGGGCAAGTTGGTGGCCCGCGTCAACACCATGAAGTTGGTCGGGCTGCCCGGGACGAACAGCGGATCGTCCGGCTGCAGCGGGATGAACACCGTGCCGCTGCCGCCCTTGGTCACCAAGTCGAGGCCGTGGTCGAAGAACTGACCGAAGAATGTCATCCACGAGTTGAACGGCGCGGACAGGCCCGCGTCCGGCGCCTCGTTAGGCATGAAAAAGGTCTGGAACGTCGTGCCGTCGGTACGGGTTCCAGTAACGACCTGCGCACCGTCCTTCAAGACATCGTCAACCGTGCCGAGGATGCCATCCAGACCGGGATCGAACGTGGCCGCGACCGCCGCCGGGTTGTTGGCGGTATCGTCGACGATCAGGTTGCTGATGGTGCGTGGCTGCGAGTCGATCACCAGGCCGCTGGTCTGGGTGTAAGAGGTGCCCGCCTCAGCCGGGAGGAAGACTGGAGTGGTCAAGCGC
Source organism: Pseudomonas sp. P4_B3 (assembly GCF_056402295.1). Taxonomy (NCBI): domain Bacteria; kingdom Pseudomonadati; phylum Pseudomonadota; class Gammaproteobacteria; order Pseudomonadales; family Pseudomonadaceae; genus Pseudomonas; species Pseudomonas sp. P4_B3. The sequence continues at coordinate 9,279 of NZ_JBFUHR010000005.1, forward strand.
GGGAAAAAGTTGTCGGCTGCGCCGAACTCGCTCTGACCCAGTCTCAGGTTGTTAAAGGTCCCGTCGACCGTACGCAGACCGAAAGCAAATTCCGGGCTCGGTATCAGGCTGGCGAGCGACTGGCCGGCCGAGTTTGCTTCCGCGATGAAAATCTGCTGGAGAACGAACTCAAGATCGGATTGATTAAAGTTGGCCATTTTGGATTGCCCTCGATCTGTCTGGGTAAAGGCACGGGACGAGAAAATCCTCCCGCGCCAAGTCAAGTGCTGGCTTGCGCAGTGTGTTGGTTATGTTTTTTAGCGAGAGCTCTGGCGTTACCCGAGACCCGGGATACCCGTCTGGAATTCGCGAAATGAATTGCTCGCCGGGCGATCAGGCAGAGCGGATTCGAGCCCTGGGCGGGCCATGGAATCTGGAAGTGAAGGCGAACGTCCTGGACAGCCCCTTCCCTCTGCAAAAGAACGGAATGATCGACATGATTCGGCTCCTCTCAGGAGAATCACCGCGCCTTGCGTTGCCAAAGCAATGGCAAGCTTCAGGCGGGCGGGCCACCCGATAACTAAGACTAAAGTTCCATAGCAAATTTTTGTCAATATTACGTCGTTAAAACAGACGACTGGTGCTGAGCCTCACAACTAGCTGTTTTTAAAAGACATATAGAAAGTTGAGTGCAGGTATAGAGCAAAATGTTATTTCGAACTGTTTCGCCGCCACCTACGCTGCTGCATAAGGGAGCAACGCAGCGATTTCGGAAGACTCGCCATCCATAGAGCGACCAGCCTGCGTGTCCATAAGCTGTTTACGGGACTACATTTACTGTTACCTGTTGCGCCACCAGGGCAACCGGCTATTCGAAGTGGGAGGACAAAAATGCCCAAGCAGTCGAGCATCCGTTCCGAACTGGCCGACGCGCTCTTTCGCATGCGCCGCAGTTTTTATTCGCTGGCAGCGTTCAGCGGCGTCATAAACGTCATGATGTTGACGCCAGCCGTTTATATGCTGCAGGTCTATGATCGAGCCCTGGTCAGTCGCAACGTCACGACGCTGGCGATGTTGACTGTGCTGGTGGTAGGTCTGTTCTTGCTGATGTCTACGCTGGAAATGGTCCGCACCCGCGTGCTGATCCGGGTCGGCAACTGCCTCGACATGGACCTCAACCAGCGCATTTTCACCGCTGCATTCGAGCGCAACCTGAGCCGCGCCGGAGGTAATCCGGCCCAGGCCCTGCAAGATCTCGCTCAGGTTCGTCAGTTCGTCACCGGCAATTCCCTGTTCGCTTTCTTCGATGCACCGTGGACGCCGATCTACCTGCTGGTCGCCTATCTGATCCACCCATTGCTCGGACTGCTCACGCTGATCGGCTCGCTGATTCTGATGGGCCTGGCTTATCTCACTGAAAAGGCGACGCAGAAGCCGCTGTCCGAAGCCAATCAGGCCGCCCTCTCCTCCGCCCTGTACGCCAACAACAACCTGCGCAATGCCGAGGTCATCGAGGCCATGGGCATGCTGCCGTCGATCAGCAAGCGCTGGTTCCAAAGCCATTTACGCATTCTGGAAATGCAGACCCTGGCCTCCGACCGCGCCGCCTTGATCAGCAGCACCGGGCGCTTCGTGCGCATCACTTTGCAGTCGCTGATCCTCGGCGCCGGCGCGCTGCTGGCGATCGAAGGCAAGATCACCCCGGGGATGATGATCGCCTGCTCGATCCTCACCGGCCGCGCACTGGGCCCGGTGGAACAGGTCATCGCGTCGTGGAAGCAACTGCTCGGCTGCCGTTCGGCCTGGGGCCGGCTCAACGAGATGCTGCATGACTATCCGCGCCGGCCACCGAGCATGTCGCTGCAGCGGCCGATGGGCATGCTGGCGGTGGAGAATGTGTATGCCGGTGCCCCCGGTACCAACAACACGATTCTGCGCGGGGTAGGCTTCAGCCTTGTCCCCGGCGAAAGCCTTGGCATTATCGGTCCATCCGCCTCGGGCAAATCCACCCTCGCCCGCCTGCTGGTTGGCGTCTGGCCGGCGCAGGCTGGCAAGGTACGCCTGGACGGCGCGGACATATTTACCTGGAACAAGGGCGAACTTGGCCCTTGGCTCGGCTACCTGCCACAGGACGTGGAGCTGTTCGAAGGCAACATCGCCGACAATATTGCGCGCTTTGGCGAAGTGGACAGCGAAGCGGTCATCCGCGCCGCCAAGATCACTGGCGTGCACGAGATGATCCTGCGTTTTCCGCAGGGTTATGACACCCGCCTGAGCACCGATGGCAGCCCGCTTTCCGGCGGCCAGAAGCAGCGCATCGCCTTGGCCCGCGCGTTGTATGGCGAGCCCAATCTGATCGTGCTGGATGAGCCGAACGCCAACCTCGACGACGTCGGCGAAAAGGCCTTGGTCGATGCGTTGGCCGAACTCAAGGGCCGCGGCGCCACCGTCATTCTGATTTCCCACCGTCCCAACGTACTCTGCGCCGTCGATAAGGTGCTGATGCTGCGCGACGGCGGCGTGCAGATGCTCGGTACGCGCGATGAAGTATTCGCAGCGCTGCGCAAGGCCAGTGTGATGCCGGCAGGCGCGTCGACCCCTCTGGCCTCCGTCAAAGCACGGGAGTGACCGATCATGCAAATGAGCCAACACACCGAGATGATCAAAGCCGATACCCGGAGCATGGTAGATCTGGACGTCGGTAAACCCGCGCGATGGGGCGTGTGGCTGGTGCTCGCCGGCTTCGGCGGCTTCCTCCTGTGGTCCTGGCTGGCGCCGCTGGATGCCGGCGTGGTCGCGACAGGCACGGTCAAAGTCACCAACAATCGCAAAGCCGTGCAGCATCTGAGCGGCGGTACCGTGGAGGCCATTCTCGTTCGCGAAGGCGATTTAGTGACAAAAGGCCAGGAGGTGGTCCGCCTCGACTCGTTGCGTGCCGTTGCCGAAGAGGGTGCGGTCAGCGCCCAGTACATCGTCAGCAAGACGGTGGAGAACCGCCTGGAAGCGGAACGTGACGGTCGCGATGTGGTGAACTTCGATCCCGAGATGCTCACGCGCTTCAAGGGTGATCACCGCCTGGAGGCCGCCATGGACCTGCAACAGCGCCTGCTGGACACCCGGCGCGCCGGACTCGCTGGCGAAATCAGCATCCTGCAGGAAAACCTGGCAGCCTCGGCAGTGCAGCTCAAGGGCCTGCAGCAGGTCTATAGCGCCCGCGCCTCGCAGATCAGCTTCCTCAACCAGGAACTGCAAGGCACCCGCGTGTTGACGGCCGAAGGCTATGTGCCGCGCAACCGCCTGCTTGAGCTGGAACGCAGCAATGCCGACCTCTCCGCCGGCCAGGCCGAGAACCTCAACAACATCGCCCGCATACGTAGCCAGACCACCGAAATCAAGCTGCGCATCCTGCAGCGCCAGCACGATTACCTGAAGGAAGTCGAATCGCAGCTGACTGAAACCGCCAAGGAAAACACCACCCTGGCCGACCGCTTGCGCTCGCTCGACTATGAAGTGACCCACACGGTGATTCGTTCGCCGATCGATGGCATGGTCCAGGGCCTGAGCATTGCCACCGTCGGCGGGATCATTCAGCCCGGCTTCAAGATCATGGAAATCGTTCCGCTCAACGAACCGTTGCAGGTCGACGCGATGATTCCCGTGCAGGCTATCGACAAGATGGTCCCCGGCCTGCCCGTGGACATTTCCTTCCCGGCTTTCAACCATGCCAGGACGCCAAACATCCCCGGCCGCGTGAAGACCATCTCCGCCGACCGCCTGATGGACGAGGAAAGCAAGCAACCGTTCTATCTGGCTCAGGTGGAGGTCACACCCGATGGCATGGGCCTGCTTGGCAGCAACCACATTCGCCCCGGTATGCCCGCCAGCGTCACCATCAAGACTGGCGAGCGCAACATGATCAGCTATCTTCTAAAACCAATGCTTGATCGTGTGGACAGCTCATTCAAGGAACAATGAGATGGAACGTCGTTGCCTGCTCTTCTGCCTGCTGGGGCTGTCCCTGCCGGCTGGTGCCATGGACCTCAAGCAAGCCTGGGATCTGTTGCAGTTCCAGGGCCCTATTTACCAAGCCTCCGTGCATGAAAAAGAGGCTGGCGAGGAAAACCGCGCCATCGGCAAGGCCGGCCTGCTACCGCAGATCAATGCCTCGGGTTACCACAACAAGGTCAATGGCTCCCAAAGCCAGAGCGGCATCGACAGAGATCTCCATTACGACTCAAAGGGCGCTAACGTGCGCCTGCGCCAACCGCTGTTCAACAAACAGAAGATGGCCGAATACCGCCAGGGTCAGCAGCGTGCCGACTACAGCAACGCGGTGTTCGATGCCAAGACCCAGGACGCCGCGGTGCGCTTGTCCGAAAGCTATTTCGATGTGCTCCTGGCCAGCGAAACCATCGTCTTGGCCAAGTCCAAGCTGACCGCCTTCGAAGAGCAACTCGCTTCGGCGAAGCGGCGCATGGAGCTGGGGGCCGGCACCGTCACCGACATCGACGAGTCGACCGCTCGCCGCGACCTCGCCGAAGCCGAGCTGATCGAAGCGCAGGACAACCTGATCAACGCGCGCCGCAAGCTCGAGGAATATATCGGTGAAACCCCCGAGTCAGTGACCACCTTGCGCCCGAGCTTCGATACACCACCGCTGCTACCGAGCAGCCTGCAGGACTGGTTGGTCAAAGCCCAGACCGATAGCCCGCTGATTCATGCGCGCCGTTATAGCAGCGACCTCGCAGCAGAAGAAGTGAAGCGTGCCAGCGCCGGCCATTGGCCAACACTGGATTTCATTGCCGGCTACACCGCGGGTGAGAGCCAGTCACTCTCCGAGTTGAATCAACGCAACCACTACGGCTCGATCGGGCTGGAAGTCAATATCCCACTGTACAGCGGTGGCGGCGTCAGCGCGTTGACACGCCAGGCCAGTGCCAATAGCGATAAGGCCGTGGACGAACTCGACGCCGCGCGACAGGAAGTCATCACCGAAACCACCCGTGAGTATCAAGGCATTCTGAGCGGCGCCAAACGTATTCGCGCGCTGGAGAAGGCAGTGGAGTCCAACGAACGCTCACTGGCATCGTCACGCAAGGGCTTCAAAGAGGGCGGCACCAGCACCAACTCGGACGTCCTCAATGCCGAAGAGCTGCTCTTCGTTGCGCGCCACGATCTGTTCGAAGCCAAGGTGCGCTATTTGATGTCGCGCCTGCGCCTGGCCTCATCGGTGGGCAGCCTGGGTGACGACGATATCAACCAGATCAACGACTACCTCGGCCCGGAACTGCTGGTCACCAAATAACGCTAACCTGCCGGCCGGTCGAGCCAAATGATGGCTGACCGGCGTTCCCCTCCTCGATCCCCACCCCGTCAAATCAGCTCTCATTTAACCCGGTCCTTCGTTGTGGCATCTCGGCGCAGGACGGCAGCCGTTAGCGAAAAAAACGTCAACGCTGAAATTTGCCCACTAAGCCCTTGATTCCCTTTATGCTCGATTCAGTTCCTATTGAAAAGCCACGCCCGGCTCCAGGCTGTAAACTGTTTCCCCATGCGCAAACTTTTGTACCTGACATTTTCCATGGCGTTGCTCGCCGCCCTCACGACCTACGCGATGTGGGCCGCGGACCGGCCGGTGGGTCATTACCTTTCGGACCTGCGGATCAACCTGGCTGTCGACCAGGGCACGCCTGCGGACCGTGGCAATCTGTTGGGCGTCCAGCCCGAACTGTTTCCTACCGACTATCAAAGCCCCGAGCGCTTGCATCGCAAGCTCGCGGCCTATCTGCAAGCAGCCCGGGACCAGGGTTTGTTGAACGGCAAGACCGTCGTGGTGTTGCCGGAACACGTCGGTACATGGCTGATGGTCAGTGGCGAGAAGGATGAGTTGTATCAGGCCAGCACCCTCAAGGAGGCCATGAACTGGCTGGCGGTGAGCAATCCCCTGAAGTTCGCCAAGGCGTTGATCAGCGCCGAGGGTGGCAACCGCCTGGACGATGCCCACCTGCGCATGAAAGCCAAGGCGATGGCCAGAGACTACCAGGCATTGTTCGGAGGGCTGGCCAGGGAATTCCACGTGACGCTGGTGGCGGGCTCCATCGTGCTGCCCGAACCGAGCATCATCGACGGCACCTTGAAAATCGGCCGCGGCGCGCTGTACAACAGCAGCGTGGTGTTCAACAGCGAAGGCCTGCCGATCGGCCAGCCCCAGCGCCAGATGCACCCGTTCTTCGCAGAACAGAACGGGATCAAGGCGAACGGCGAGCACTCGCTCAGCGTCGTTGATACCCCTGCAGGTAGGCTGGGCGTATTGATCGGCCACGACAGCTGGTACCCGGAAAACTACCTCAAGCTCAACGACCAAAGCGTACAGCTGGTTGCAGTACCAGCCTTTGTGGCCGGCCGTGGCACTTGGGATCAACCGTGGCGCGGCTACAGGGGTTCGCCGGAGCCGGCATCGGTCAACTTGAAGCCTGGAGAAGTCAGTGAAGGCCAGGCCTGGCAGCGCCTGACCCTCACGACCCAGATACCGGCCAGTCAGGCTGTCGCTGGCATGAGTGTGTTCCTGCGGGGTCAGTTCTGGGATCAGGGCAGCGCCGGGCACAGTTTTCTCAGCAGTAACGGCCAGCACTTTGCCGACGGCAACGCCCAGGGTGCGCGTTTGCTGAACCTCTGGTTGTAAGCCATGAAACCGCAGCCGATGCGCCTCGGCGATCTGTCGGTGGGCTTTGTTCATAGCCTGGCCGATGCCGTGCGCAGTCATGGCATCGATCCGCAGCCACTGCTCGATCAATACGGCCTCGATGCAGCACGCCTGAGCGAAGCCGGTGCCCGACTGTCGATACCGCGCTACATGCGCCTGGGCCACAGCGCCATTCAACTGACCGACAACCCGGCCCTTGGCTTGCGCATGGGTCAGCTCAGTCGCCTGAGCCAGATCGGCCTCGCAGGGGTCACCGCCGCCCAGGCGCCGACCGTACGTGAAGCCGCGCGCTGCCTGATCCGGTTCGAAGCCTTGTATGGTTCGAATTATCGGGGTCAATCAAGCTTTCACGAAGACGCCCAGGGCGCCTGGGTGCGTTTCTATTCGATCAGCCCCTATAACGCCTACAACCGCTTCGTGGTGGATTCGATCATCGCCGGCTGGTTGCAGCAACTGTCCAGTGTCAGCCCTGCCCCGCTGCGTGCCGAACGCATCGAGATCGAATTCGAAGAGCCCGGTTACCGCGCGGCCTATGACGTTTTAGGTGACTGTCCGATTCAGTTTGGCGGCGAGCGCAATCAACTGCGCTTGAGCCTGGTAAGTCTCGCCCAGCGCAACCCCGAGCATTGCCCGAGCACCTGGAGACATTTGCTGCAACTGTGTGAGCGGGAACTGGAACAACTGACACGCACCCGCAGCCTGCGTGAGCGCATCATCGCGCTGCTGGGACCGTTGCTCAGTGGTGGCCGGGAGCCTGACCTCCAAGAGGTGGCGGCACGCCTGAAGTTGCCCACCTGGACCTTGCGCCGCAAGCTCGCCGATGAAGGCACACAATTTCGTGCGATTCTCAACGACACCCGTCGCGACCTGGCCATGACCTACATACGCGACACCGAACTGGCGTTCGGAGAGATCGCCTACCTGCTGGGTTTTGCCTCAGCCGAAGCGTTTCAACGCGCATTCAAACGCTGGAACGGGCAGACACCCGGCGAATTTCGCCGCAGCCATCGCCAATCCGCCTGATGCCTACAACTCGGTAGCGTCTTCCGCCGGCTCCAGTGGGTCGAGTTCGAAAGCCTGGTACTCGAGCAGTTCTTCTTGATAATCGTCCATTTTTGAATCCCCCAACCCGTATTGAAAAACGTCTGAATAAATGACCCATTCCATGAGCATAAAGTGCCCGCGTGAAAGAAAAATGACGCGGATACGACACTCTGTCGCCACTGAATAAAACGTAGCAGTTGGTCAGGAATTTATCATTGGTTTTTTTCGCGGGAGACCGCAGAACAGCGGACTTGCTTGATGCGGGTCAATCTTTTGGCTGGTCACAGGATCGGGTCATTTGATCCGACCCTGTGGGGTCACCCTCACTGGCCGGAGACAGGCATCGCCGGAATGGATTCGCTCGGCGGCGGCAAGTCACTCGGGTTCGACGGTGGCGTGACGATTTCCGGGGACGGTGCCGGCACTACACTCCCGGTCGGCGTGATCGGCGTCACTTCAGGAGGCGGGGCAACCGGCTCGGAGGCCGCAGGCGCCGCTTCAACGGGTACAGGTGCAGGGGCAGCTGCAGCAGGCTGTGTAGCGGGTACCGCTGCCGGTGCAGCCTTGGCTTCAGGCATGCCCAGGTCTGTTTTCGGCTTTTCGGTGATGTGCGCAGCCTTTTTCGCTTCCGGCGGCAGGAACAGCTCGACCAGTGCGAAGAAACGCTCGTAGAACTTGGCGGACGATACGGTTTCGCTGGCGACCTTGACCATCGAGTCATCAGAGGAGCCGATCGGCATCGACACCGAGCCCAACACACCCACACCGAGACTGGCGGAGTTGTTGGTTTTCTTCAGTGCGTAACGATCCTGCAGGGCGTTGGCGAATACGGTCGCGTGGTGCCCTTCGCTGCCGTCATCGGTACAGACCACACTGAAGCTGATCTCCATGTGGTTCTCGCCGGTCTGCTGGAAGCTCTTGTGACCGCTGACCAGCTTCGAATCGTTGCTGGTGATAATGTAACCCTGGCTGAGCAAGGCACGACGGGCGGCTTCACAGCTCTGCGCATCGGTTACCGGATAGTTGCGGGAAAAGGTTCCGGAATCGTCGAAGTTCTCATGCTCGTAGATGGCGGCCTTGTTCGATGAACAACCGGCCGCAGCGGCAAGCATGGCTGCCAGCCCGACAACCCGCATGGGAAGTGATTTAAACATTGAACATCCTGAGGAAAACGGTTCGGGGCATATTGTGCAACAGATCGATGCTTAGCGGAGCATCGATCGTGTCTTAAAACGGTTACAGGCTGATTGACCCCGGTTTTACGGAAAAGTCACCGCAGCAAATGACGTACGGCCAAATAAAAAGACCCCGGCCTTTCGGCCGGGGTCTCCTGTGCAGCGCTAAACCTGGTCAGCCATCAGTAACGCTTGATGTCCGCCTGGCTTTCCAGCTGCTTGCGATAAGCCGCAAAGTCTTGCTGGCCGATGCGGGAAGCGAGGTAGCGACGATACTGTGCTTTCTCGTCCTCGGTCGGCGCCGCTGCTTCGTTCACGCCATTGAGGCGCACGATCATCAGACTGCCATCAGCCAGCGTCACGCTGGTGAAGGTCGGCTTGTCCTTGGCCGCAGGCTTGGCCATGCGGAACAGCGCTTGCAGCACCGCAGGGTCAACACCTTCCTGAGCGCGGGTCGCCGCTTCGGTGACTTTCCAGGCCTGGCCACCTATCGCCTGATCCAGCGGGGTCTTGCCATCGCGCAGGCTGGCAATCAAGGCTTCAGCCCTGGTCTTGGCATCGGCGCTGGCGTGCTCCTTGGCCAATTGCACACGGATCGCGGCAGAAACGCTTTCCAGCGGCAATTGCGAAGGCTTCAGGTGCTCCTTGGCACGCAACACGACCACGGTTTCCGGATCGAGCTCGATGGCGGTGCTGTTCGCCCCCTCATCCAGCACTTCCGGGCTGAACGCAGCAGTGATTACGGCACGGTTGGCCGCAATACCCTCACCGCCTTCACGACCGAATGGCTTGGACGTCTGGACGGTCAGTTTCAGGTCCTGCGCTGGCTGAGCCAGATCGGACGATTCGAACGAGGCGTCTTCCAATTGCTTGCTCGCCTCAACGAAACGCTGCTCGACCTGCTGGGTTTTCAGACCACGGGTCAGCTTGTCTTTCAGACTGGCGAACGTTGGCACTTCTGGAGCTTCCACGCCCAACAGCTTGATCAGGTGGAAACCGAAGTCGGTACGAACCGGCCCCGAGACCTGGTCCTGGCCCAACGAATACAGGGCTTTTTCGAACGCTGGGTCGTAGACGCCAGGACCGGCATAACCCAGGTCACCACCGTTGTTCGCCGAACCTGGATCCTGGGAGAACTCCTTGGCCAGCGCCTCGAATTTCTCACCCTTGGCCAGACGGGCCTGAATTTCTTCGATCTTCGCCTTGGCTTGCGCCTCGGTGGTCTTGTCGTTCACTTCAATCAGAATGTGCGCAGCCCGACGTTGCTCGGACAGGTTCGCGATTTCTTTCTGATAGGCCGCTTGCAGGTCTTCGTCGTTGACGCTGACCTGGTCGAAGAAGGAAGCCTTCTTCAGCTCGAGGTAATCGATGACCACCTGATCCGGCGTCATGAATTCCTTGGCGTGTTCGTCGTAATAAGCCTTGACCTCATCGTCGGTCAGCTTCACAGCCGACAGATCGGCCTTGATGTTCAGGGAGGCGAAATCGCGGGTCTGTTTTTCCAGACGGGCAAACGCCAGCACCTGTGCATCGGTCACGAAACCGCTACCTGCCAGGCCGGCACGCAGCTGACCAATCAGCATTTCCTGGGCCAGCATCTGGCGGAATTGCATGCGGCTATAGCCGAGTTGGCGAATCACCTGGTCGAAACGCTCGGTGCTGAACTTGCCATCAACCTGAAACTCTGGTGTTTGCAGGATGACCTGATCAAGCGCCGCTTCGGAGAAAGCGAATTTTGAGTTTTCTGCGCCTTGCAGCAGCAGTTTGCGATCGATCAGGCCCTTGAGCGCCGATTCGCGCAACATTTTTTCATCCAGCAAGGATGCATCGAAATCCTTGCCCAGCTGTTGCATGAGCTGACGGCGTTGCATATCGACCGCCTGGCTCAGCTCGTTCTGGCTGATTTCATCGCCATTGACCTTGGCCGCATCATTACTGTGCGACGTGGCCTTGAAAATGGCGTCGAAACCGGTCAAAGCCATCAGAACAACGATGACCCCGATAATAGTCTTGGCAATCCAGCCTTGTGAATTGTCCCTGATATTCTGCAGCATGCGTCCCCCAGAAACGGTTGAACTTCAAAATTAGGCAACCGTGGAGCGTGGGTAGAGTCCGGATAGAAGAAAGGCGCATCCGAGGATGCGCCTTCTCGTAACTGGCGGAGCGGATCGAGGGCTCGAACTGGCGACCCTCGGTGTCTTGAACCGGCGACCTGCAGTCAGGACTGCCGCTCCGCTGCCAAGTCAGGCATGACCCGACCCGGATGGGTAAAAACCTGAATCGAACTTAGTTGACAGCTTCTTTCAGTGCTTTACCGGCTTTGAAACCTGGTTTTTTGGCGGCTGCGATTTCCAGCGTCTTACCGGTCTGTGGGTTACGACCAATGCGAGCTGGACGATCAGTTACGGAGAAAGTACCGAAACCAACCAGAACAACAGAGTCGCCAGCCTTGAGAGCGCCAGTGACGGATTCGATTACAGCGTCCAGCGCACGGCCAGCAGCAGCTTTCGGGATATCAGCGGATGCAGCGATAGCATCAATCAGTTCCGACTTGTTCACTCTAAGTCCCCTTATATCTATTTGAGTATGATTCTAAGTTTTTTTGGTGAAAGCAAAAACGAGTGCTGAATGGCCTACAGACACTTAAGAGCCGCTTTATAACAAGGGCTCTAAAAAGCTGTCAAGAAAGCCCCCCAGGCAAATACGTACTAATGCGTGCTAATTCTTTCCTTAGAATCTGCGTCGCGTTTCTCATCCTTCGCGACTATCTCCGGAGCCACATCCGGCAAGGGCTCCGGCGCGTATTGCAGCGCAATTTGCAGGACCTCGTCAATCCATTTAACCGGTTTAATCTGTAGATCCTGCTTGATATTGTCCGGAATCTCTTTGAGATCGCGCACATTTTCTTCAGGAATGATCACGGTCTTGATTCCGCCACGATGGGCAGCCAGCAGTTTTTCTTTCAAGCCGCCAATGGCCAGTACCTGGCCACGCAAAGTGATTTCGCCGGTCATGGCGACATCTGCGCGAACCGGAATACCGGTCAAGGCCGAAACAAGGGCCGTGCACATGCCCACACCGGCGCTAGGACCGTCTTTCGGCGTTGCCCCTTCCGGCATATGGATGTGCGTATCGCGCTTCTCATGGAAGTCCAGGGGAATGCCCAGGCTCTTCGCCCGGCTGCGAACAACGGTCAAGGCTGCGGTGATCGACTCGACCATCACGTCACCCAGGGAACCGGTCTTGATCAACTGTCCCTTGCCCGGCACGACAGCCGCTTCGATGGTCAGCAATTCGCCGCCCACTTGAGTCCACGCCAGTCCGGTCACCTGACCGATCTGATCCTGCTGCTCGGCCAGGCCGTAGCGGAATTTGCGCACGCCCAGGAAGTGCTCCAGCATGTCTGCGGTCACCTTCACCGAGAAGCGTTTTTCCAGCGCGTGCTCCTTGACGGCCTTGCGGCAAACCTTGGCAATCTGACGCTCCAGCCCACGCACACCGGCTTCACGGGTGTAGTAGCGGATGATGTCGCGGATCGCTTCTGCGTCAAACTCCAGCTCGCCTTTCTTCAAGCCGTTGGCCGTGATCTGCTTTGGCGAAAGATATTTGACCGCGATGTTGATCTTCTCGTCTTCGGTGTAGCCCGGCAGACGGATCACTTCCATCCGGTCCAGCAACGCCGGCGGGATGTTCATCGAGTTCGAGGTGCACAGGAACATCACATCGGACAAGTCGTAGTCGACTTCCAGATAGTGATCGTTGAAGTTGTGGTTCTGCTCGGGATCGAGCACTTCCAGCAACGCTGATGCCGGATCGCCACGCATATCGCTGCCCATTTTGTCGATTTCATCGAGCAGGAACAGCGGATTGCGGACACCCACTTTTGTCATCTTTTGAATCAATCTTCCTGGCATCGAACCGATGTAAGTACGGCGATGGCCACGAATTTCCGCTTCATCACGCACGCCACCGAGGGCCATGCGTACGAATTTGCGGTTGGTGGCGTGAGCAATCGACTCCGCCAGGGACGTTTTACCCACCCCGGGAGGACCGACCAGGCACAACACCGGACCACGAATTTTCTTCACGCGTTTTTGCACGGCGAGGTATTCGAGGATGCGCTCTTTGACTTCTTCCAGGCCATAGTGGTCGGCATCCAGAATGTCTTCTGCACGCGCCAGATCCAGGCGCACTTTGCTCTGGGCCTTCCACGGCACCTGAACCAGCCAGTCGATGTACGAACGCACCACGGTCGCTTCCGCGGACATTGGCGACATTTGCTTGAGCTTGTTCAGTTCGGCCGTGGCCTTGGCCAGCGCGTCTTTTGGCAGGCCGGCGGCATCGATACGCTTTTTCAGCTCTTCGACTTCGTTGTGACCTTCATCGCTGTCGCCGAGCTCTTTCTGAATGGCCTTCATCTGCTCATTCAGGTAGTACTCGCGCTGACTGCGCTCCATTTGTTTTTTGACGCGACCGCGAATGCGTTTTTCGACTTGCAGCAGATCGATCTCGGCATCCAGCAACGCCAGAACGTGCTCGACCCGGGCCGACAAATCGATGATTTCGAGGATTTCCTGCTTCTGTTCGATCTTCAGGGCCATGTGCGCGGCCATGGTATCCACCAGGCGGCCTGGCTCATCGATGCTGTTGAGCGATGACAGGACTTCAGCCGGGACTTTCTTGCCCAACTGCACATATTGCTCGAACTGGGATAGCAGACTGCGTACGAATACTTCCGACTCGCGCTCTGGCGCGTCGACTTCGTCGATCAGGGAGACTTCGGCACGGCAGTGGCCGTCCACTTCGCTGAAGCGCTCAACGGCGCCCCGCTGCTCACCCTCGACCAGAACCTTGACCGTACCGTCAGGCAGCTTCAGCAGCTGCAGAACGGTGGCAATTGTACCTACGCGATACAGGGCATCTTCACCGGGATCGTCATCAGCCGGGTTTTTCTGGGCCAGCAGAAGAATCTGCTTGTCACCCGTCATCGCAGCCTCGAGGGCTTCGATGGATTTCTCGCGTCCCACGAACAGCGGGATAACCATGTGCGGATAAACCACGACATCACGCAATGGCAGGAGAGGCAATTCGATGGTTGTCTTCATGATTTCGCCTCTACGGCGGCCGTAAGGCCGGAAACAGATGGAAGTAAGCTTGAAACCAAGATGGGGGCAGCCTTCAAAAAAAACAAGCACAAAGACTGTGTAAAACGCGCAAAAAGCAAAGGGGCCCGAAGGCCCCTTCTTTATACCGGCTGCGTGACGCTTAAGCGTCTGGCGCGGCCTTGGCGGTCGGCTCACTGTTTTCGTAGATATACAGTGGCTTGGACTTGCCTTCTATCACGCTTTCATCGATCACTACTTTGCTCACCTCCGATTGCGAGGGGATTTCATACATAGTGTCGAGCAATACACCTTCGAGAATCGAACGCAGGCCACGGGCACCGGTTTTACGCTCCAGGGCACGCTTGGCGACCGATTTCAGTGCGTCGGAACGGAATTCCAGATCAACGCCTTCCATCTCGAACAGCTTGGCATACTGCTTGGTCAGAGCATTTTTCGGCTCGGTGAGAATCTGCATCAATGCAGCCTCGTCAAGCTCGTCCAGCGTGGCAAGTACCGGCAGACGACCGACGAATTCCGGGATCAGACCGAACTTGACCAGATCGTCAGGCTCGACTTCACGCAGGGACTCACCGACTTTCTTGCCTTCTTCCTTGCTGCGCACTTCTGCATTGAAGCCGATGCCGCCCTTGGTGGAACGGTTTTGAATAACCTTTTCCAGACCAGAGAACGCACCACCGCAAATGAACAGGATGTTACGGGTGTCGACCTGAAGGAATTCCTGCTGCGGATGCTTACGACCACCTTGAGGCGGAACGGAAGCGACCGTACCTTCGATCAACTTGAGCAAGGCCTGCTGCACGCCTTCACCGGATACGTCCCGGGTGATCGACGGGTTGTCAGACTTGCGCGAAATCTTGTCGATTTCATCGATGTAGACAATACCCATCTGGGCTTTTTCCACGTCGTAATCGCATTTCTGCAGCAGCTTCTGAATGATGTTCTCGACATCTTCACCCACGTAACCCGCCTCGGTGAGGGTGGTTGCATCAGCGATGGTGAACGGAACGTTCAGCAAGCGGGCCAGTGTTTCGGCAAGCAGGGTTTTACCCGAGCCTGTCGGGCCGATCAGCAGGATGTTGCTCTTGCCGAGTTCGACGTCGTCATTCTTTTTGTCACGCTGATTCAGGCGCTTGTAGTGGTTGTACACCGCTACGGCCAGAACCTTTTTCGCACGCTCCTGACCAATCACATACTGATCAAGGATGCCGCTGATTTCTTTAGGCGAAGGCAATTTATGCGCGCTGCTTTCGGCCTGTGCTTCCTGCACCTCCTCGCGGATGATGTCATTGCACAGGTCGACGCACTCGTCGCAGATAAAGACCGAGGGGCCGGCAATCAATTTGCGTACTTCATGCTGGCTTTTGCCACAGAAGGAGCAATAGAGCAGCTTGCCGTTGTCCTCGCCGTTGCGGGTGTCAGTCATTCGTTCGATCCAAATCCGATAGGCTTGCAACACAAGATGAAGGCTATTGCGGGCTTTTTCAAGCCCGCTGGTGATCGGACCCGCCGACCAGCCCTATTTTGAGCTGCTTATTTCAAGCAGGGCGCTGGGTGATCACTTCATCGATCAACCCGTACTCACGCGCGGCTTCTGCACTCATGAAATTGTCGCGGTTGGTATCGCGCTCGATTTCTTCAAGAGTGCGCCCGCTATGCAGGGCCATCAGCGTGTTGAGACGCTCACGAATAAAGAGGATTTCCTTGGCATGGATTTCGATATCCGATGCCTGGCCCTGGAAACCGCCCAGTGGCTGGTGAATCATCACACGCGAGTTTGGCAGGCAGTAACGCTTGCCAGGGGCACCAGCCGTCAGCAGGAACGCGCCCATGCTGCACGCCTGACCGATACAGGTGGTTGCCACGTTGGGCTTGATGAACTGCATGGTGTCGTAGATCGACATGCCTGCCGTCACCGAACCGCCCGGGGAGTTGATGTAGAGATGGATGTCCTTGTCCGGATTTTCCGCTTCAAGGAACAGCAGTTGCGCACAGATCAGGTTGGCCATGTAGTCCTCTACCGGGCCAACCAGAAAGATCACTCGCTCCTTGAGCAAGCGCGAGTAGATGTCGTAGGCGCGCTCGCCACGAGCGGACTGCTCGACAACCATCGGGACCAGGCCGCCTGCGGCCTGGATATCAGAGTTCTGCTGAATATACGAATTACGGAACATGCTCTGCAGTCACTCCCAAATAGTTATGTCTTGAATACGCATAAGCCAGCACGAAGGCTGGCTTATGGTGTTTGCTTCTTACCGCAAAAGTGATCAGTCGGCTTGTGGTGCTTCTACCGGCTTGACCGCTTCTTCGTAAGAGACCGATTTGTCGGTCACGCTAGCTTTCTGCAGAACAGTATCCACAACTTGCTCTTCCAGCACAACCGAACGAACTTCGTTCAGTTGCTGGTCGTTTTTGTAGTACCAGGACACAACCTGCTCAGGCTCCTGGTAGGCCGAAGCCATTTCCTGAATCATCTCGCGAACGCGGGTTTCGTCAGGCTTCAGGTCGAATTGCTTGACCACTTCAGCCACGATCAGGCCCAGCACTACGCGGCGCTTGGCTTGCTCTTCGAACAGCTCGGCCGGCAGTTGGTCAGGCTTGATGTTGCCGCCGAACTGCTGGACAGCCTGCACACGCAGACGGTCAACTTCGTTGGACAGCAGAGCCTTTGGCACTTCGATCGGGTTGGTGGCCAGCAGACCGTCCATTACCTGATTCTTGACCTTGGATTTGATCGCCTGACGCAGCTCGCGCTCCATGTTCTTGCGAACTTCGGCACGGAAGCCATCCAGACCGGTTTCCTTGATGCCGAATTGAGCGAAGAATTCTTCGGTCAGTTCTGGCAGCTTTGGCTCGGAAACGGTGTTGACGGTCACGGTGAACTCGGCGGTTTTGCCAGCCAGGTCCAGGTTCTGATAGTCCTCTGGGAAAGTCAGGTTCAGAACGCGTTCTTCACCGGCTTTAGCGCCAACCAGGCCATCTTCGAAACCAGGGATCATGCGGCCGGAACCCAGAACCAGCTGAGTACCCTTGGCGGAACCGCCAGCGAACACTTCACCGTCGACTTTGCCGACGAAATCAATGTTCAGCTGATCTTCGTTCTGGGCAGCGCGATCGGCCACTTCGAAACGGGTGTTCTGCTTGCGCAGGACTTCCAGCATTTTGTCCAGATCGGCATCAGCCACGTCAGCGCTCAGGCGCTCGACGGTGATACCTTCGAAACCGGCAACGGTGAACTCAGGGAACACTTCGAATACGGCAACGTATTCCAGGTCCTTGCCCGCTTCCAGGGACTTAGGCTCGATCGAAGGCTGGCCAGCCGGGTTCAGCTTCTGCTCAACCACCGCTTCGTAGAAGGAAGACTGGATCACGTCGCCTACAGCTTCCTGGCGAGCGTCGGCACCGAAACGGCGCTTGATTTCGCTCATTGGCACTTTGCCTGGACGGAAGCCAGCAATCTTGGCCTTTTGGGCGGTCTGCTGCAGACGCTTGTTGACCTGGCTCTCGATGCGCTCAGCCGGCACGGTGACGCTCATGCGGCGCTCAAGAGCAGTAGTATTTTCAACAGAAACTTGCATGGATATTCCTCGTTGCACAGACGTTAGCCGGCCGTTTCCGACCCCAGAATCAAGGGCATGCATTCTAGTGGGTCAAACTCAAGAAGTCACCCTACTGAAAACGGGTAAAAACGCAGCAGGCAATTTATAGGTGCGAATGCACGAATGCACCTCGCCCCGATGGCAAATACAATCAATCACGCCAGGGCTCTGCGCCGACCTTTCTATATAGAAGAGGTCGCCAATCACTTCCCTGACAGCCGATCTCGCAAGCAAGGCCGGCGGACAGGACGGCATCATCGAGAAACATAAATACGACGAAACGCCTCGCCCCTGCAGCCCGGAACCTGCGGCCATTGAAACAAAAAAGGCGCCAGACTTTTCAATCTGGCGCCTTTCAAAATATGGGGTGGACGATGGGGATCGAACCCACGACAACGGGAGTCACAATCCCGTGCTCTACCAACTGAGCTACGCCCACCATATTGCCTGTTAAAGAAGCCAAACAACTTCTTTATCAAGCTCCAGCCAGGCCAACAGCCTGATTGAAGCTTTATTTGGTGCGGATGAAGAGACTCGAACTCTTACGCCTCGCGGCGCTGGAACCTAAATCCAGTGTGTCTACCAATTCCACCACATCCGCGGATGAAGTCTTTAAAGCAAAGGCGCCAGACTGTTAATCTGGCGCCTTTCGAAATATGGGGTGGACGATGGGGATCGAACCCACGACAACGGGAGTCACAATCCCGTGCTCTACCAACTGAGCTACGCCCACCATATCGCGTTACTTGTGCCAAAGCTGCCTAATGGCGCACCCGGCAGGACTCGAACCTGCGACCATCCGCTTAGAAGGCGGATGCTCTATCCAGCTGAGCTACGGGCGCCTTGTTAGCTGTACCCTTGGAGGACTACAAACTAAGTGCTTTCCAGTCTCGCAGAATCGTAATCCTGCTCAACCTTCTTAACCAGTGCTAGGCTGTGCCCGACAAGTGCGACGAATAGTATAGAGCCCCCCGAAGGTCGTCAAATCATTTTTAAAAAAAATTCATTTAATTAAAGGAGTTAGGGGAATTTGCAGACCAAGCGCCTTTGCCCTCACCGCATGACATGCGAGAATGCGTTCTCTTTTTTTCCCCTCTCGATGGTTAATCACGCGCAATGACTGCACAACTTATCGACGGCAAATCGATCGCCGCCAGCCTGCGCCAGCAGATCGCCCAACGTGTCACCGAGCGTCGCCAGCAAGGCCTGCGCACGCCCGGCCTTGCGGTGATCCTGGTCGGCAGCGATCCTGCCTCTCAGGTTTATGTCTCGCACAAGCGTAAAGACTGCGAAGAGGTCGGCTTTCTATCCCAAGCCTATGACCTGCCTTCCGAAACCACTCAAGAAGCGCTGACCGAGCTGATCGATCGCCTGAACGACGATCCTGCAATCGACGGCGTTCTGCTTCAGCTTCCGCTTCCCGAACACCTCGACGCCTCCAGACTGCTGGAGCGCATTCGTCCGGATAAAGACGTCGACGGTTTCCATCCTTATAACGTCGGTCGCTTGGCCCAGCGTATCCCTCTGCTGCGCCCATGCACTCCCAAAGGCATCATGACCCTGCTGGAAAGCACCGGTGTCGACCTTTACGGGATGGATGCCGTGGTTGTTGGCGCGTCCAATATCGTTGGCCGCCCGATGGCCATGGAATTGTTGCTGGCCGGTTGCACCGTGACGGTCACCCACCGTTTTACCAAGGACCTTGCCGGCCATGTCGGCCGTGCGGACCTGGTCGTCGTGGCCGCTGGCAAGCCGGGCCTGGTCAAGGGTGAATGGATCAAGGAAGGCGCGATCGTGATCGATGTCGGCATCAACCGTCAGGACGATGGCAAGCTGGTCGGTGACGTGATCTACGAAACCGCCCTGCCCCGCGCCGGCTGGATTACTCCGGTACCGGGCGGCGTAGGCCCGATGACTCGTGCCTGCCTGCTGGAGAACACCCTGTACGCTGCTGAAACCCTGCACAGCTGAGTTTCAACGCGGACGCTGACAGCGAGTCAAAGAACCCCGCCCCCGGCGGGGTTCTTTTTGCCTGCGAAAAAACCTCGACCGCCCGCCGGAAAATGACATTTTTTTCATGCTTCTCAGGACTTTCACCTGTTACTTGAACAACCATCGACAGTTATTCAGCCATACTCCAGAATGTCGCGCTTTTCAGGAAACAGCCCGTTACAAAACGGCTTATCAACACCCTTTATGAGTCTGCCAGCGTGAAAATCCGTCTTTCCATCCTGAGCCTATTTTTTGCAGTTACAGGGACTTTCCTCACGCCAATCGCCAGTGCTGACGAGACCACCGCAGCGCCGCGAGATACGAAGACACTCAAGCTCGCTTCCGGCAGCTCCTTGCTGCTGGACATGCAGACCAACAAAGTCATCTATGCCAGCAATCCTGACGTGGTAGTGCCGATCGCTTCCGTCAGCAAGTTGATGACTGGCCTGGTCGTGGTTGAATCCCGACAGAACATGGACGAATACATCGACGTCAACATCAGCGACACACCGGAAATGAAAGGCGTGTTCTCCCGGGTCAAACTCCGGAGCGAACTGCCGCGCCGGGAAATGCTGCTGATTGCCCTGATGTCCTCGGAAAACCGCGCCGCGGCGACTCTGGCGCACCACTATCCGGGCGGCTATGCCGCGTTCATTGCTGCAATGAACGCCAAGGCCCGGGCACTGGGCATGACCAACACGCATTTCGTCGAGCCGACCGGTCTCTCCCCGCGCAACGTATCGACCGCTCGCGACCTGAGCAAGCTGTTGATCGCCGCGCACAAGTACCCGCTTCTGACCGAGCTGAGCACGACCAAGGAAAAAACCGTCTCGTTCCGTAAACCCAACTACAGCCTGGGCTTTCGCAACACCGACCATTTGGTCCGCAAGCCGGACTGGGACATCCAGCTGACGAAAACCGGTTTCACCAACGAAGCCGGTCACTGCCTGGTGCTGGTGACCCGAATGGGTAACCGCCCGGTGGCCTTGGTGATTCTTGACGCCTATGGCAAGTACACCCATTTTGCCGATGCCACGCGCATGCGTAATTGGGTAGAGAGCGGAAGGAGCGCGGACGTGCCTTCCGTAGCCTTGCAGTACAAGGCAGACAAGAACCTCAAGCATCGGCAGAGCGGCGTGGTTGAAGCGTCGAAGTAACCTTGCTGCAAACGCATGAAAAAGCCCCGAACATTCGGGGCTTTTTTTCGTCGCGAAGTTAGTCGTTAGGCAGTGGCATCTGGTCGTCATCCGGGATGCCGTCGCCGGTACTTGGATCTCTCCAACCCTTTGGTTTTTCAGTAGGCACCACCGTTGGCCTCGCCAATGGATCTCTCAACGGGCTGTCGGGATCCATCACCGGATCGGTGCTTTGCTCGGGGGTTGTGGGAACAGCCTCTGGACGCTTGTCGTCGAAACTGGAGTCGGTAGACATACGCACCTCCATTGGACCTAGGGTTTCAGATTTGCCAGTGGATCGTAGGGCTTGGCCGGGGCCTTGGGATTATCCCCCGGTTTCACATCCCTCGGTGCCTTGGCGGGCCCGATGGGGTCGACCTGTGGATCGGCAAGGTCCGGAGAATCGGGATCGAAGCCCAGCTCATTGCCAGACGAATGCTCAGACGAGTGCGGACCGACGGGCGTTGTGGAATGAGCCATGGGCGCCTCCTGATCTCGGCCCGGGATATTATTCCGGGCCCTTAAGGATCAGAGGCTGGCGACGGGCGAAGGTGCCCGGCGGGTGACCAACGGACTTACTGGCTGGCCAAGGCTTTTTTTGCCCTGGCGGCGGCCTGTTCCTGACCGGCCTGAGCCAGATCGCTGGCGGCCTTGAGCCAACGCTGCTGATCGACCTGGGCCGGGATTTGCGTCGGATTCTGGATCAGCACGGCCCAACCGCCGGCGTCCTTGAACGCCGACTCGAAGGAGCTGAAGCTCATCAGTTCGCGGTGATTCATCCCGGCCCGCAGCAGGACCGTCTGCTTCTGGCGGTTGTAGCCGGCCAGAATGGCGTATCGCGGTTCGGCCCACATGGCCGAGCCTTCAGTAAAGCGCACCATCACCGGATAACCGGCGGCGACTTGCGTCAACAAGGCCGGCAGGTTGCTGTCGAGGGGATAGACCACCATCCCGTACTCGCGGGCCAGGCTCTGCATGTTCTGTTGCAACTGGGCTTCGGCCCCCGGCAAATGCAAGGGTTTGTCGAGTAACCCCGGGGTAATCACGATGCCCTGCTGGGACAGCATGCTGGCCAGCACCTGCGGTCCGCTTTGATACGCATCGCCTCGGTAGAATCGGCCGCTGAGCTCGACACGCTCCGGCAAACGCTTGATCTCGGGCGCAACGCTACCGGCACAGCCCACCAGGCTTGCCACGCAACCAGCTATGAGCATGGTCGACAAAATTCGAGAAAATACCCGCACCATCATCTCTCTCTTGTTCAGGTTCAGACGCCGGGCAATCCCATTCCCGGCTTGGCCGTCGATCATAGGGCGCCGCGCCGCTACGGTATAGCTCTAAACGGTAGTCGCGTGCATTCGATAGAGCGAACTGGTTGGTGACTGCCGACTTTCGCTCAATAGCCTGAAATACAGCAACGGCTAGACTGTTCCCTGAAGGGACGACAGCGAAGCGCGTGTGCCCACAGCAGGGCAAAGAGGAGGCAAAGATGAGCCTGACCATGATCATTGTGATGTTGATTGGCGGTTGGCTGGCGGTAGCCGCCGCCATGCTGTGGGGCGTGCTGCGCATTACTCGCCGCCACCATCACCCTGTTCAGCCAGCACCTGCACCGCAAGCGGACAAAACGCGGAGCCAACACGCCAACGCTCACTGACAAACACCTTTACCCGATACCAACAAAAACGGCCGCCTGCACTCCTTGGAGTTCAGGCGGCCGTTTCTTTTAGCGTGGGTCAAGCCTCAGTGGCTACCCGCTTCTGCCTGGCCCGGCGGGACATCATGTTCAACGCCTCGATCGAAGCCGAGAATGCCATGGCCGCATAGACGTAGCCTTTCGGTACATGGGCGCCAAAGCCTTCGGCGATCAGCGTCATGCCGATCATGATCAGGAAGCCCAGGGCCAACATCACCACCGTCGGGTTCTCGTTGATGAACTTGGCCAGCGGATCCGCCGCCAGCAACATCACCAGGACCGACACCACCACCGCGATGACCATGATCGGCAAATGCTCGGTCATGCCGACTGCGGTAATGATGCTGTCGATGGAGAACACCATGTCCAGCATCAGGATCTGACCGATCGCAGCAGCGAAGCCCAGGGTCACGGTCGAGGTCGCCGACTTCGGATCTTCCGGTGCCGGGTCCATGCTGTGATGGATCTCGGTGGTTGCCTTCCACAACAGGAACAGGCCACCGGCAATCAGAATCATGTCTTTCCAGGAAAACGCGTGGCCGAGAATCTCGATCACCGGATTGGTCAACTGGACGATGAACGCGATGGTGCTCAGCAAGCCCAGGCGCAGGATCAACGCCATGCCGATACCGATGCGTCGTGCCCGCTGTCGATTGTGCAAGGGCAGCTTGTTGGTCAGGATCGAGATGAAGATCAGGTTATCGATGCCGAGCACGATCTCCATCACAATCAGGGTGGCAAGGGCGACCCAGGCGGTGGGGCTGGCGGCAAGTTGTAAAAGGTAGTCCATGGGTCAGTCCTGACTCGTTGTAATACGGTTTAGATTTCCTGGGAGGAAGATTCGGTTTTTTCCGATTCTTTTTCCGATGATTCTTTTTTGCTGATCAACCCGCTGGTGGCGTCACTGAGTGCTTGCTCGGCAGCCTTGTGGGTATCGTCAATCGCCTGTTTGGCGCTTTCGGCAGCCTTGCCCATCAACTGTTGCGCGCTTTTCTCGGCCTGGTCGCAACCGGCCAGTACCAGTAAAGACGTAATCAACAGTGCCGTGGTTTTCAGCTTCATGATGCTTCCCTCGTTAGAACAAACGGGACCTGAACAATGGCCCGTTGATAGCGATGCATTCTAGGGAAGTGAATACTTCAGGAAAATTCGTATTTTTGCCATGTATACTTCGGTTTTTACGAATGTAGGAGCTGCCGAAGGCTGCGATCTTTTGATGTTGATTTTCTCGGGCGATTGAAAGATCGCAGCCTCGTTTCACTCGACAGCTCCTACACAGCTCCTACAGAGGGCCATACATATGTTGAATTATCGGCAATTGCATTACTTCTGGGTGGTGGCCAAGACCGGCAGCATCGTGCGCGCCTGCGAGCAGCTCAATCTCACGCCACAAACCATCAGCGGGCAGATATCGTTACTGGAACAGACCTTTGGCATCGAGTTGTTTCGGCGCGTTGGACGGCAACTCGAACTGACCGAGGCCGGCCGCCAGGCACTGCCCTACGCCGAACAAATGTTCCAGCTCGGTGGCGAACTGGAACTGATGCTGCGGGCACAACCCAATGAACAGCAGATCCTGTTTCGCGTCGGTGTGGCCGACGTGGTGCCCAAGTCCATCGTCTATCGCCTGATCGCACCGACCATGGAGCTGAGCGAACCGCTGCGCATCACGTGCCGCGAAGACAAGCTTGAGCGTTTGTTGGCCGACCTGGCGATCCAGCGCCTGGACTTGGTGATATCCGACAGCCCGATGCCGTCGCACCTGGACATCAAGGGCTACAGCCAGAAACTCGGTGAGTGCGGGATCAGCTTCTTCGCCACCCCTGAGCTGGCAGCACGCTACGGCCGGGACTTCCCGCGCAATCTGCACGGTGCGCCGCTGCTGATTCCCGGCCCGGAAACCGTGGTGCGCAGCCGTTTGCAACGCTGGTTCGCCGAGCAACAGATCCAGCCGAAAATTGTCGGTGAGTTCGACGACAGCGCCCTGATGCAGGCCTTCGGCCAATCCGGCAGCGGGATCTTCATCGGCCCGAGCGTGATTGCCGATGAAGTGCAACGCCAATATGGCGTGGAGGTGATTGGCCAGACCGATGCGGTGAGCGAGTCGTTCTATGCCATCTCAGTTGAACGCAAGGTCAAGCACCCCGGCATTGTCGCCATTACCGAAGGTGCCCGACGCGAGTTGTTTACAGCGCTGTGATTTCTTCCCGGGGCTTGAAGGTCATCAGCGCGATGGCCAGCAGGATCGAAGCCAGAATGAAAGCGGCCGCTGCAAAGCCAAGACCTTGCAGGCCGACGCTGTCGATCACCCGACCACCGATCATCGCGCCCAGACCGATACCGAGGTTGGCCCCGGCGATGTTCAGCGACGCGGCGAAGGCCGGCGCTTCGGGCGCGGCCTTCATCAGGCGCACATGACTGACCAGGAACAACGCCGCCTGGGTCACGCCCCAGATGCCCATCGCCGCCGCCAGACCGAGCGGCGAATGGATGTTCGGCACCAGCGCCACCAGGCCGGCGATCATGAACGCACAGAACATCATCGACGCCATCAATGGATGACGATCCACCGCCCGGCCGCCCAGGGAGTTGCCGATCAGCCCGACCGCACCGAAGCCCATCAGGCACCAGCCAACCACGGTGCCGTTGAAGCCGGCCAGACGTTCGAGGATGTCAGCCAGGTAGGTGTAGGCGGTGAACATACCGCTGAACACAATCACTGACAGCAGCACGTGACCGAGCATCAGCGGGCTGCGCAGGATCTTGAACTGCGAGCGGAAGCTCACCTGATGCTGGTGCAGGTTGGTCTTGGGCAGATAGATAAACAGCAGCAACGCCTTGGCAAAGGCGATGACCGCCAGAATCGCGAAGGCACTGCGCCAGCCGAACGCATCGGAAATCAGCGTGCCCACGGGAATGCCGAACACCGTTGCGCAGACGATACCGAAGCCGATCTTGGCGATGGCGCGACCGGCGTAATCCGGCCCGACGATGTCCACCGCCGTTTCGCTGGCCAGCGCCCAGAACACCGGCAGCCCCAGCGCCGGGATCAACCGGGCAAACGCCATCACCCAGATATTCGGCGCCAGCGCCGCCAGCGTGTTGGCCAGGCCAAACATGATCAACACCGAGATAAACAGCTTGCGCCGTTCGAAGCGGGCGAAGTACGCCGTCAGGAACGGCCCGAACGCGGCCACGGTGAAGGCGAACAAAGTCACCAGCAAACCCGCTTGCGGGATGCTGACGTCAAGGTCCCGGGCGATGGCCGGCAACAGGCCAACGATGATGAATTCCGTGGTCAGCACCGTAAAGCCGGCTGCAGACAACAGAAGAATGGGCAACAGCATGCAGAACTCCAGAGAAAACGACGACACCAGCGATAGCCCGGAGGCCCACTGGCAGACATGAAAATGAGGATGGCGAATCTTAACAGAGTGTTTCCGAACGCGGTTGCACGAACCTGCCTATCTCGTTGAATGCCATGGTGGCAGTTCGTCACAGGTCTGAAAGATCGCTCCTACGCTGTGATAAAGTCCGCGCCCTGAAAAACGTACACCCTGTGTTCATCGGCCATTTTTGGCGTCGATGTCGCGCTCCTCTTCGGTTTCCTGCGGGCTGCACGTGCGGTGAAACCTTGCACTTATAAAAAATCAGAGATGCCGTTTTATGACTGCTTCATCCCCTTCTCTATTGCACCGCCTCAAACGCCTTAGCCTGGTCACGCAGATCGTGATCGGCCTGATCGCCGGTATTGCCCTGGCGCTGTTTGCCCCCGACATGGCGAAGTCCACGGCGTTCATCGGCAAAGTGTTTGTCTCGGCACTGAAAGCCGTCGCGCCGATTCTGGTGTTCGTACTGGTCATGGCGTCGATTGCCAACCACAAGCACGGTCAGGAAACCCATATCCGGCCGATTCTGTTCCTGTATCTGCTGGGCACTTTCGCCGCGGCCGTGGTCGCGGTGGTTGCCAGCATGACGTTCCCGTCGAGCCTGGTGCTGTCGACCCAGGACGTTGCGGTCACAGCGCCGGGCGGGATTGGCGAAGTGTTGCAAAGCCTGTTGCTGAGCGTGGTCGATAATCCGGTCAGCGCCCTGATGAATGCCAACTTCATCGGCATCCTGGCGTGGGCCATCGGCATGGGCATCGCCATTCGCCACGCCGGCGACACCACTCGTGAAGTGCTGGGTGACCTGTCCAACGGCGTGACGGTGATCGTGCGCCTGGTGATCAGCTTCGCCCCGCTGGGCATCTTCGGCCTGGTGGCCTCGACCCTGGCCACTTCCGGTTTCGGCGCACTGATCGGCTACGCCCACCTGCTGGCCGTGCTGTTGGGCTGCATGCTGTTCGTGGCACTGGTGATGAACCCGCTCATCGTATTCTGGAAACTGCGCCGCAACCCGTACCCGCTGGTGCTGACCTGCCTGCGCGAGAGCGGCATCACCGCGTTCTTCACCCGCAGTTCGGCGGCGAACATTCCGGTCAACCTGGAATTGAGCAAGCGTCTGGGCCTGCACGAAGACACCTACTCGGTATCGATCCCGCTGGGTGCGACCATCAACATGGCCGGCGCGGCGATCACCATCACCGTGCTGACCCTGGCGGCGGTGCACACGCTGGGCATCGCCGTGGACATTCCCACCGCGATCCTGCTGAGCGTCGTCGCAGCGATCTGTGCCTGCGGCGCTTCGGGCGTAGCCGGCGGCTCGCTGTTGCTGATTCCGCTGGCATGCAGCCTGTTCGGCATCCCGAGCGAAATCGCCATGCAGGTGGTGGCGGTCGGTTTCATCATCGGCGTGTTGCAGGACTCGGCGGAAACCGCGCTGAACTCGTCCACCGATGTGCTGTTCACCGCGGCGGCTTGCCTGGGTGAAGAGGCAAAAGCAGAACGATTGGCGTAAAGATCAAAAGATCGCAGCCTTCGGCAGCTCCTACTTTGGAATGCGTGCAACTGTAGGAGCTGCCGCAGGCTGCGATCTTTTGATTCACCAATGAAAAGCCCGCCAAGGTGCAATCCTTGGCGGGCTTTTTTGTACCTGGACGGTTTAGAACGCGCCCATGTAGTCGCGCTTGCCCACTTCCACGCCATTGTGGCGCAGCAGTGCGTAAGTGGTGGTGACGTGGAAGAAGAACTGCGGCAGGCCGTAGGTCAGCAGGTAAGCCTGGCCGGTGAAGCGCTTCTCTTTAGGCGTGCCCGGACGGGTCACGATCTCGATGCCTTCCTTGCCGTTGATCTGCTCTGGCGTGAACTCGCCGATGTAGGCCAGAACCTTGGCGATCAGTGCTTGCAGCTCAGCGAAGGTGGTTTCAGTGTCGTCGTACTTCGGCAGTTCGACTTCGGCCAGACGCGAAGAAATGCCTTTGGCGAAATCAACGGCGATCTGCACCTGACGCACCAGCGGGAACATGTCCGGGAACAGGCGCGCTTGCAGGAACGCGTTCGGGTCGATGTTTTTCTCGGTGGCGTGGGCTTCGGCCTTTTTCAGCACACCGCTGAGGGCGTTGAGCATTTGCTGGAGAACAGGGATGGAAGCGTCGTACAGGGAAATGGTCATGGCAGGTCTCGTGTGGTGACAGAGGGAAACGTCGGCCACCTGTAAGAGCGAGCTTGCTCGCGATGGACGTTAACGATAACGCGTCCTGTCTGGATGAACGCGCTGCGCTTGAGTTCTTCGCGAGCAAGCTCGCTCCTACAGGTGATCGGCTTTGGAACGTGGGCCGATTATAGCCATGCACAGCCCTCCCGAGACCGGACTTTTTCAGCTGCCGTACACTTTGGCCGCCGGAACCGCTTGCGTCATCAGTTGAGCGACGGCATCGCCCATCTCACCGACCGCCCAGCGGCCCTGGCAATACCGCCCTTGGCCGCCGCGTAGTTGGACTGGCCAATGGAGCCCTGCAAACCGGCGCCGGAACTGGTATTGATAATCCGCGCATCGACCCTGGCGCCACCCTTGACCTGCTCACGCCAGTACTTCACGGCGTGGCTGGAAATGCAGAAGTGGCCCTTCAGGTGCACGGCCACCACGGCGTCCCAGTCGGATTCACTGAGGCTGGCGAACATGCAGTCGCGGCAGATGCCGGCGTTGTTGACCACCACATTCAGGTCGCCGAAGGTTGCGGTGGCCTGGCGCTCGATCAGCCCCGCCGAGTCGTAGCGGGTGATGTGCTGCGCTGACTGCTCAGCCGGGAAGCCGATCAGCGGCAGTCTCCACCCATGCGCACCAGCAGCGCTGAACGGTCCGGTTTCAGGTACGGGTTGATTTCACCGACCTGGCACGACGCCAGGTTCTGCAGTTCCGGTGCGAGGGGTTCTTGCACAAACAGCAGCCCAGCCGGACGCGACTCGGACTGCAACTGCGCCACTGTCAGCGGCGCCACCGGCCGGCCCATGTAATAGACCAGACGGATATCCGGCTCGCCGAGGGTATAGGCCTTCTGCCCCGGCTGCCCGTCGGCCAACGTGGCCACCTGCTCAAGACCGCCAACCCGGTGCGACAGCACCCGCGCTTCGACGAACATGTAGAACACCACGAACCCGGCCAGCATCACGTAGGGCACAACGGCCAGGACCGTGCGCCAGCGCCCCTTCAGGTCCTCGAGCAGCGCCGACCAGTGCATCGCCAGCAGCAATGCCATGGACGGATAAACCGGCAACAGGTATTTGCCATGCTTTTCGGTGAACAGGGAAAACACCAGCAGCGGCAACAGAGTGCAAATCAGCAACATGCCCGCCTCGCGGCGCGAGCGGATCATTGCCCAGAACTTGCGCGGCTGCACGAACACGATCAGCCAGAACGGGAAAAAATCCCCGGCCAGGTACAGCAGATAGGCATACCAAGCCTCGGCGCCCTGCCCGTCGATCTTCTTCACGATGTCTTCGCTGATGATCGAGGCCCAAATGCCCCAGCCCTGACTCACAGACACCGCCACGTACCAGGAACTGCCCAGCACCACGGCAATCAGCCAGCCCCTACCGTCGCACAGATAAGCCTTGGCCCGGGCATCACGGTAGATCAGCGCATAAGCCAGAATCGGTGCCGTCACCCACAACAGGCAAACGGGGCCTTTGGTCAGCAGCGCACAACCCAGCAACACGTAGCTCAGCCGACTCCACAAGGCCCGACCCTGCTGGAAAATGAACTGCCAGGCCGCCAGCAGCGCACCGAAGCACAGCAGGGTCAACAGCATCTCGATTTCCGAGCGCCGTGCGAACAGGCTGAAGGCACCGTTCGCGGCCAGGAACACCACAGCGAACAGACCGACCTGTCGCCCCGCCTGCCGAACGCCGTACAGATAAGTGCCAACACAGCACAAGGCGGCGGCCAACGCCGAAGGCAGGCGCACGCTCCACTCGGACAAGCTGCCCAGCACCGCCGTTGAAACCAGGCCGGCCCAATAGAAAAACGGCGGCTTGGACAAGTACAAGTCGCCGTTCATATAAGGCAGCAGCCAGCTGCCTGCCTCGCGCATTTCGCGCACGGTGACGGCGCGGCGGGCCTCGTTGACACTGAGGAACGGCACGCTGCCCAGTCCCCAGAAAAACAGCAACGCAATCGCGATAGTCACGAGCAACGTAATATTTCGGGTCGATAACGATCCGCGCATGACCTACTCCTTTAGGTGTTTGCTTTTTTTGATCAATTGCAGGTTGCGAAAGTAGACGATGGAGCCAAAGGCCTGGCCGGCGATGAACACCGGGTCTTCACGGTAAATGGCATAGGCGAGCAGCAAGGTGCTGCCGACGATGCTCAGGTACCAGAAGCTCACCGGGATCACACTGCGTTTCTTGTACTCGCTGTACAGCCACTGCAGGACAAACCGCCCGGTAAAGGCGATCTGGCCGGCAAAACCTACGATCAGCCACAAGGCTTCGCGGGAGAGATTCATCCTTCAATCTCCTGGGCAATGGTGTTCAACCGCGTGCGTTTGATCAGCCACCAGACACCGAACAAATCGAGAATGCCGACCAGCGCGCGGTCGATGTTGCCGTATTTCGACACCCCGGCCGTGCGTGGCCGGTGGTTGACCGGGTGCACGATCATGCGGCCGTTATGGCGCTGGATCAGCGCCGGAATGTAGCGATGCATGTGGTCGAAGTACGGCAGGCGCAAGAACGCCGCGCGCTCGATCAGCTTCAGGCCGCAACCGGTGTCCGGGGTGGCGTCCTTGAGCAGGCGGCGGCGCAGGTTGTTGGCGAAACGCGAGGCGTAGCGCTTGCTCGCCGTATCACGGCGATTGACCCGATGCCCGGCGACCAGTTGCACGTCAACCTGGCCCGGTTCGCCGCGCACCAGCGCCAGCATGCCGGGGATGTCCGCCGGGTCGTTCTGGCCGTCGCCATCGAGGGTCGCCAGCCATTGCCCGCGGGCCTCTCGCGCGGCGTGGTACAGCGAAGTGCTCTGCCCCAGCGAGCGTTCGTGATGGAGGATGCGCAGGGTGTTCAAGCCGTCGTGGCGGATCTGCCGCAGTTCCTGCAGGGTCGAATCGGTGCTGCCATCGTCGACGACGATGATTTCGTACGATTCAGCGGCCAATGCGACGCGGATTTCCTCAAGCAATGGCTTGAGGTTGTTCGCTTCGTTCTTGGCGGGGATCAGTACAGATACAAAAATGTCTTGGCTCATGGAGTCACTCTCGCCTTTATTGGATTTCTTTTATCAGAGGCGAATGAAGGTGTCGTACACCGGCCGACTCGATGCAGGGTTCAGCTATTTTGGGCGATGACGCCAACAATATCCCGCCCTGTGGACGCACTCGCGCGCGACCCCGCATACGGTGCCCGGCCAATTGTAAAAATGGCGTTAATATTTCATACACTTTTTGTCATCATTCCCTTGATGACGCAACGAATTCGGTTGCCATTGGCGCTTGCCCATCTAAAGTGCACCCACGCAAGTGAAAAACATGAATCGGGTAAGGACGCAGAACCATGAGCACTGAGCAAGAGACGACTTTAGACGAGCAGCGGCTCGACAGTACGGAAATCCGCATTCTGGGCTCGTTGATCGAGAAACAGGCCACCAGCCCGGAAACCTATCCCCTGACCCTCAATGCCCTGGTGATTGCCTGCAACCAGAAAACCAGCCGCGAGCCGGTGATGAACCTCACACCTGGCCAGGTCGGCCATAGCCTGCGCGTCCTCGAAGGACGCGGTTTCACCAGACTGGTGATGGGCAGTCGCGCCGACCGCTGGGAACACAAGGTCGACAAGGCTCTGGAACTGGTGCCGGCGCAGGTCATCCTGACCGGGCTCATGTTTCTGCGCGGCCCGCAGACCGTCAATGAACTGCTGACCCGCAGCGGCCGCATGCATGAGTTCGAAGATGCCGAACAGGTGGTGCATCAACTCGAACGCCTGATTGCCCGGGGCCTGGCCGTGCTGATTCCACGTCAGGCCGGCCAGCGCGAAGACCGTTACACCCACGCCTTGGGCGATCCGGCGGATATCGAAGCGATCATGGCGGCACGGCAAAACCCGGCGGAGCGTGGCAGCAGCGGGGTTTCGGTTGAACGGATCGAAGAGCTGGAAGCGCGGATTGCTGCGCTGGAAGAAAGACTGGCCCGGCTCGAGTAAACGCAGCCCCCGCATTGATTGGTGTCTGGCACGAAACCAGCGATCACCCTCAATCCCTTGTAGGAGCTGGCTTGCCAGCGAAGGCGGTCTGTCAGGCAACGTCGATGTTGAATGGGCCGGCCTCTTCGCTGGCAAGCCAGCTCCTACAGTTGATTGGTGTCTGGCGCGAAACCAGCGATCACCCTCAATCCCTTGTAGGAGCTGGCTTGCCAGCGAAAGYGGTCTGTCAGGCAACGTCGATGTTGAATGGGCCGGCCTCTTCGCTGGCAAGCCAGCTCCTACAGTTGATTGGTGTCTGGCGCGAAACCAGCGATCACCCTCAATCCCTTGTAGGAGCTGGCTTGCCAGCGAAGGCGGTCTGTCAGGCAGCATCGATGTTGAATGGGCCGGCCTCTTCGCTGGCAAGCCAGCTCCTACAGAGGCTACATCGCCTAGCTGCGGGCAAACGCCACGGCCTTCTGGAATTGCTCGTCCGTCGGGCGTACACCGGTGTAGAGCACAAACTGCTCCAGTGCCTGGATCGCGATCACTTCCAGCCCGGTGATGACCCGCTTGCCTTCGGCACGAGCACGCACGATCAGCGGTGTTTCCGAGGGAATCGCCACCACATCGAACACAGTTTCCGCTTTTTCGATCACGTCCGCCTCAAAGGCCAGTTGATCGGCCTCCGGTCCTCCCGTCATGCCAATCGGGGTGACGTTGACCAGCATCTGCGGGCGACGATTCCCCAGCTCTGCCTGCCACTCATACCCCAACGACTGCGCCAGCGCCTGGCC
This sequence comes from Pseudomonas sp. P4_B3, assembly GCF_056402295.1. Classification (NCBI taxonomy): domain Bacteria; kingdom Pseudomonadati; phylum Pseudomonadota; class Gammaproteobacteria; order Pseudomonadales; family Pseudomonadaceae; genus Pseudomonas; species Pseudomonas sp. P4_B3. Next base: position 42,116 of record NZ_JBFUHR010000005.1, read on the forward strand.
GGCGCGCTCGTTGCGGGCCACGATCAGGCCGTTTTCATACCCGCCATCGCGCAAGGCGCTCGCCACGGCCTTGGCCATCCCGCCGCTGCCGCGCAAGGCAAAGGTCGAGTCCTTGGGCACCTGGTGTTTTTCCAGCAACTGGGCCACGGCGATGTAATCGGTGTTGTAGGCCTTGAGATGACCGTCGGTGTTGACGATGGTGTTGATCGATTGAATGGCGGCGGCCGACGCGTCGAGTTCATCCACCAGGGCAATACAGGCTTCCTTGAACGGCATCGACACGCCACAGCCACGAATCCGCAGGGCACGAATGCCGGCAACGGCACCCGGCAGGTCCTGGCTGGCAAAGGCCTTGTAGTAAAAATTCAGGCCCAGCTGTTCATACAGATGATTATGAAAACGCAGACCAAAGTTCCCGGGGCGTCCTGAAAGGGACATGCACAGCTGGGTGTCTTTGTTGGGGTTCATCTGCATGGGGAAGCTCCTTCAAGTGCACTTTTCGGATGGACGGGATTAGCCCCCCATCGGGTTCTGATCGATCATATAAGCCTGATTACATGGACTTACACAGACCGGTAAGAAAGTCGGTACCGACCTTACACAAAATTTACCTAACGGCCGTGCTGATTCTCGAAAAAAGCTGTCTTAGAAGTATCCCCGCGACAATCCCTGGGTCTATTGCAGACACAGGCGCCGGGCTGAAGAACCGAGGAACTATCATGATCCGTAAAGTCCCCACAGTAGCCTTGCTGATCGGCGCCCTCGCTATCGCAGGACAGGCGCAAGCCCATGGTGGTGGTAATTACTGGCAGGGCCCGGCGGTGTTTGGCGCGATCGTCGGTACTGCCATTGTCGGCTCGGCCCTGATCAACGCCAACCGCCCGGTTTATGTCGCACCGCAACCGGTCTACTACCAGCCCGCGCCGGTTTATTACGCACCACCGCCTCCGGTTTACTACCAGCCGGCCCCGGTCTACGTGCAGCAACCGATCTACTACCGCCCGGCTCCGGTGTACTACGGACCACCCCATGGTTACTACGGCCCGCCTCGCGGCTACTACGGCCATCACTACGGCCGCTGGTAACGGACTCATCAGGCCCCGCTGAAACAGCGGGGCTTTTTTATCCCTTTTTTCGGTGCAGGTCTGGATAAATCTCGCCAAGGTCGCTATCGGGACAATGCCCGTGGTGGAAACGGGCAAGATGGACTCGACCCGTTTTCTGCCGTGCGGCAAAAAACGGTCATATTTTTGTCATGACAGTTGCGCAAGCTCGGCTCTGTCCGTCGATAACAGGTTGATAACAACAAGGACGACCACATGCCAACGCAAAACCCGCACCGCATCGTCGGTCTGTGCACCTCCAGCAAGGTCTACAACGCACTGACCGAACTCAAGCACCTTGAAGGCCATCGCAGCGCCAAGTTTCTCTCGCTGCTGACGCAAAGCCTGGTGCGCAAGGGCCTGCTCAACGAGCAGGAAGTGGTTCATATGCTCGATCAGGTGGTCAGCTGACCGACCAACGGTCGTTTGCCCCCGCTGGCATCAATGACCACTATCGAAAGCGTTGATTACCCCTCATGGCACACGGACCTTAAAGTAGCTCCACAGATTGATGGAGGTACTTGTCATGTCCAAGGTTCAGATCATGTCCGTTATCGGCAGCGCGGTTCCCCCACAGCTCAGGGAGCTGGGCATGCTCGCCTGCTGGTACCTCGTGCAGGACGGCGTGCCAATCAGCGGCCCGCTCACTTCGCTGCCCGCCGCCCAGGCATTGTCGCAACGCATCGGCACCGGCCAGTCCGGCAGGCTCAGCGCCTAAGGCAGCTGCACCCGCGGTTTGGTTTCAATGAAAATGGCCCAGCTCGACATGAACAGGGCCGTGATCAACGGGCCGATGACAAAGCCGTTCAGGCCGAAAATCGCCAGGCCGCCGAGGGTCGAAATCAGGATCATGTAGTCCGGCATCCTGGTGTCCTTGCCCACCAGAATCGGTCGAAGCACGTTATCCACCAGGCCGATCACGAAGACCCCGAACAATCCCAGCACCACGCCCTGCCAGATCGCCCCGGTGAGCAGGAAAAACACCGCCACTGGCGCCCAGACTATTCCCGCCCCCACCGCCGGCAGCAGGGACAGAAACGCCATCAACACCGCCCAGAGCAATACGCTGGGGATGTCCAGAAACCAGAAAATCAGACCGCCCAGTGCGCCTTGCGTGATAGCCACCAGCAGGTTGCCCTTCACCGTGGCCCGCACCACACGATTGAACTTGAGCTGCAAACGACGTTTCTGCTGTTCCTGCAACGGCACCGCCAGACGCACCTTGCGTGCCAGTTCTGCACCGTCGCGCAGGAAGAAAAACAGCAGGTACAGCATGATGAAAAAACTGACGACGAACTCGAAGGTACCCTGGCCAAAAATGAAGGCCTGCGCCGCCAGCTCCTGACCGCCGGTCATCGCGCTTTTGACGATTTTCTCTCGCAGCCCGTTCAACTCGCCCATGCCGAAGCGATCCAGCAGATGCTGGAAATACGGCGGCAGGCTGTGCTTGAACTGCGACACGTACCCGGCAATATCGAGTTCGCCGCTCTCGACGCTTTTGTAGAGTGCCGCGCCCTCCTGAACCAGCAAGGCGCTGATGATGATCACCGGCAGAATCGCAATCACCAGGCAAATGCTCAATGTGCACAGCGACGTGAGGTTGCGTTGCCAGCCGAACTTCTCTTGCAGCCGGCGCTGCAGTGGCGCAAAGACGATGCCGAGGATCACCGCCCAGAACACCGCGCCGTAAAACGGCAGCAAGATCCAGATGAACGCAGCGCTCACCAGCACCAGCAAAACCGTCAGTGATTTGTCTTGTAGGGGCGTTTCGTTCATGTCCGATCCGTGCCAGAGAGGACGAAAAACTTCCGCCCTGATATTTAGTCCACTACGGCTCGCGCGAGTGCCATCGGTTTGTTGAACAAGCATAGATCCAGGTCAATAAACCCTCGCCACCGAACGTTTACCCTGCGCGGCTTTTGCGACCGACTCCGCCATGAACCTCTCCGCGCCAGAACTGCTCGCCCCCGCCGGCACCCTGAAAAACATGCGTTACGCCTTCGCCTACGGCGCCGATGCCGTGTACGCCGGTCAGCCGCGCTACAGCCTGCGGGTGCGCAACAACGAATTCGACCACACCAACCTGGCCCTCGGCATTCGCGAGGCTCAGGCTCAGGGCAAGCGCTTTTACGTGGTGGTGAACATCGCGCCGCACAACGCCAAGCTCAAGACCTTCCTCAAGGACCTTGAACCGGTGATCGCCATGGCCCCGGATGCGCTGATCATGTCCGACCCCGGCCTGATCATGCTGGTGCGTCGACACTACCCGCAGATGCCGGTCCACCTTTCGGTGCAGGCCAATACGGTGAACTGGGCGAGCGTCGAGTTCTGGCAGCAGCAAGGCCTGAGCCGGATCATCCTGTCGCGGGAGCTGTCGCTGGAAGAAATCGCCGAGATCCGCGAGCAAGTGCCCGCCATGGAACTGGAAGTGTTCGTGCACGGCGCGTTGTGCATGGCCTATTCCGGGCGCTGCCTGCTGTCGGGCTACATGAACCGGCGCGATGCCAATCAGGGCAGTTGCACCAATGCCTGTCGCTGGAAATATTCAGCGCAACCGGCCACCGAAAATCAGCTCGGCGAGATCGTCCAGACATTCGATCCCGAACCGACCCTGGGCATCGGCGCGCCTACCGACCAGGTGTTCCTGTTGCAGGAAGCCAATCGTCCCGACGAACAGATGCCCGCCTTCGAAGACGAGCACGGCACTTACATCATGAACGCCAAGGACCTGCGCGCCGTGCAGCACGTCGAACGCCTGACGCACATGGGCGTGCACTCCCTGAAAATCGAAGGCCGGACCAAATCGCACTTTTATTGCGCGCGCACCACCCAAGTGTATCGCCGGGCCATCGACGACGCGGTGGCGGGCCGGGCCTTCGACCGCGGCCTGATGACCGACCTGGAATCCCTCGCCCAGCGCGGCTACACCGAAGGTTTTCTGCGCCGGCATGTGCATGACGAGTACCAGAACTACCAGAACGGCAGCTCGGTGTCGGAGCGCCAGCGGTTTGTCGGTGAACTGACGGGCCAGCGCCGGGATCGACTGGCCGAGGTCAAGGTGAAGAACCGCTTCGGCCTGGGCGACCACATGGAACTGATGACGCCCAAGGGCAACTTCCACTTCGATCTGCATCAGTTGCAAAACGCTAAAGGTGAAGCGATCGACGAAGCGCCGGGCGATGGGCATACGGTGTATTTGCCGATACCGGATGCGGTGGATCTGGAGTTCGGGTTGTTGATGCGGGATGTGGGTGCGGCCTGAACTTCAAATCCGCACAAAACACCTGTACAAGCGAGCCTGCTCGCGAAAGCGGTGTAACAGACGACATTGATATTGAATGTCATGGCCTCTTCGCGAACAAGCTCGCTCCCCCAAGGGACCGAGTCACCTTGCAGAATTTCATGCACAAGGACTCAACATGCTTGCCCTGCCATGGATCGACCTGGCCCTCCTCTCCCTCGGCTACGGGCTCGCTTTAATCTACGGCCAACTCGGCTGGCTGGCCGCGATCTCCGTAGTGTTGTTGCTGTTCGCCGGTTTCGCAGTCCGCCAGCAAAAACTCCCCATCGCTCGCTACCTCGGCCACGGCTTGTTCATCTTCATGGCCCTGGCGCTGGCAATGCATTGGCTCCCCGGTTTCTACAATGGTCGCGGCATCGATCCTCAGCGACTCACCGACGATGGCGTGCCATTTTCCATGTACCTGAATCAGGACAAACCCCTGATTGGCTTCTGGCTATTACTGGCCTGCCCGTGGATTGTCGGCCGGCGTTCGTTGCGCCTTTCCATCTATGCCACCGCTATCGCGCTGCCCCTGAGCGCCGTGCTGGCCCTGGGTGGCGCGCTCTTGCTGGGTGTCATCAGTTGGGCACCGAAATGGCCGGACCACGCATGGCTGTGGGTGCTTAATAATCTGCTGCTGGTGACGCTGGTGGAGGAAGCGCTGTTTCGCGGCTACATCCAGGGCAGTCTGAGCCGGTGCTTCAAAGACCTGCCCTACGGCGAAAACCTGGCCCTTCTACTGGCATCGCTATTGTTCGGCCTGGCGCATGTGGGCGCAGGCTGGCAGTGGGTGTTGCTGGCGAGCCTGGCGGGGATCGGTTATGGCTTGGCCTACCGTTTCGGCGGGTTGGGTGCAGCCATTGCCACCCACTTCGGTTTGAATCTGCTGCACTTCGGATTGTTCACTTATCCAATGTTGGCCGGGTAGCAACCCATCGACTAAAAACACTAACCGGACCAGGTGCCATCAACTGCTTCGGGCGCTGATTTTCGCATCTGCAATCGCCCTCCCGATAACTGCGCGTCGACGTTATAAATCATTCAAATGCCGACGAGATTTTGGCACCACCATTGACAACACCCAATAAACACTGAACGAAACCGTTTTTTTACGCTTGACCAGTCCGTTTTTACAGTTATATTTCGTCAGGCACTGCTCGGGAACCAATCGCCTTGACTACTGTCTTGCGCTGCGTTTAACCTCCCGCCCCACGAATGGAAGCGAACCGTTCTACACGACGGCGTCCTCTGAAAATGAATTCTGGCAACGCGTTTATCGCGCCGTTGTACTGTGCGGTAAATCATGCTGAAGCCTCGCTCTTCCCTCCAAATCAAAAAATCCGTCATTTTTGCCCTGGTGCTGCGTGAAGCGCGTTCGCGTTTTGGCGACCGGCGCATGGGCGCGAGCTGGACACTGATTGAACCGATTGCCCACCTGTTGATTCTGAGCGTAGCGTTCACCCTGATTCGCGGCAGCACCGTCGCCGGCATCGATTTCCCGGTGTTCGTCCTTGTCGGACTTGCACCATTCCTGCTGTTTCGCAACACCGCTTTGCGCTTGATGAACAGCCCCAAGGAAAACCGCTCACTGTTTGCCTACAAACAGATCAAGCCGCTGGATACCTACATCGCCCGGGTTCTGGTGGAGTTCAGCATTTCCGCGAGCGCATACGCCATCCTGGTCTTCGGTTTTGCATGGTACGGCTTCGACATGTCCATCAAATCCCCCATCGAGTGGATGCTGACCATCCTTCTGGGCGTCCTGTTCTCCTTTGGCCTGGGCATGTTGCTGTCACTGATTGCCCACGCCATGCCCAGCAGCACCCTCTTTCTGCGGATGATGTTCTTCCCGCTGTACTTCCTCTCGGGCGTACTGATTCCCGCCGCCTACCTGCCTCACGCCATGCTGCCACTGCTGCTGCTCAATCCATTCCTGCACCTGCTGGAACTGATCCGTGCCGAAATCTTCCCGCACTACGTTCCGGTCGATGGTGTGTCGGCGCACTACGTCATCGCGTTCACCCTGGTCTTGCTGTTCGTCTCCCTTGGTACTTACCGGGTTCGTCGACTGCATTTGATCTCTACCAAGAACGGCTAACCGCAGGCTTCCCGTGTTCGAGCTCAGAAATATCACCAAGTCTTACCTGACCCCCAAAGGTCGCCGGCACGTTTTCCGCGACCTGTCACTGCAGATTCCGCCAGGCAAAAACATCGGCCTGATCGGTCGTAACGGCTCGGGCAAATCGACCCTGATGCGCCTGTTGGGCGGTGCCGACGTACCGGACTCCGGCACGGTGGTCACCAACAAGAGCATTTCCTGGCCAGTGGGTTTGTCCGGTGGCCTCCACGGCACCATGACCGGGCGCGAAAACATCAAGTTCGTCAGCCGGGTATACGGCGCGGAAGGCGACGCCATGCGCCAGAAAGTCCGCTACGTCGAAGACTTCGCGGAAATCGGCAGCTGGATCGACGAGCCCGTCAAAACCTACTCCTCCGGCATGCGCTCGCGCCTGGCCTTCGGCCTGAGCATGGCCTTCGACTTCGACTACTACCTGATCGACGAAGTGATGTCGGTAGGTGACGCGCACTTCAAGCGCAAGTGCGCGGACGTGTTCGAAACTCGCCTGCAGAAATCCAAGGTGGTGCTGGTATCCCACAGCATGCCCGAAATCAAAAAGCTCTGTGACGTCGTGCTGCTGGTGCGCGATGGCGGGGTGCAGATCTATGACGATGTCGATGAAGGCATCAAGGCCTACAACACCTGATCGCCTGACCGTGGCGTGACAGTTTCATTTCAAGGATGCGTGAGCATATGAGCAGTACGGGTAAATTCAAGGGCTGGCGCCTGACTCTGGGGCTGATCGTGCTGCCAATGGTACTGGCCGCCGTTTACTACAGCTTTTTCGCCGTGGATCGCTATGTCAGCTCCGCGCAAGTGGTTGTACGCCAGGACGGCAACAACCCGGCGGCGCAAATGCCTGGCCTGAGCATGCTGCTCAGCGGTGCCAACCCGGCTTCCCGCGAAGAAACCCTTTACCTGCGCGAATACATTGTGTCGATGGACATGATGCAACTGCTGGAAGATCGCCTGCACTGGGTCGAGCAATACAGCAAGCAACGCAGCGACCCGTTCTTCTGGCTGGCCAGCGACACCGAACGCGAAGACCTGCTCGAGTACTACCAGCGCATGGTCTCGGCTCATTACGACGAAACCACCGGCCTGCTGAAAGTTGAAGTGCAAGCCTTCAGCCCGGAGCTGGCCGAACAAATGGTCAAGACCATTCTGGAAGCCAGCGAACACTTCGTGAACGAAGTTTCCCACAGCATCGCCCGCGAGCAGATGCGCTTCGCCCAGGGCGAGCTGGAAGGCGCGAAAAAGAACTACACCAAACGCAAGGAAGAGCTGCTGAGCTTCCAGAACCGCAACAAGGTACTGGACGGTAAAAGCTCGGCTCAAGGCCGCGCAAGCATCATCGACACCCTCGAAGGCGAGCACTCCAAAGAGCGCGCCGTACTCACGCAAATGAGCTACAAGCTTCGCCCGGACTCACCTCAGGTCAAGCAACAGCAGCAACGCGTCAGTGCCATTCGTGAACAACTGGCTGCCGAGAAACGCTTGTTGGTTTCCGCTCCCGATGGCGACCAATTGAACGTCGTCGCTTCGCGCTTCCAGCAATTGACCCTGGACGCCGGCATCGCCGAAGAGACCTACAAGACCGCCGTTGCCGCGCTGGACAACGCCCGTATCGAAGCCAGCAAGAAGATTCGCACTCTGGTCACCGTGGTCAGCCCGAACACACCACAAATGGCCCTGTATCCGGAGCGCTGGTACAACCTGGCAACCATCTTACTGGCCCTGCTTCTGCTCTACGGCATTACCCGCTTCCTAATTGCATCGATCGAGGATCATCGTGATTAAATCCATTTCCGGCCTGCCCCTTCGCCCCCTGAACTTGAACATGCGAAACAGCGCTGTTGCGGGTTTGATGCTGGTGACCCTCACTTTGTCTGGTTGCAGCGGCGTCATGTCCGGCGCCGGCCCTTACAAAGGCGATATCGAAAGCAAAAACCAAAATACTGCGTATGACCTGGTGGACATCAACGCCAACACCATCGCACCGTTTATGCGTCCAGCCGCCAAACCGGTCAAAGCCACAATCACCACTCCCCTGGCGCAAAGCGTGCGCCTGATGAGCGGTGACGTGATCAACGTGCTGATCACCGACAACGCTCCAGAAGGCAGTGGCCTGTTCGCCCCGCTTTCTACGGGCGGTACCCAACTCAAAGTGCGCATCGACGACAAGGGAATGATCTCCCTGCCGTACGTTGGCCATCAGTTCGTTGCCGGCATGACCCTGATCCAGGTCGAAGACATGATTCGCCAGAAGCTCAAAGGCGTGACCACTGACGTTCAGGCACACGTTGATCTGGTTGGTGATCTGTCTGGCTCGGTGCTGGTGGCGGGTGCGGTAAAAGCGCCTGGACGCTTCTCCACCCTGCAAGGTCCGCTGACACTGCTTGATGCCGTCAACCAGGCTGGCGGTCCGGTGATGGAACCGCATTTGGTTAATGTCACTGTTCGCAATGGTGCTCAAGCCAATACCTTCAACTACGAAGATATCCTTGCCGGTAACAACTTCGTGCTGAAGCCAAATTCCGAAGTGGTTCTGGACCGCGCACGCCAACGCTTTGTGGCGATGGGTGCCGTGGGCGAGCCAGGCTTGCACGACCTGCCCTCTCAAAACGCCAGCTTGCTGGATGCTCTGGGTTCCGTGGGCGGCTTGAAAGAGGCAAATGCGAATCCACAGGGTGTATTCGTGTTCCGGATGGGTGAGGCCACTCCTGCACAAGCCGCCAAACCGATCGTCATGCGCATTGACATGCGTGACCCGGCCGCCATTTTTTATGCCCGGCAAGTCATGCTCAAGCCAGACGATACGATCTATGTAACCAACGCCGCTGTGTACGAATGGCAAAAAATTATTGGGCCAATCGTTCAGACCCTTGTATTGGGTCGGGCCGCGGGTGTGAGCCCAAACTAAACAAAAGCGCCTGAACGGCCTCATGACCGCCGCCTTAGACCCTGTCATGACGGCGTGCCAAATCGATATTTATCAAGCGTGGAGTGTTTGTTGGGCCAGTGAGTTTTGTACAGCGCTAACAAGTTGAAAGACAGGGGCGTTACATACTGATCTTTATATACGCTGACTCAAGGATTGCCCGGTAAGAAACACTCCAGCAGATTTCAAGGAAATTGAATGAACGTCCTTTTCTACCTGGAGCCCGCCATCGAGCTGGGTAACCCTGAGTTTCGCTACGCCACGCTTCGCAGCTCCATCGTTGCGCAGGTCACGGCGCTTCGCGGCGCTGGCGTGAACACACACTGCATCGTTAGCCAAGTCATTGCTGAACGAGCGCTACGCGATGGCCATGTCGAAGCGCTTGGCTCGCTGTCAACGATTGACCCGCTTACCTGGACCGAGGGCGAAAATACGCTTGAGCGCTCGCTCCGCCATCAAGCCAAAGCCTACAAAGAGGGTGAGCACACTCGCCTCGCAAATTTGCTGAAAGCAGATCTGCCGGCCGGATTCGAGCCGGACATCATTCTTGTTTGGGAAGCCCCCATGTCCTGCCTCGGGGAAATCTTCCCAAAGGCACGCATCATTTATCAGATGCCTGGCTTCTTCTCGCGCGCCCCGTTTGCCAACCTTGTCGCGTTTGACACCGGCCTGCTGGGCGACAGCACAGTCCCTGCCAACCCATCTGTCAGCGCAGCAGAAATATCCGCTCTCGAAGCCTTGAGGGACCATGAAGCTCGTTTTCTGAGCTCGATTGCTCCGACTCAAGTTTCAATCAACGACTTGAAACAACGCTTTCGCAGCGTGGTGCTGTTGCCGTTGCAGATCGACGGTTACTTCATGATCGACTCTGTATTGGGGCGACGTAGCCAGTTCGATGTACTGGTAGACATCATGAGCCGCATGCCAGCCAATCAGGCCCTGGTAGTGACAAATTACTGGTCCGGCCAGACGCGAAGCGCGGTCCTGACTGCACAGAACATCAGTTACCTGCGCTCACGCTTCCCAAACTTCGCTTACTTCGAAAACTTCGACAAAATCCCGTCGGTTTCGCAGTTACTGGTTCCGGAAATGGACGGGGTTATTACGATCTCGTCCTCTCTCGGCTATCAGGCAGCGTTCTGGCAAAAACCTTTGCTGACACTTGGCGCCAGTCACATATCCCCATTCGCCACCACCAACGACTGGGATGAATTCTTCGCCCAGGTCACCGCGGGTGAGCCGATAGTTCGTGACGACCTGATCGTCTCAGCAATTGGCACCAAGCACCTGCCGGCACAAATGCTTGCCGAAGATGGCAAAGGTTATGCTGGCTGGCTGGCAGAAGTCGCCTCTCGCCCCGTCGGTGACTTCCCGCACTGGACCGATAAAGAGCCTGTCGCAGAAGCACTGATGGAACTGCGGCGCGAGTCCGAATACCTCAAGCAGCTTGGCTACTTCAATTTGGTACGTGAAGAGTCGTCGATGGATCACTGCCGAGAGCTTTCACAGCAGATTCTTCGGCACCCGATTATTTCATTCGACGTATTCGACACACTGCTGTACCGCCCCTTCAAGTCTCCTTCCGACATGTTTGAATTCATGTCCGAAGAAGTTCGACAGATTTGCAATCTTCCGTCGCTTGATTTCCGTGCCGCAAGACGCGCAGCGGAAAAAGCCGCTTTCGAAGAAGCGATCGCACGTGGAGATGGCGAAACCCATATCGATGAGATCTATCAGGCATTCGCAGAACAAACCGGTGTAGGTCAAGAACTGGCCGAGCGCGTTAAACAGCTGGAAATGCAGATGGAAATGGACATCCTTTATCCAAGGTTGTCAGGGTTCAAGGCATTCAATGAAGCCCGCAGCCTGGGCAAACGCATCATCATCATTTCCGACATGTATCTGCCCCGTGACTTCCTCGAAGCCATCCTCAAAAAGAATGGTTACGAAGGTTATGACCGCTTTTACGTATCGTCTGAAGCCCGCGTAAAGAAACACAATGGACGACTGTTCGACCACGTCCTTGAAGATCTGAATGTTGATCCGAAAACGATTCTCCACGTTGGGGATAACGTCGCGGCTGACGTAGTGCGCGCCAAAGAGCGCGGCATCAAACCGTTTCATTTGGTCAAAGCTTCGGAGGTGTTCGCAGAATGCGACAGCTTCAAAAATCCTTGGTCCCGTGACGAAGAACGCCATTCTCTCGACTGGAAAATGATACTGGCTGTCGCGGGCAACCGATTCCATGACAACCCTTACTTGCCACATCGACGCGGCACCCTGTTCTGCGGCGACCCTTGGCGCCTGGGTTACTACGGTCAAGGCCCGATGCTTTTGGGTTATACAAAGTGGCTGATGGAAAAAGCCATTCGTGACGGAGTCAAACGTCTCTACTTCCTGTCTCGCGACGGCTTGATCATGAAGGAAGCCTATGACCGTATCGCCCAGAACTATCCCGATGCGCCAAGCAGCCACTACCTGCTCTGCTCGCGCAGAGCCGTGAATCTGGCCAAGGTACGTGATGAACATGGCGTCATGGATCTGCTACAAGTAGATTTTGCACGCACTAGCATCCAGCACCTGCTCTCGTCTCGCTTTGGTGTATACCCAGCCAACGTCCCGATGGACATTCTCTCAAAACACAACCTTACACTTGAGACGATTGTCACTAACAAGCATCAGGAAATGCTCAAGCCGTTTTTCCTGGATCTGCTTCCACTAATCGTCAGTGCAGCAAAAAAGGAACGGACAAACTACCTTGAGTACCTTGAAGGCACAGGCCTGCTGGATGACGGTGAGGTTGCCCTGGTTGACATCGGGTATGCCGGCACCATGCAGGAATCCCTGTACCTGCTGACTGATCGCCAAAAGCTGTTTGGCGGTTACTACTTGATGACCTTCCGTCAGGCGCTGAAACGCGTAGATGCCTATGGAATGCCGATCAGAGGCTATCTGGGTGAATTCGTGGACCGCCACGACACCCACCATCCGTTCTGCCGTAACGTCCCGCTCTACGAGACACTGTTCAGCAGCGTGGATACCTCATTTGTTCGCATGGATCGTGACTGGAAAGGTCGACTGACCCCCATCTTCATGGAACGCTTTGCGGCAGAAGCAAAACGCGAAGAAGTGGTTCATAGAATCCACAAGGGCGCCCTGAGCTTTATTGAGGAAGCAGCCAGCATTTTTGGCAGCCACTTGAAGAATCTGGATATCGAACCTGTCAAATCACTTCGGGTGCTCGAGAAATTCTTCAGTGAACCGCATCCAGTTGACGCCCAGATGTTCGCAGGCCTGGTTTTTGAAGATGCTTACGGCGGTGCCGGCCTGAAAACGATATTGCCAATAGACGGCAACCCGGAAGCGAACTGCGTCTGGAAAGTGGGTGCTGCGGTTTTGCAACGTGCCAATAGTGATCAAAAGGCAACCGGCACGACAGCGCCCCCCAAAGCTACGTCGCCAAAATCTGCCGTGCAAACCAAGAGGTTCAACCGCATTGAACAACGACTGGTTCGCTGGGTAGTTAGAAAAACCTCGAACGATAGAAAGTTCCAAAAGTTCGAACTGACCCCGGCAAAATTCTTCAGCGACTCTAAAAGCCCACATGTTCGATTGCTGGGGCGCCTGTATCTGATCAGGGCCGCCAACCAGTAAAAAAAGCCCGGTACGTCGGTCACTGCAAGCAACCATGCAATGACTGACGTGCCGAGCCCATTCAATCGCAGGAAAGCAAACCGCGATCAATTTTTCGGAATTACTCCCTCAGAAAACTCATCAGTCAAATCACGAAAAATATAACCGGGTTATTTTTCCTGTAACAACAACCACAATTAAGGTTCGAGTGGCGTCTTTTTCAAGCGACGATCCCAAACGACACTTTCCCTCATAAGGCGTGCAGGCGCGCCGGCGTAAATCGAGTTTGTTCTTGTAAGGCGCTTACTGACGTAGGACCTTGCTCCAATCACGCAACCTTCCGGAATGTTAGCGCCCTTGCCAAGAGTCGCGCCCTCACCAATCCACACATGGCGTCCCAGTACAACGTCTTGTGCCTCATTCAAACGCTCCCCCCCATGCAGATCGTAAATAGGGTGTTCATCAGAGGTGCGGACGAATATTCCGCTTGAGAACATACAATCCTCCCCGATCAATATACTTTTACCTTCCATGGCAAACAGATGTGCGCCAACGAACGTCGTCCCCGCCCCAATCACCAGTTTTGACTCGGCTTGGCGCATATGTATAGCGCCTCGCAAATTGCATCCCTTGCCTATTTCAACAACGTTATGGGCACCAGAAAAAAGAATATTCATATTGCGAACCACTGTATTTTCAGCTATTCGCAGAACGTGATTATTGCCTTCAATCTGGATTCTGGCTGTAGGCTCAATTCGCACAGAGGGGTGAATTTCAATGACGTTGTTCTCGCCATTATTGATAACGCTTGGATGTTCGGGTAGCACTTAGACCTCGCAATAGGTAAAAATGGCGTAATTTTTATTTTTCACAATTCTTTGCGGCTCTAGCACCAAGGCATTTTTAAAAACGCCGTTTATCAGCACTACCCATCAGTAACAGGCACTCCATTGCTACCACTTGCAGCCACCTGAAACGATCGATCAATCAAAAATCTCCACAACCCCCACCACCTCATCACTCCCCTCTGCCGTCACCGGCAACGCCCGAATCTTGTGATCCTGCATATAGGCTTCTGCCTCACACAACTGCGCCGTGGCTTTCACGGTATGCGGTTTGGCGGTCATGAAGCTGGCGACGCTTTCGTTGATCACGCCCGGGTTATTCAGCAGCGCCCGGCGCAGGTCGCCGTCGGTGACGATGCCGACCAGTTTGTCGCTGTCCATGACCAGGGCGAGGCCCAGGCGGCTGGAGGTCATGACCAGCAGGCAGTCGTGGAACGAAGTGTCGCGACTGACTTTGGGGATGTTGGTGTGCATCACGTCACTGACGCGGGTGAGCAGTTTGCGGCCGAGGCTGCCGCCGGGATGGTAGCGGGCGAAGTCCATTGGTTTGAAGTCGAGTGCGGCAATCAGGGCCACCGCGAGGGCATCGCCCATTGCCATGGTGGCCAGGGTGGAGGTGGTTGGCGCCAGGTTGTTCGGGCACACCTCGCGCTCGACCGAGATGTCGAGCCAGATATCGGCGTGCTTGGCCAGCGTGGATTGACCATTGCCGGTCATGGCGATGATCTTGTTGCCGAAGGACTTCAGGCTCGGAATCAGCTTGATGACTTCTTCGGTTTCGCCGCTGTAGGAAATCAGGATCAACACGTCGATTGGCTTGAGCATGCCCAGGTCGCCGTGGAAGGCTTCAGCCGGGTGCAGGAACAGGCTCGGGGTGCCGGTGGAGGCGAAGGTAGCGACCATTTTCTGACCGATCAAGCCCGATTTCCCCATACCGCAGACCGCTGCGCGGCCTTTGCAACCGAGAATCAGTTCAACGGCACGCTGGAATTCGCCGTCCAGGCGTTCTGCCAGTTGGCTGATGGCTTGCGCCTGGGCGCTGAGCGCTTCTTTGGCAATTGGAAGGTGATTCATGGGAAATCGATCGATCCTTGATTTAAGTGGCGCGTATGTTAACGACTCAATAGCCTGACGGAAACTAACGTTCTATCAACCCAGGAAAAATAGTCACTTTTCTGTGTCACCGAGACCTCGAACATGGCAGTTGCCGGTTGGAAATTTTTAATGTCGCCCCCTTTTGATCGACTGTCACAGAGGATACGCAAGGACTCCTCGCCTTTCAGGTGCCAATAGTCATACCGCACTACTCAGCGCCGGCAGTGCCCCCTCCCCTGAGCAACACCCAATGTTTGTAGGCAATCCCCCACTTTTATCGTTATAAATTGTCGGCTTTGTATTATCATCCGCACCCACTTATCGAAGAGCGTTGCCTGAGACGCTTTGGATTTTTTGCGCGTCTCGCAAGCGAGTGCGTCACCTACGGACATCTGCTGTTTTTTATGGACAAAAACCTCCTGAATCGACCGTGCTTGCTGGTGCTTTCTAAAGGCGCCCAGCAAGTTGCCACGCTTCCCGCCCTGTTGCCCGACTATCGATTACTGCCTGGTTCGACTCGTGACGTCACTCAGGCCGATGTGTTGCTGGCGTGGGGTCGCAAGCCAAGCGCCCTGTTTGCCCAACGGGAAGCACAAAAAGCCGGTCTGCCTGTGCTGTCGGTAGAGGATGGTTTTTTGCGTTCGGTGGGCCTTGGCGCGGATGAGCCGCCGCTGTCGCTGATCGTCGATGACCTGGGCATTTATTACGATGCCGATAATCCGTCGCGCCTGGAAGTATTGATCCCGACATCCTTGAGTGAATCTCAGACTCTCCGCGCCCGGGCTTTGCAGGCGAGCTGGCGGGAAGAGCGCGTTTCCAAGTACAACAGCGCCCGCATCGAACAATGCCATTTACCGCAACCTTGCGTTTTGGTCGCTGACCAGACCAAGGGCGATGCCTCACTTCAGGGCGCCGGCGAGGCTGATTTTGAGCGCATGCTCCAGGCTGCACTCGATGAGCATCCTCAGAGCATTGTCGTGGTGAAGGTCCACCCCGATGTCGCGGCAGGCCGCAAGCAAGGCCACTTTGATCTTGAAGCGCTGAGCAAACGGCCGCGCGTCCATGTGATCAGCCGTAATGTTCATCCTGCCGAGTTACTGAGCGAAGTTCAGGCCGTGTATGTGATGACCTCGCAACTGGGCTTCGATGCACTGTTGTGGGACGTGCCGGTGCGCACCTTTGGCATGCCGTTCTATGCCAGCTGGGGTTTGACCGTGGATGCCCTGCCCGCCCCCGAGCGGCGCCAGCCGGTCAGTCTTGAGCAATTGGTGCATGCGGCGCTGGTGGAGTACCCGCGTTATGTCGACCCGGAGACGGGCGCGCCGTGCCAACCCGAGACCGTGCTGGCGTGGCTGGGGTTGCAGCGACGGATGCGCAGTCGCTTGCCGCAGGACTTGCAGATGGTTGGTTTCAGCAAGTGGAAACGGCCGTTGGTGCTGGACTTTTTCAATGGTTCATCCACCCGATTTTCCGCACCTTCCAGACGTTCGAAGCCCCCTGCAATGGTGGTGAGTTGGGGTTGCCAGCACGACTCGGCGTTGGCGCAACAGAACACTGCCAACCACCTGGGCCGCGTCGAAGATGGCTTCCTCCGTTCTGTCGGCCTGGGCGCGAAGAAAACCCGGCCGCTGTCCTGGGTGTTCGACGACCTGGGCATCTACTACGACGCCACGCGTCCTTCGCGTCTGGAACAGCTCTTGCAGAACCAGTCGTGCCCGCCTGAGTTGTTGCGGCGGGCCGCGGCGCTGCGCGAAGCGATCTGCGCCGCCGGAGTGACCAAATACAACTTGCCCGGTGCCGCGTGGAAACGTCCGCCGGGTGTCGAGCAAGTGATTCTGGTGCCGGGGCAAGTGGAGTCCGACGCCTCGATCCGTTACGGCGCACACCGCATGCGGCGCAATCTTGATTTGCTCAAGGCAGTGCGCGCCCGCCACCCGATGGCATGGCTGTTGTACAAGCCGCACCCTGAAGTGCTGGCCGGCACACGCGAGGCTGGCGAGGACGAAGAACACACCCGTCAATGGTGCAACCAGGTGGTGGGCGATGTGCCCTTCCACGAGCTGTTGTCCGAGGTCGATGAGGTGCATGTGCTGACCTCGCAATCGGGCTTCGAAGCCTTGTTGCGCGGCGTGCCGGTGACCACTTACGGCCAGCCGTTTTATGCCGGCTGGGGCTTGACCCACGATCAGGACCTCAGCCCGCAGGTCCAGGCGCGTCGCACCCGGCGCCTGAGCCTGGACGAACTGGTGGCCGCGACCCTGATTCGCTACCCGACTTATGTCAGCCGCATTACCCGAAGATTCACCACCCCCGAACGTACGTTGATCGAGATTCAGAACTGGGATGAAGTACCTGCGCAAGGAAGAACGCCAACATGGCGAGAGATGATTCAGCGTTTGCTCCTTACCGTCTTGAGACCGTCGCCAAGGAAATTTTAGTTCCCATGCAGCGCTCCAGACGCCTGGTATCGGTGAAACCACGCAACTCGTTCCTGTTTTTGCAGGGCGTCAGTTCGCCGTTTTTCGCGCGCCTGGTGCGAGCGCTGCGGGCCGAGGGACAACGGGTCAAGTCCATCAACTTCAATATGGGCGACACCCTGTACGGCAGCGGCGCGCGCGTGTTTTGTTCGGCGCGCCCCGAGCAGTTGAAAGACTTCTACAGCCAGTGTTTCAGCGCCGACCAGATTACCGATGTGGTGCTCTTCGGTGACTGCCGCCCCGTGCATCAACCGGCGGTGGAACTGGCCAGGTCTCTGGGGATTCGCGTACACGTGTTCGAAGAGGGTTACTTCCGCCCGTACTGGATCACCCTTGAGCGCAATGGCGTGAACAATCACTCGCTACTGCCCCGCGATCCGCAGTGGTATCGGGAAGTGGGCAAGTACATCCCGCGCTATCACAACGGCAATTCATTCCGCCTGTCCTTTGCCTCCAGGGCCTTCCATGATGTGATGTATCACGTCGGCGGTGCACTGAACAAAGTGGTGTTCCCCCACTATAAAACCCACGCCCCGTTCAACGCGGCCGTGGAGTATGCCGGCTACATTCGCCAGGGCCTGCGCCTGGTCAGTGCCAGGGGCCGTGACTCCGAAGTCATCAGTGAAGTGGCGCGCAACCGTCACCGAACCTTCCTGTTGCCGCTGCAACTCGACAGTGATGCGCAGATCCGCGACCACTCGCCCTTCAAGCATATGAAGGATGTGTTGAAACACGTATTGGGCTCGTTTGCCCGCCATGCCGGCAGCGATGCGCGGCTGGTGGTCAAGAACCACCCGCTGACGCCGGGCATCGTCAACTACCACCGCATCACCCGGCGGATTGCCGACAAATTCGGCATTGCCGATCGCGTGGATTTCCTCGAAAGCGGCCACATGCCGACACTGCTGTCGCATGTCGCTGGCGTAGTCACGGTCAATAGCACCGTGGGTGGTTCGTCACTGATGCACAGCGTGCCGACCATTGCCCTCAGCGACCCGATCTACAACCTCAAGGGCCTGACCCACCAGGGCGGTCTCGATGAGTTCTGGGACAACCCGGAGCCTCCCGACTCCACCCTGTTTCAGCGCTTTCGCAGCACGGTCATTCACACCACGCAAGTCAACGGCGGCTTTTACACCCGCTGCGGCATCGACATGGCGGTGAACAATTCCCTGGAAGTGCTGATGGCCAAAACCTCGAAAATCGAACAGTACCTATGACCTCGCAACAGTCTCCACGCTGCATTCTCATCACCGGTGCCACAGGCGGCATCGGTGGCGCGCTGGCACCCGCCTACGCGAAACCGGGGGTTACGCTGATCCTGCAGGGCCGACGCCTGGACCGCCTGGAAGAAATGGCCGCCCAGTGCCGCGCCGCTGGCGCTCGCGTACTGCTGCAACCGCTGGATGTTCAGGATCTGCAGGCCTTGCGCAGCTGGATCGGCGAGATCAGTGTCACCGAGCAACCGGACCTGATCATTGTCGGTGCCGGGGTCAATACGTCCACCGGCGACAACGGCGAAGACGAAGTCTGGGAGCTGTCCCAGGCGCTGATCGAAATCAACGTGCTGGCCGCCCTTGCCACGGTGCAGGCCGCATTGCCGGCCATGCGTGCCCGCAAGTCCGGGCAGATCGCCCTGTTCAGCTCGCTGGCCGGTTGGCGCGGATTGCCGGCCACACCGAGTTACAGCGCCAGCAAGGCAGCGATCAAGGCTTATGGCGAAGCCATGCGCGACCTGGTGGCAACCGATGGTGTGAAGATCAACGTGATCATGCCGGGCTACGTCGAATCGAAAATGTGCTTTGAAATGCCTGGGCCAAAACCGCTGCTCTGGACCCCGGACAAGGCCGCGCGACGGATTCAGCGCGGGCTGGCGGCGAACCAGGCGCGCATCAGCTTTCCGTTCCCGCTGAACCTTGGGTGCTGGGCTCTGGGGGTCATCCCGCCACGACTGTCGTCGATCATTTTGCGGTGGCTGGATTACGGTGCCTGATTTTTTGAATAACGTTTTTTGCTCGGTTGTAGTGCCTGGTTTTCTCCTGTCTTGCGCAATCGAAATGCTCCTGGTGCCGCGTACCGGCTGGTCCCGTCCGCTTCGCAGCTGGCTGTTGCATGGCGGTGCCTGGGCATTCGCCGTTGGCTTGCTGTACCTGATCAGCGGTCGCGCGTATTTCAGTGCGGTCAACGTGCTGGCGCTGTGGCTGCTGATCGTGCTGGTGAGCAACGCCAAATACCATTCGCTGCGCGAGCCATTTGTCTGCGCCGATTTCGAATACTTCAGCGACGCCGTACGCTTTCCACGCCTGTATTTGCCGTTCTTCGGCATTGGCAAAGCCATCGGCCTGGCCCTTCTGTTTATCGCCTACCTGGCGTGCGGGTTATATTTCGAACCGGTGGGCAGCAATGCTCGCGTCGTGGCTGCGAGCACGTTGCTGGGCAGTTTGGTACTGCTGATGCTCGGCAGCTTGAAGCCTCTGCGCCCGACGTTCGACGCCAGCCTCGACCTCGGTCGCTGGGGTTTGGCGGCCAGTTTGTGGACGTACTTTTTCGCGGCCCGGCGCCCGGTGGACCTCAATCGACTGAACTCGGCGTTTACCGATGAGCTGCCACGCCCGGCGTCCGACACCGTGCTGCCGGACCTGGTATCGGTACAAAGCGAATCGTTCTTCGATGCGCGCAGACTATGGCCCGGCATCCGTGCGCAGGTGCTCAGCCACTTCGACACCTTGCGGGCCGAGGCGCTGGCCCAGGGTCGTCTGCAAGTCGCCGCGTGGGGCGCCAACACGGTCCGCAGCGAGTTTGCCTTCCTCACCGGGATCAAGGTCGACCAACTGGGCGTCCATCGATTCAACCCTTATCGCCACCTGGCGCGACAAGGCGTTGCGAGCATCGCCAAGGCGCTCAAACGCCAGGGTTATCGTACGGTCTGCGTGCATCCCTATGTCGGCAGTTTTTATGGTCGGGACAAGGTGTTGCCTGCACTGGGCTTCGACGAATTCATCGACGTTCGCAGTTTCACCGAACAGCAAAAGGCCGGCCCGTTCATCGGTGACTGCGCGGTGGCGGACAAGATCAGCGCGTTGCTTGATGATCCGTCCCGTACCCAGCCGTTGTTTATTCATGCCATCACCATGGAAAACCACGGCCCGCTGCACCTGGAAAATGTCGAAGCCGGCGACCTGCCGCAGTGGTTCGACCGGCCGCTACCAGAAAGCCTGCGTGATCTGGCCCCGTACGTGCGCCACTTGAGCAATGCCGATCGCATGCTCGGTCAGCTGCGCGAACATTTTCTGACCCGCAGCACACCAACCGGGCTGTGCTTTTTCGGTGACCATGTGCCGATCCTGCCTGACGTCTATGGCGCCCTGGAGGCACCGAATGGCGATACCGAGTACTTCATCTGGTCCAATACTTCGCCGCGTGCCAATACCTGCGCAGACCTCGGAGTCGAGCATCTGGCCAAGGCCTTTATCGACCATCTGGCCCCTACTGCCGATGACTGAAACCCGGGGTGAACCGGTGCAGGTGGTTCTCGCGTCCAGCCTTGCGCAGCGCGACCCTGCGGTTGCGCGCTGGATCACCGCGGGGCGCGGCTCGTTGGCGTTCATCCTCGGCGATGAAGACTGCCGTCATCGCCTGCTCGCGCAGTCGATCAACTGGGACCGCGTCCTGCTGGCCTATCACGACAGCGCACCGGTGGGCTACGCCTCGTTCAAACACCAACGCCGCGGACCATTTTCACCGGGCATCCGGCCATTCGTTCGCGAGTTCGGGCGACTGGGCGGCTCGCTGCGTTATGGCCTGTTCGTGATCAGCGAGTGTCGCGAGTGGTACTACGGTTTTTATCTGTACGGCTTGCATGTGCGCAAAACCGCACGGCGCCAGGGGGTGGCCAGTGCCTTGCTGCAGGTCGCCTTTGATCAGGCACTCAGCCTTGGCCATACCAAAATCGAGCTGGAAGTGCAGGTGAAGAACCTTGCGGCCAGGGCGTTCTATGCCCGCCACGCCTTCATGCCGATACACACCTTTCCAACGAACTGGCTGAGCCGCGTGATGCCCTTCCCGACGGTCATCAACCTGCGCCGCAGACTATCGCCCCATCCATGAGCAGCCCGCAAATGAATCGATCCGTACCCCTTGAATCGCTGGTGGATGGTCCCGGTCGGGTGGGCATCATGTCGCAGTGGGTGATGTGGAAAGTCCATCATCTGGAGGAGTTTCTCGACCCCGAAGGTCAGCCTCATTGGCTGTGGCGACGCAGCCGGCAGCGCCCCGCAGGCTTGAAGGCGATTGCCGGAATTGGCTACAAAAGTTCCTCTGACCATGCCCGGGTCTTGTGCAAGCGCTGGGGCATTCCCTACGTCGCACTGGAGGATGGCTTCCTGCGTTCATCTTCGCTGGGCGTCGAAGGCGATACGCCGATGTCGATGGTGGTCGACCCCATTGGCATTCACTACCTGGCCGATCGCCCGTCACGGCTGGAGAACATCCTGCAAACCCCGCAGACCCTGAGCTCTTCGGAGCAGGCGACCGCACGGGAGCTGATTGCCCTGATGCGCAGCAGTGGCATCGGCAAATACAACAACGCACCGGACCTGAGCGACGACGACCCGCTGGGCCGTGACAAGCCGCTGATTCTGGTGGTCGACCAGACTTATGGCGACTTCTCCATCCCCGGCGGCGGGCTGTGCGAAGCCGACTTTATCCGCATGCTCGACGAAGCCCTGGCGCAACACCCCGAGGCGGACGTGCGGGTGCGGATTCACCCGGACTGCATCAACGGCCACAAAAAAAGTTGCCTGCTTGACGCCGCTCTTGCCCGGGGCGTGACGCTGGAAAGTCGCCATGTGTCCTGGGCCTCGCTGGCGCGCCGGGCGCAGCGGGTCTATGTAGGTACCAGTCAGGCCGGGCTCGAGGCCTTGATTCAAGGCATCCCGGTCACCTGCTTCGGCTTGCCGTTCTACGCCGGCTGGGGCCTGACCGATGATCGCCAGGCAATCCCCCGTCGCCAGGCCCGACCGAACCTTGAGCAGTTGGTGGCGGCGGCGTACATCCGCTATTGCCGCTACGTCGACCCGCTGACCGATCAGCGTTGCGATGTCATGACTGTGGCCCGTCAACTGGCCCGGCAAAAACACCAGGACAGCCAGTTCGCGGGGACATTGACCTTGCTGGGTGTGCCACACCGACAGCGGCCGGCGATCCGGACCCTGCTCAAAAGCCGATGGGGCCGGTTGACGTTCGTCAGCGATAGTGCCGAGCTGATGCAATCCGTAGTCGGCGAAACCGGCAAGCTGTTGGTGTGGCGAGCCAGCGAACCCGGCGATCTGCAATCCCGTGCCGAGGCCCACAGCGTGCCGCTATGGCGCATCAGCCCGGGCATGCTGCAATCACCGGGTGGCGATGAGCAACCACTGGTTCAGATTCGCGGCCTGCCGTGCAGTCCCCATCAAGCCCGGGAGTACAACTCCCATCCCAAAACCGGCCTGTTCGACAGCTGCGCACGTTATCGACAAATTCACCGCTACTTCAGACGCATGTTCTGATCCCTTGCCGGCGAAGGCGTCTTTGAAACTGGCGTTGCGCTTTCGGCCGCTTTCGCTGGCAAGCCAGCGCCTGCAAAAACGCGTACACACCGTCATTTTTTGTGTCCACACATTCCCTGTAGGAGCCGGCTTGCCGGCGAAGGCGTTTTTGATGGCGCTGCATGCCCCACGGCCGTTTTCGCTGGCAAGCCAGCTCCTACAAAAACGCGTACACACCGTCATTTTTTGTGTCCACACATTCCCTGTAGGAGCCGGCTTGCCGGCGAAGGCGGTAGTCCTGTCACATCCGGCCCCAAACCTATACGACGTAAATTCATCTGCGCACTAGCCTTACCCTTTCCGACCGACAAAGGAGGGCAACGGATTGCCCACTCGTCTACACGCCAGCCACCTGCGCACAGGGCGCCACTCTCAATCCGGGCAGATCTACCTGCTCACCACAGTCACCCATCTGCGTGAGCCGCTCTTCAGTGACTGGCGTGTGGGGCGTTTGGTGGTGGATCAATTTCGTCAGGCCCAGACAGAGGAACGGGCCAACTCCCTTGCCTGGGTAGTGATGCCCGACCACTTTCACTGGTTGCTCGAGCTCAGGAACAGCACGTTGCCAGGGTTGATGCTCGCCACCAAATCCCGCAGCGCGAGAGCAGTGAATGCCTGTCTGGCACGCAAGGGGCAGCTGTGGCAGAAAGGTTTCCACGACCGAGCGATTCGTCGCGAAGAAGATTTGCAGGCAGTAGCCCGCTACATCGTTGCCAACCCATTACGCGCAGGGTTGGTCAAACGGGTGCATGACTACTCACTGTGGGATGCCATCTGGCTGTAGGAGCCGGCTTACTGGTGCAGGTGCTTTCGGCCGTTGCATCGATCTTTCGGCTGCTCGGCTTATAGCTTTTGAAGTTCCTGCGCAACAATGGCAACGGTTTCGGCGATTTGCTCCCGGGTGTGCAGGCACGACACGAAAAAGCGTACACGAGCCGATTTTTCGGGCACCGCCGGATGAAGAATGGGTTGGGCGTTGATACCTCGACGGGACAGCGCGCTGGACAACTGGGTAGCCTTGAGCGAACTGCCGGTGATGATCGGCACCACTGCCAGACCGGTGCTTGTGCCGGTATCCAGGCCGGCGTCCCTGGCCAACTCGAGGAATTGCCTGCCGCGCGCCTGCAAGGTTGTGACGCGCTCGCCATCCTCAGGTAGACAACGCAATGCCGCCAACGCTGCCGCAGCCACCGGTGCCGGCATGCCGACGCTGTAGAGAAAACCCGGCGCCAGGAACTTGAGATGCTCTACCAGCGCTGACTCACCGG
The DNA here is from genome assembly GCF_056402295.1 of Pseudomonas sp. P4_B3. NCBI lineage: Bacteria > Pseudomonadati > Pseudomonadota > Gammaproteobacteria > Pseudomonadales > Pseudomonadaceae > Pseudomonas > Pseudomonas sp. P4_B3. The sequence goes on from NZ_JBFUHR010000005.1 coordinate 66,465, forward strand.
CGATATAGCCACCACAACTGGCCAGGCTTTTGCTCAAGGTGCCCATCCAGATATCCACGTCACTGCCGGCCAGACCGAAATGTTCACGGATGCCCTTGCCGGTCTGTCCCATTACGCCCAGTGAATGCGCTTCATCGACCATCAGCAACACTTGGTGTTTCTTCCTGAGTTCGACGAAGCGCGGCAAATCCGGGAAGTCGCCATCCATACTGTAGATGCCTTCGAGCACCACCAACACGCGCTCGAAATGCTGACGCTGATCGCTCAACACCCGGTCAACCGCTTCCCAGTCGTTGTGGGCAAAGACGAGACGCCGGGCGCCGGACAATTGAATCCCCTGGAGAACGCTGTTATGGATCAGTTCGTCATGCAGGATCAAATCCCGCGGACCGAATAGATAACCAATGGTGGTCACGTTCGTCGCATGGCCGCTGACGAAAGTAATAGCGTCGTCCACCTCATAGAGCCGGGCCAGTTCCTGCTCCAGCTCGCGATGGATCGGACGATCACCCGACACCGGACGGCTGGCGGAAACTGACGTTCCATAGCGATCAATGGCCGCTTTGGCGGCTTCAGCGACCACCGGATGCCCCGAGTAGCCCAGGTAGTTGTAGCTGGCGAAGTTCACGTAGCGGTTACCGCCCATGACAGTTTCCGCACCCGCCAAACCTTCGTGCAACTTGAAAAACGGATTGGCCAGGCCGAAGCGCGCAGCCCCGTCGAGCATGATGCGCAAATGCTGATAGCCAGGGTGCTGATCAAATCGGCAAAACTGCTCAAAGCCCTCGCGCGGGGCGCCTTTGACGCCCTCTAGTGAAGGGCTTGGAGCGCAATCGCCGATCTTGCGCAGTCGCCGTTCCAGGGCCTGTTGAATCAACTTGTCCTTCATCGAAGTGGCAAGCCCGGGCGTGGTTTTATTGGTCATGGTCCGGATCAATTAATCAAACGTGAAGGTTTCAAATCCTGGGTGCTCAACGGCGCAATGTCGTCGCGGGAAATGTCGACCCCGTGACGGGCGAGCGTATCGCTCGTCAGCGTCTGCCCGTTATGTTCGGTATCCGGTTGCACATCGCAATCCTGATTGCCTCGCAGGAGTTCAAGGATTCGAACAGTGATTTTGCCGATGCTTGACGCTTCGCTCAGCTCCATTACCGGCAGACGCACCCCGAATCGCTCCTCGACTGCCACCACCAGTTCGACACTCATCAGCGAGTCCAGCCCCAACTCTTGAAGCGGTCGCGTGGCGTCCAGTTTGCTGGTTGGTAACCGCAGGATTTCGCTGATTTCCTGTTTAAGCATTTCACCGAACAGTTCGATCAGCTCGCAGTCGTCCATTTCGGTCAACAGCCGCTGGATATCGTCGACATCGCTTTCTTCGTCCTGCTCACCACCGTGCAATCTGGCCAGCTCATTGAATTTGGGCGAGCCGGCTGCCGGCAGGAATCGCGACAGTGCTTTCCAGTCCAGCTCAAGTACGCCCAGCCCCGAACGCCGCTGCAACAGCAACCGCTCCAGAGTTTCCAGTGCCGCTTGCGACTGCAGGGCAGCACCGCCCATGCGGCTTTGCAGGGCATCTTTGATGTCCTGGTTGCGCGCCAGGAAACCCGCATCATCGATGGCTCCCCAGAGTACGCTGGTTGCCGGCAGCCCCTGCGCCAGGCGATGACGCGCCAACGCTTCGAGCCAATGGTTGGCGGCGACGTAGTTGGCCTGCCCCGGGTTGCCGAACAAGGTCGTTGCCGAGGAAAACAGCACGAAGAAGTCCAACGGCAAATGGGCCGTCAATTCATGCAGGTATTGCGCGCCTTTGGCCTTGGGTTCAAGCACCCGTTGCAACTGCTCCTGGCTGAGGTTGCGGATCAGCCCATCATCAAACACGGTGGCCGCATGCACGATGCCCCGCAACGGTGCCTTGGAGGCTTCGATGCTCGCCAGCACGCTGCGCAATTGAGCGCTATCGGTGATATCGCAAGCCAGCGCCTGCACCTCGATACCTTGCTCGCGCCACGCCGCCAGCGCCGGCTGCGCTTCTTCGGTAGCAGCACCGCGACGACCGAGCAGCACCAGGTGACGCGCGCCCTTCTCCACCAGCCATTGCGCAGTACGCAGACCGAAACCGCTGAGCCCCCCCGTCACCAGGTAGGTGCCGTCGGCGGCCAGTTGCAAGGCCTGAACCTGCGCCACCGGCGCGTGGAAAACCTGCTGGATCGGTGTGCGGTAGGTGACGACGATCTTGCCGATCTGCCTGGCCTGCTGCATGTAGCGGAATGCTTCGACGACTTCATTGGCATCGAAGGCGCGATAAGGCAGCGGACTCAAAATGCCGTCGCGGAACAATGCCATCATTTCGCCAAACAGCCGACGGGTCAGCTGCGGACGTTCGCTCATGAGCTGGTCGGCATCGATGCCAAAGTAGCTGATGTTGTTGCGGAACGGCCGCAGGCCGATCTTGGTGTTCTGGTAAAAGTCGCGCTTGCCCAGTTCGAGGAAGCGACCAAACGGCTTGAGTACTCGCAGGTTGCGATTGATGGCCTCACCCGCCAGGGAGTTGAGTACTACGTCCACGCCGCGGCCATCGGTAATGGCCAGGATGTCATCGGCAAACGCCAGCGAACGCGAGTCGAAGATATGCTCGACGCCCAACAGGCGCAGGAAATCGCGCTTCTCGTCGCTACCCGCCGTGGCGTAGATTTCGGCGCCGCACCATTTTGCAATCTGGATCGCGGCAATGCCGACGCCGCCCGCTGCACCGTGAATCAGGATTTTCTCTCCCGGTTCAAGCCGCGCCAGGTGATGCACGGCGTAATACACGGTGAAGAAAGTACTCGGAATGGTCGCCGCCGCTTCAAACGACATGCCTTCAGGAATGCGCGCCACAGCATTGGCGTTGGTGATCAGGCGATTGGCGAAGCTCGACGGACCAAAACCGACGACACGGTCGCCCGGCTGGAAATCACCCTCGACCATCGCCCCTTTACCGCGCACCACACCGGCAAACTCGAAGCCCAGCGTCGGGCCCGAGAAGCCATTTTCGATCGCTTCATCAGACAGCAGACCCAACGCGAACATAACATCGCGGAAGTTCAAACCCGTGGCCTGAACCTCGATATCCAGTTCATCGTCTGCCGGCACCAGCGGCGCTCGTGCTTCCCAGCGCAAATTGCGCAGCTGCCCCGGCAAATCGAAGCCGAGCCTGATCTGCGTCGGCGCATCCAGCAGCGCACTGCCTGGCAACTCATCGGGCTGGATTCGCAGCCGTGCGACATACCGATCGCCCGCCGCGCTGATCGCCAGTTCGGTTTCTTCATCCGCATTGAGCAGTGCCGGCACCAGGGCCTCGACGCCAGCGCCAATCGCCAGATCGAGCAGACGAACTCGACAACCGACTGCTTCGTTCGTCAACGTCCGACCGAAGCCCCACAAGGCAGCATCGGCAATGCCTTGCACAGTCGTATCCAGGCGGGTGCCTTGCGGTAACAAATGGATGGCGGCGCCGGAGGTCAGCAACCAGCAATCCGCAGCGACGCCGGCCGATTCACAGGCTTGCGTGATGGCAGCGGCGTGCATGCAGCGGTCAGCCTGGGCATCAAGCCCTTGGGGTGCGAACAGGCCGGCCAGCATTACCACGTGTTGAGGCACCGCTGGACGTTCACGTAACTGTTGCGCCAGATCCGATGCCGAGCCAGGCGCGAGCAGCGCGGCCTCTTGACCTTGCTCGCGCAACATCGAGGCGAGTGCCCGGGCAAACGGTGCTTCAGGACCTTGCCCATCGGCTACCAGCAACCAGCTCTGGCGCGGATACTCACGTGCAACCGCGAGGGTCTTCGCGGAATTTTCGGCGGCTACCAACAGATAGCAGCCAGACGCCGAGTCCGGAATGAACTCCAGCGGCTCGGACACCTTCAGGCCATGACGCCGCAATTCCTGTTGCCAGAATCCCGGGGGCTGTTGCACCGCTAACGCCTGTTGCCCCTGTCGGGCCAGCCACCAGGAAGGTTCGGCGCCAAATGTGAAGTCCGCCCAACGCGCAGGGTGTTGCGCCAACAGAAGCACTTCACCGTTGGCACACAGCCTTGCAGCGCCATGGTGCAAGCCTTGACTGACGGCTTCCAGCGGTGCCAGGTCGGTGGCGACAAGGACCAGATCGAAGTCGTTCGCCGGCACCCGAGCGATTTTTTCCGACGCCTCCAGACTCAGTATCTGAAGCTCCGGGAGCTCAGCCTGGAGCATCGACGCGATTTCAATGTTCTGCGCAGAGTACTGATAATCGACCCGGTCAAAATCCAGGCCGACACACAAGTCTGCCGCCAGTGGTGCCCCCTCGAAACCGAGTTCGAGAATACGCAGGCGCTGCCCGTCAGGCAGAGCGCTCAACCGTTGGGCGATATGTTCTCGCAGACCGCCCAGCAACGCTTGGTGACCGGACGCGCCGAGCACCAGGCGGGTCAATGCGGCGGGCGTGGTTTCCCGTGGCAGCAGTTGCGCAATCTTCACCTGACCGCTGATCAGCTCCAGCAGATGCATGCCGATCCGGCCGACCGAATGAATGATCTGGAAGTGTTCGGGATAGCTGCTGAACAGTTCCTGCCAGATGTCTTGCGCACTCGCTCGCTCGCCTTGATCGGCAAGCTGCCAGCCGCCATTGCCCGCCGCAACCAGGCTGCCATCCTCCAGCGCTTGCTCAAGAAGATGGTCAAGATAACCTCCAGCTTCCCAAGTGGAGCGCTGCTGCAGCGTCAGCTCACCGCCCAGCTTCTCGATGGCTTCCAGCACGAAACTGCCACACAGACCGTCGAGCAAAGGGTCGATTTCATCGGCATAACGGAGCAATCCGGGATCATCCGCGATAGCGCAAAGGTGCTGCTGCAGCTGCGCCTCCAACCGTGAGTCCGCCAATGGCAATGCGCGTTCATTCGCAGGATAGGGTTTGGCAACCCCGACAAAGTCCACCAGTTTGATGTCGCCACTGCGATCCTTGTGCAGCCGAACCCCACGAAAACGGGCGTCCTTGATGCAGATGACCGCGCGGCCATGGACGTCGTACAACGTGAAGTCCGCCAACAGGGAATGCGCTGAACGTCGTACCAGAGTGACCTGGGCCAGACAAGGCGGCAGGCTGCCAGCAGCGAAGGCGATACGCCCGAGTTTCACCGGGATAAAGGCCAGGTCTTTGCGGCTGTCGGCCTCCTGGTCCAACAGTTGGGTGATCAACTGGAAGGCACTGTCCAGCAGTGCCGGGTGCACATTCAACGTTGCGAGTTCATCCTCGATCGGGGCCGGGACCGTCAACCGCGCCAACACCTGGTTGCCGTCGATCCAGCCTGCCTCGACGGCTTGATAAGCCGGGCCATAATTGAGACCAACCGCACGGGTCAGCGCCAGGTGCCCGGACGAGGTGAAATCAGGAGCGCGCGCTGGAACGACTGGAGCGGTGCTGGCCAGCAACCCGCCGCGCGCTTCACCCACAAGCCTGGCAACCACATGCTGCACCCACGGCTCAGCCTGGGCAGTGCTGCGCGACACGATGGAAAGGGCACCGTCGGTAGTGTCGATCATCACACGGACCTTTTTGCTGAAATCCGAGTGAAGCAAGAGCGGGCTGTGAATTTCCAGCTCTTCGATTTCCACATACTCACCGGGTTGATACTGCAATGCAGCAGCGAGTGCGACTTCGGTGAAACCCGCGCCCGGGAACAATACCGAGTCACCCACCATGTGGTCGCCCAGTGACGGGAACAGTTGCGTATCCAGGCGATTGTCCCAAGTGAACTCATGCTCCGGCAGCAGATAACCCAACAGCGGATGGACGCGCTCTCGGCTCAGGTGGCCGGAAGACTCGGGCGTGTCTGCGTGCCAGTGACGTTCGCGCTGCCAGGCGTAATTGGGTAATTGCACGAAACGGCCGGAGTGAGGAAACAGGCATTGCAGATCGATGTCGACACCGGCAATCAGTACCTTCGCCAGCGTACGATCAATCATCTGCGGGTTTTCTTCACCACGCAGCACCGTCGGGATCACAACCCCTTCCAGTTCCTGGCTGGCCATCGCATCGGCCACATAGGCACGCAGGATCGGGTGCGGGCCGACCTCCACGAATACGTTGTAGCCCTGCTCGGCGAGCGCCTCACTGGCGGACTTGAACAGCACCGGATAACGAATGTTTTTCCACCAGTACCCGGCGTCCAGATGTTCACCGGCCAGCACGTCGCCGGTCACGGTCGAATACATTGGAATACTGGCGTGACCCGGGACGATGTCGCTCAACACGTCGATGACTTGATCGGCGATCACATCCATGGCCGGCGAGTGGAACGCATAATCGAGACCCAGGCGGCGAACGAATACCTGACGCTCGGTCAGCGCGTGTTCCAGGGTTTCTAGCGCAGCCACCTGGCCGGCGACGGTCGCCCCCTTGAAACTGTTCTCGCCGGCGACGACCAACTCGCTGTCCAGGTCGAGCGTCTTCAACAGGCTCGCAGTGTCCGCCCCCGACAACCCTACCGCCGACATGTTGCCGCAGCCCTTGGTCAAGCCTTGCAGGCGACTGCGATGGTAGATCACACGGGTGGCGTCGTTCAGCGTCAGTGCTCCGCATGCCCAGGCGGCAGCGACTTCACCCACGCTGTGGCCGATGACGGCCACCGGTACTACGCCTTTTTCGGCCAGCATGCGGGTGACACCCACTTGCAATGCAAACAACGCCGGTTGCGCAAATTCAGTCAACTGATAGCGGTCATCGCCCAGCTCGACCGCCAGCTCGGCGATCAACGAATAGCCGGATAGCGCATGGAAAATCGCGTCTACCTCGGCAACCGCCTGATGGAAAACCGGATCGGCCAGCAACGACTTGCCCATGCCCTGCCACTGCGATCCATTACCGGAGAAGACGAACACGGGCCCTTTTGCCTGATCCAGGACACGGCCACTTTCCAGTACCGCCGACAACGCCGGAACGCCCGGTTCCGTGACGAAATCCAGTAGGGTCTGAGCGCTGCGTTGAGCATCCGCACCGAACACCACCACCCGTTGCGGGAGCAACTCGCGGCGAAACATCGACTGGTAGGCCACGTCGTAAAGGTTTGCCGCGTCCGGCCCGGACAAAAATTGCGCCAGCTGTTCGGACTGGGCCGCCAAGGCTGCGTTGTCCTTGGCAGAAACAATCAACGGCACTGACTGCCCCATCTGGCGCGGGGCCTGCGGCGCCTGTGGCGGACTTTCCAGGATGACGTGGGCGTTGGCCCCGCCGAAACCGAAAGAGTTGACACCGACCACCAGTTTTCCGCTGGGTTTGAGCGCTTGGGTTTCAGTGACCACACTCAGGTTGAGGTCAGCGAAAGGAATGTTCGGATTGAGCTTCTTGATGCCGATGGTGGCGGGCACCTTGCGTTCGATCACGCAGTACAGCGCCTTCATCAAACCGGCGACACCCGAGGCTGCCTCAAGGTGCCCGATATTGCTTTTGATCGAACCGATCAGCAGTGGCTGATCCGCCGGGCGCTGCTGCCCCAGCGCCTCACCGATAGCCCGGCTCTCGATAGGATCGCCGACTGGCGTGCCCGTACCGTGAGCTTCCAGGTAATCAATGTCTGTCGCACTGATGCCAGCACTGTCGTAGGCCTGCTTCATCAGGGCTATCTGCGCATCCGCGCTCGGGACGGTCAAACTCGACTTTCGCCCATCGGTATTAGCCGCACTGCCGGCAACGACCGCGAGGATCTGGTTTGCGTCCTCGATCGCCTTGTCGTAATCCTTCAGATAGAAAAGCCCCGCGCCTTCAGAACGGACATAGCCATCTGCAGACTCATCGAACACGTGACATTGCCCAGTGCGCGACAACATTGAAGCCTTGGAAAAGATCAAGAAGCCAAAAGGGTGAAGATGCAGGCTGACACCACCGGTAATCGCCTGTTCGATATCGCCGTTCTGAATGGCCTGGCAAGCCTGGTGAAAGGCCATCAGGGAAGAAGAGCACGCAGTGTCGATGGCCATGCTCGGGCCTTGAAGGTCATAAAAAAAAGATAGCCGGTTGGCCGCGATACTGAAGGTATTACCGGTGGCGGTTGCCGCATCAATCGTCGACATGTCATGCGTCAGACGATAGCCGTAGTCGACACTGGCGATCCCCAGGTAGACACCGCAATCGCTGCCACGCAGGCTCGACGGTTTGACACCGGCGTTCTCGAACACTTCCCAGCCAAGCTCCAGCAATAATCGCTGCTGAGGGTCCATGACCGCCGCTTCACGAGGAGAAATATTGAAGAATCCAGCATCGAAAGTAGAAATATCGCCCAGGGAACCGGAAGCAAACGTGTACGACGTTGCTGGGTTTGCCTTGTCCGGGTGCAGGAACTCGTCCTTGGACCAGCGAGAAAAATCCGCTTGGGTAATAAAGCTCTGCCGGTCCAGTAGGTGCGGCCAAAAAGTTGCAGAAGTAGAGCCTGGAAAACGGAACGACGTCCCTATGATTGCAACTTTCTTACGCATTGCTACTTGCCCTATTCATCCCCAGCCCTTTTCCAAAAGCTGAACAACAATCAAATTCCATTAATGTAAATGCAGGAAACCCGGCGACACCCTGGATGTTATGTACCGCTTGCTACCTGACCAAAAATAACGTCACGCGCAAAATAGCCGCGAATCATACGCGCCGGGTCCATTAAGGGAAACCTGAAAAGTTCAACCGCTGGGCAGGTCAATCCTTTCAACGCAGGGCGAATTTGAGACACACGTCAGGCTATTAAAAAAACATTCAATAAACCCGCGACGCAGCCGACAACTCTTGAAAGCCTTGCGGATTGAAAAAGCCATGCGTAACAACCAACCCACTACACAACGCGAACGGACCTTTCCGGCTCAGCAACGGTTGATTTCCACCACCGATGCCAAGGGCATGATCACCTACTGTAACGACGCTTTCGTCGAAATCAGCGGGTTTTCCCGAGAGGAGCTGATCCGTGCACCGCACAACCTGGTCCGTCACCCCGACGTCCCGGCCGCGGTGTTCGCGCACATGTGGGGCACACTGAAACAAGGCTTGCCATGGATGGGCATTGTCAAGAATCGCTGCAAGAGCGGTGATCATTACTGGGTGAACGCCTATGTGACACCGATCTTCGAAGGCAATCAGGTGATCGGTTACGAGTCGGTGCGGGTCAAGCCCTCTGCCGAACAGATCCGACGCGCCGAAGCGCTCTACCAACGCATCAACCAGGGCAAGCCGGCCGTTCCCTCCTCGGATAAATGGTTGCCGATCCTGCAGGACTGGCTGCCGTTCATTCTGGTCAGCCAATTGAGCTTCATGATCGGTGCATCGCTGAACTCCCATTGGGGGTTTGCCCTGGCAGCAGGACTCTCGGTACCACTGGGCCTGATGGGCCTTCAGTGGCAGCAGCGTGGCCTCAAGCGCTTGCTGCGCCTGGCCGAGCAGACCACCTCCGATCCGTTGATCGCACAGATGTACACCGACAGTCGCGGCGCCCAGGCGCGTCTGGAAATGTCCATACTCAGTCAGGAAGCACGCCTGAAAACCTGCCTGACGCGTTTGCAGGACACGGCCGAACACCTGACCGATCAGGCCAGGCAATCCGATGCCCTGGCGCACAACAGCTCCAGCGGCCTGGAACGTCAACGGGTCGAGACCGAACAGGTGGCCACCGCGGTCAACCAGATGGCCGCTACCACCCAGGAAGTCGCCAGCCACGTACAACGCACCGCCGATGCCACCCAGGAAGCCAATCGCCTGACCGGTCGTGGTCGTGACATCGCCGGGGAGACCCGCGAAGCCATCCAGCGCCTGTCGGTGGTGGTCGGTGAAACCGGCGTGACCGTGACCCAACTGGCCAAGGACAGCAACGAAATCGGAGGTGTGGTCGACGTGATCAAAGGCATCGCCGACCAGACCAACCTGCTGGCCCTGAACGCTGCCATCGAAGCGGCCCGTGCCGGCGAGATGGGTCGCGGTTTTGCGGTGGTGGCCGACGAAGTCCGTCAACTGGCGCAACGCACCAGCGAATCCACCGGGCAGATTCATGCGCTGATCGCCAAGCTCCAGCAAACCGCCAGTACTGCCGTGCAGACCATGGAAGCCGGGCATCGTCAGGCGGAAGAAGGCGTGGCGCGGGTACTGGAAGCGGACCAGGCACTGGTGGGGATCAGCGAAGCGGTGGCCAACATCACCGACATGACCACCCAGATCGCTGCCGCGACCGAAGAGCAAAGTGCCGTGGCCGAAGAAATCAGCCGCAACATCAGCAACATTTCGGAACTGGCGGACCAGACTTCGGAACAAGCGCAGAACTCGGCGTTGCTGAGTGAAGAGCTGACCAAGACCGCCAATACTCAATATTCGTTGGTGGAGCGGTTTAACCGGTAACCTCAAAATCAAAAGATCGCAGGCTGCGCCAGCTCCTACATTCGAACGGCGTACACCCCGTAGGAGCTGCCGAAGGCTGCGATCTTTTGATCTTGCTTCTCACAAAAACTCAGCAACCTTTCTGGCTGTCTCGTCCAGATGTTGCTCATGCGTAAACCCCGAAGCCTTCAACGGCTTCAGATCATGATCCCCCGCCACCAGCCAGAACACCTCGATACTCGGCGATAGCGCATAACCCTCGACCACCTCACGATTGCCCAGCGCATCGCGCTCGCCCTGGACGATCAAGGTCCGTGTCTTCAGCCCCGCCAGATGCTCAACCCGTGGTTTCTCCGGCTTACCCACCGCATAGAACGGATAGCCCAGGCACACCAGCGCATCCACCCCCAACTCATCGGCCAGCAGACTGGCCATCCGCCCGCCCATGGACTTGCCGCCGATGGCCAGCGGCCCAGTGACATGGCGTCGCACCTGGGCATACACCTCGCGCCAGCATTCCAGCAGTTTCGGCGCCGGGTTCGGCGGGCGTTTACCGCCGTCGATGCGCCGCTGCGCCATGTACGGAAACTCGAAGCGCAACACGTTGACGCCTTGAGCGGCGAGGCGTGCAGCCATGTCGCTCATCCAGTCGCTGTCCATCGGTGCGCCGGCGCCATGGGCAAGGATCAGCGTCGCCGCAGCCTTGCCAGCGGCGGCATTCCACAACCATCCATGATCCCGCACGCACTGCGCCCATTGATCCCCGTCAATACCGGCCTTGTGCCCTTTGTCCATGCTTGCCTCGCTTTTAGTCTGCCTATAACTCCGGCCGAAGGGTGCGCTGCCTTGCGCGAGTGCGCTCACTTCGGCTGAACCGTGGATGGGGAACCATGAACACTTCTATCAGTACCGCCTACAACTACAAGGTGGTCCGCCAATTCGCCATTATGACGGTGGTGTGGGGCATCGTCGGCATGGGGCTCGGGGTTTTTCTCGCTGCCCAGTTGGTCTGGCCCGAACTCAACTTCAATCTGCCGTGGACCAGCTTCGGCCGCTTGCGCCCCCTGCACACCAACGCGGTGATCTTCGCCTTTGGCGGCTGCGCCTTGTTCGCCAGTTCGTTGTACTCCGTACAACGGACGTGCCAAACACGCTTATTTGCTCCCGCAGTTGCCGCATTCTGTTTCTGGGGCTGGCAGCTTGTGATCCTGCTGGCGGCCATCAGCCTGCCGCTGGGCTACACCAGCTCCAAGGAATACGCCGAGCTGGAATGGCCGATCGACATCCTGATCACCATCGTCTGGGTCGCCTACGCCATCGTGTTCTTCGGCACGATCATGCAGCGCAAGACCAAACACATTTATGTCGGTAACTGGTTCTTCGGTGCGTTCATCATCACCGTGGCGATTCTGCACATCGTCAACAACATGGAATTGCCGGTCAGCTTCACCAAGTCCTACTCGCTGTACTCCGGCGCTACCGATGCGATGGTGCAATGGTGGTATGGACACAACGCCGTAGGCTTTTTCCTCACCGCCGGTTTCCTCGGGATGATGTACTACTTTGTGCCGAAACAGGCCGAGCGTCCGGTGTATTCCTATCGCTTGTCGATCGTGCACTTCTGGGCGCTGATCACCTTGTACATCTGGGCGGGCCCACACCACCTGCACTACACCGCGCTGCCGGACTGGGCGCAGTCGCTGGGCATGGTGATGTCGCTGATCCTGCTAGCGCCGAGCTGGGGCGGGATGATCAACGGCATGATGACCCTGTCGGGCGCTTGGCATAAGTTGCGCAGCGACCCGATCCTGCGCTTCCTTGTGGTGTCGCTGGCGTTCTACGGTATGTCGACCTTCGAAGGGCCGATGATGGCGATCAAGACGGTCAACGCCCTCTCCCACTACACCGACTGGACCATCGGCCACGTACACGCAGGCGCCTTGGGCTGGGTGGCGATGATCTCCATCGGCGCGCTGTACCACATGATCCCGAAAGTCTTCGGCCGCGAGCAGATGCACAGCATCGGCCTGATCAACGCGCACTTCTGGCTCGCCACCATCGGCACCGTTCTGTACATCGCCTCGATGTGGGTCAACGGCATCGCCCAGGGCCTGATGTGGCGTGCGGTGAACGAGGATGGCACGCTGACTTACTCCTTCGTCGAAACCCTGGTGGCCAGCCACCCTGGCTTCGTCGTGCGGCTGGTGGGTGGCGCGATCTTCCTCAGCGGCATGTTCCTGATGGCCTACAACACCTGGCGCACCGTGCGGGCCTCTCAGCCTGCCGCCGTCGCCGCTGCCGCGCAGATGGCCTGAGGAGTCCGCCATGAAACACGAAACTATCGAGAAAAACGTCGGCCTGTTGCTGCTGCTGATGATCCTGGCCGTGAGCATCGGTGGCCTGACCCAGATCGTCCCGCTGTTCTTCCAGGACGTGACCAACAAACCGGTGGAAGGCATGAAGCCCTACACCGCGCTGCAACTGGAAGGTCGCGACATCTATATCCGTGAAGGCTGCGTCGGCTGCCACTCGCAGATGATCCGTCCGTTCCGCGCCGAGACCGAACGCTACGGCCACTATTCGGTGGCCGGTGAAAGCGTCTGGGACCACCCGTTCCTGTGGGGCTCGAAACGCACCGGCCCGGACCTGGCCCGGGTCGGTGCGCGCTACTCGGATGACTGGCACCGCGCGCACTTGTACAACCCGCGCAACGTCGTGCCGGAGTCGAAGATGCCAGCCTACCCGTGGCTGGTGGCCAATCAGCTCGACAGCAGCCACACCGAAACCAAGATCAAGGCCATGCGCACCCTGGGCGTGCCGTACACCGACGAAGACATTACCGGCGCCGTCGCTTCGCTCAAGGGCAAGAGCGAAATGGATGCGCTGGTCGCCTACCTGCAAGTGCTCGGCACTGCGATCAAGAGCAAGAGGTGAGCCATGCCCATGTCTTTTATAGAGATCGAATTGAGCACTGGAATGATCCGCGGCCTTGGCACCGTCGTGGTGTTCGTGGCCTTTGTCGGCCTGACGCTGTGGGTATTCAACGGCAAGCGCGGCCCGGAATTCGCCGAAGCGCGCCTGCTGCCGTTCGCCGACGAACCACAACCCGACATCACTGAAGAACCTGTCACAAGGAGTACCCGGCCATGACCACCTTCTGGAGTACGTGGATCTGCGTACTGACCATCGGCAGCCTGATCGGCCTGACCTGGCTGTTGATCGGCACCCGCAAGGGTGAAACCAAGGGCAGTGTCGACCAGACCATGGGCCACAGCTTCGACGGCATCGAGGAGTACGACAACCCGTTGCCGCAATGGTGGTTCATGCTGTTCGCCGGCACCTTGGTATTCGCCGTCGGCTACCTGATCCTCTATCCGGGCCTGGGCAACTGGAAAGGCGTCCTCCCCGGCTACGAAAACGGCTGGACCGGGGTGCACGAATGGGAAAAGGAGATGGCCAAGGCTGACGGGAAGTTCGGGCCGATCTTCGCGAAGTTTGCGGCAATGCCCGTGGAAGAAGTGGCCAAGGACCCACAGGCATTGAAAATGGGCGGCCGCCTGTTTGCCTCCAACTGCTCGGTGTGCCACGGCTCGGATGCCAAGGGTGCGTTCGGCTTCCCCAACCTGACCGACAGCGACTGGCGCTGGGGCGGCAATGCAGAAACCATCAAGACCACCATCATGGGTGGCCGGATGGCGATGATGCCGGCCTGGGGTGAAGTCCTGGGTGAGGAAGGTGTGAAAAACGTCGCCGCGTATGTGCGCCATGGCCTGGCCAAGCTGCCATTGCCTGCCGACAGCAAAGCCGACCTGCAGGCCGGACAGCAAGCGTTCAGCACCACCTGCGTGGCTTGCCATGGGGCAAACGGCCAGGGCACTGAAGCCATGGGCGCGCCGAACCTGACGCACCCGGCCGGCTTCATTTACGGGACGAGCCTGACACAACTTGAGCAGACGATTCGGCATGGCCGCCAGGGCCATATGCCGGCGCAGAACGAACTGCTGGGCAGCGATAAGGTGCAATTGCTGGCCGCGTATGTGTACAGCCTGTCCCACAGTTTGAATACCGAGCGCTTACAGGCTGAAGACAACCGCGAATAAATCCCGACCGCTCTGCTGCCGCATTCTCGCGGATGCGGCAGTTCCCTGTCCCTTTGCGACCCATTGTCGCACCCTCTGTGACTCTTTCTTTCGGATCCCAGGATTCGGGTCTAAGCTTCCCCCGATGCGGACTGGCCGGTGCCGGTTCCAGGTCGACCCTGAACGATGTGTTCGACGAATCTGCCCGATGACAGGCCGCAAAGGCTGGTAGATACCGGCTGTCGCACCAATTGCCTTCGGTCAGCCAAACGTTGCGTTTGAACACACCCCGTTACATCCGACCTGACCCCCTCGCCTGATCAGTCCGCCGGGATGTTTTGCCCGCGGGCAATTTTGTCCTTACGCGGCGCATGGAAAGGCCGCAGAATCAGCTTTTGAAAGCATTGACCCAGGTCATGGCGCGTTGCAATGACCCCTTGCTTTCTCCATACTTGCGGCCGATTTTTAATCCTAATAAAACACCCAAACCGTGGAACCTTAGAATGAGCACAGCAATCAGTCCGACTGCTTATAACTATAAGGTAGTCCGCCAGTTCGCCATCATGACGGTGGTCTGGGGGATCCTTGGCATGGGGCTCGGTGTCTTCATTGCCTCGCAACTGGTCTGGCCGGAGTTGAACTTCGGTCTGCCATGGACGAGCTTTGGACGCCTGCGCCCATTGCACACCAACCTGGTGATTTTCGCCTTCGGTGGATGTGCACTGTTTGCCACTTCTTATTACGTCGTGCAGCGAACCTGCCAAACGCGACTGATTTCCGACAGCCTCGCCGCCTTCACCTTCTGGGGATGGCAAGCGGTGATCGTCGGCGCGATCATTACCTTGCCGATGGGTTTCACCACCACCAAGGAATACGCGGAGCTGGAATGGCCCCTGGCTATTCTGCTGGCCATTGTCTGGGTCACCTACGGCCTGGTGTTCTTCGGCACCATCGTCAAGCGCAAGACCAAGCACATCTATGTGGGTAACTGGTTCTACGGCGCGTTCATCGTCGTGACAGCGATGCTGCATATCGTCAACCACATGTCGCTGCCGGTCAGCCTGTTCAAGTCCTACTCGGCCTACTCGGGCGCGACGGACGCGATGATCCAGTGGTGGTACGGCCACAACGCCGTGGGCTTCTTCCTGACCACCGGCTTCCTGGGCATGATGTACTACTTCGTGCCGAAACAGGCCGAGCGTCCGATCTACTCCTATCGTTTGTCGATCGTGCACTTCTGGGCACTGATCACCCTGTACATCTGGGCCGGTCCCCACCACCTGCACTACACCGCGCTGCCGGACTGGGCTCAGTCCCTGGGCATGGCGATGTCGATCATCCTGCTCGCGCCGAGCTGGGGCGGCATGATCAACGGCATGATGACCCTGTCGGGCGCCTGGCATAAGCTGCGCACCGACCCGATCCTGCGCTTCCTGGTCGTCTCCCTGGCGTTCTACGGCATGTCGACCTTCGAAGGCCCGATGATGGCCATCAAGACCGTCAACTCGCTGTCGCACTACACCGACTGGACCATCGGCCACGTACACGCAGGCGCCTTGGGCTGGGTTGCGATGATCTCGATCGGCGCCATCTACCACATGATCCCGAAACTGTTCGGTCGTGCGCAGATGCACAGCACCGGCCTGATCAACACCCACTTCTGGCTCGCGACCATCGGTACCGTGCTCTACATCGCCTCGATGTGGGTCAACGGCATCACCCAGGGCCTGATGTGGCGTGCAATCAACGACGACGGCACCCTTACCTACTCGTTCGTCGAAGCGCTGCAAGCCAGCCACCCGGGCTTCATCGTCCGTGCCCTGGGCGGTGCGTTCTTCGCCACCGGCATGTTGTTCATGGCCTACAACGTATTCCGTACCGTACGCGCCTCGAACCCGGCTGAAGCCAAAGCCGCCGAACAGATTGCCGTAGTTGGAGCTCACTGATGAAGCATGAAGCAGTCGAGAAGAATATTGGCCTGCTGGCCTTCTTCATGGTCATCGCCGTCAGCATCGGCGGCCTGACCCAGATCGTTCCGCTGTTTTTCCAGGATGTCACCAACAAGCCGGTCGAGGGCATGAAGCCCCGCACCGCCCTGGAACTGGAAGGCCGGGACGTTTATATCGCCAACGGTTGTGTCGGCTGCCACTCGCAGATGATCCGTCCGTTCCGTGCCGAAACCGAACGCTACGGCCACTACTCGGTCGCCGGTGAAAGCGTCTGGGACCACCCGTTCCTGTGGGGTTCCAAGCGTACCGGTCCGGACCTGGCCCGTGTCGGCGGCCGTTACTCCGATGACTGGCAGCGTGCGCACTTGTACAACCCGCGCAACGTAGTGCCCGAGTCGAAAATGCCGGCCTACCCGTTCCTCGTGGAAAACAAGCTCGACGGCAAAGATACCGCAAAAAAAATGGAAGTCTTGCGCACGCTCGGCGTCCCTTACACCGACGAAGACATCGCCGGCGCCAAGGATGCTGTGAAGGGCAAAACCGAAATGGACGCGCTGGTGGCCTATCTGCAAGGCCTGGGCACCATCATCAAAAGCAAACGGTGAATTAGATGGATATCGGGATGATTCGTGGCCTGGGCACCGTTGTCGTGATGGTGGCCTTCATCGGACTGGCACTGTGGGTGTTCAGTCCCAAGCGCAAGTCGGAGTTTGAAGACGCGACCTTGCTGCCTTTCGCGGATGATCCCGAAGCCATCAAGCACGTCGAGCAAGCTTCTAGGAGTAACAAAGAATGACTACATTCTGGAGTCTGTACGTCACAGTCCTCAGTCTCGGTACGATCTTTTCCCTGACCTGGCTGCTGCTGTCGACCCGCAAGGGCCAGCGCGCAGAGCAGACGGACGAGACAGTCGGGCACTCCTTCGACGGGATCGAGGAGTACGACAACCCGCTGCCGAAATGGTGGTTCATGCTGTTCGTGGGCACCATCATCTTCGCACTGGGCTACCTGGCGCTGTATCCGGGCCTGGGTAACTGGAAAGGCCTGCTGCCGGGTTACGGCTACCTCGACAACGAGAAGCAGACCCCGTTCGCCAACGGCCAGACCGGCTGGACCGGCGTTCACGAGTGGGAAAAGGAAATGGCCAAGTCGGACGCCAGGTTCGGTCCGATCTTCGCCAAGTTCGCTGCCATGCCAATCGAAGAAGTGGCCAAGGACCCGCAAGCCCTGAAGATGGGTGGCCGCCTGTTCGCCTCCAACTGCTCGGTTTGCCACGGTTCCGACGCCAAGGGCGCCTATGGTTTCCCGAACCTGACCGACGCCGACTGGCGCTGGGGCGGCGAGCCGCAAACCATCAAGACCACCATCATGGGCGGTCGTCACGCCGTGATGCCTGCATGGGCTGAAGTGATCGGCGAGCAAGGCGTGGCCGACGTGGCCGCGTTTGTCCTGACCAACCTCGATGGCCGCAAGCTGCCGGAAGGCACCAAGGCCGACCCGGTTGCCGGGCAGAAACTGTTCGCCACCAACTGCGTGGCGTGCCACGGTCCGGAAGGCAAAGGCACGCCAGCGATGGGCGCACCCAACCTGACTCACCCGGCAGCGTTCATCTACGGTTCGAGCTTCGCTCAACTGCAACAGACCATCCGTTACGGCCGTCAGGGCCAGATGCCTGCGCAAGAACAGCTGCAAGGCAACGACAAGGTTCACCTGCTGGCCGCTTACGTCTACAGCCTGTCTCACGGTGAGAAGGCAGCGGACGCCGAGTAAGGCAAACGCTTGAAGCAACAAAAAAAACGGCCCCGCCAATGTGAATTGGCGGGGCCGTTTTGTTTTTTCAGCGCTGATCTCTAGCGTACGGCGACCAATGGTAATGCCCTATGCCCTCTCTGAGGTTGTGGGGCGACACGCATAGTAGTAACGTTTCTACAAAGCAGCTTCAGGAGGGCCAACCATGATGGTCATCACCACAATTTCCAGCCGCGAATTCAACCAGGACACAAGTGGTGCCAAAAAAGCCACTCGCCAGGGGCCTGTTTTCATCACCGACCGAGGCAAACCGGCCCATGTACTGCTAAGCATTGAGGACTACCAAAAACTGACCGGCACCCACGCCGACATCGCCGAACTGCTGGTCATGCCAGAAGCAGCCGATATCGAATTCGAAACCGAGCGTGCCGTGATCAAACATCGCCCTGTGGATCTGTCCTGATGTTTCTACTCGACACCAACGTAATTTCCGAACTACGCAAACCCCAGGCTGATGCGAACGTCGTTGCGTGGGCCAAAAGTGTCATCGCTCCACGCATGTTCATTTYGGCTATTACCTTGAAGGAGCTGGAAACAGGCGTTCTACGAATGGAGCGTCGGAATCCCGCCCAAGGGAAAGTCTTGCGCACTTGGTTGAAGCATCACGTTATGCCAGCCTTCGACGCCCGAATCCTTCCGGTCGATGCCGCCGTAGCGATTCGCTGCGCCAGTCTGCATATCCCCGACAGAGCCAATGAAAGCGATGCCTTGATTGCGGCCACGGCGCTGGTTCATGGTTTGACGGTGGTCACACGCAATGTCGCAGACTTTCAGTCCAGCGGTGTACAACTGATCAACCCATGGGTCGAATGACCGGCGACATGCGTAAAACCGCCCATAATTCCCAAGTCAATTGATTCAAGTCATTACACCATCAAATGAATTTACCAAACGTGACCAAAGGTCGCACCCGCAGGCTAGAGCGACAGGCGTATCATTGAGCCACTGCAACACCCCTTTTTGACCGCGGTCGGCACGTACTGACCGAGGCACTCTTCCACTGCCGTGGGATGCAATGATGAGCAACCAGATTCCGGTACACGACGTCACTCCACCTGCCAAGAACTCGAACAACAGCGTCGACCTCTACGCCTCCAGAGAAAAAATCTACACCCGCGCCTTCACCGGCTTGTTCCGCAATCTGCGGATGACCGGCGGTGCCATGTTGTTTTTGCTGTATTTCGGCACGGTGTGGCTGAACTGGGGCGGTCATCAGGCCGTCTGGTGGAACCTGCCGGAGCGCAAGTTCTTCATTTTCGGCGCCACCTTCTGGCCCCAGGACTTCATTCTGCTGTCCGGCATGTTGATCATCGCCGCGTTCGGCCTGTTTTTCATCACCGTGTACGCCGGCCGAGTCTGGTGCGGCTATACCTGCCCGCAAAGCGTCTGGACCTGGATTTTCATGTGGTGCGAAAAAGTCACCGAAGGTGACCGCAACCAACGCATCAAGCTCGACAAGGCGCCGATGAGCGCCAACAAGTTCCTGCGCAAACTCAGCAAGCACACCCTGTGGCTGCTGATCGGCTTCGTCACCGGCATGACCTTCGTCGGCTACTTCTCGCCGATCCGCGAACTGGTGTTCGACTTCTTCACCGGCCAGGCGGATGGCTGGTCGTACTTCTGGGTCGGCTTCTTCACCCTCGCCACTTACGGCAACGCTGGCTGGCTGCGTGAACAGGTGTGCATCTACATGTGCCCGTACGCGCGCTTCCAGAGCGTGATGTTCGACAAGGACACCCTGATCGTTTCCTACGATCCGCGCCGTGGCGAAAGCCGTGGCCCGCGTAAAAAAGGCATCGACTACAAGGCTCAGGGCCTGGGTGACTGCATCGACTGCACCATGTGCGTCCAGGTCTGTCCGACCGGTATCGACATCCGTGACGGCCTGCAAATCGAATGCATCGGTTGCGCCGCCTGCATCGATGCCTGCGACGCCATCATGGACAAGATGGAATACCCGCGCGGGCTGATCAGCTACACCACCGAGCACAACCTGTCCGGGCAGAAAACCCATAAACTGCGCCCGCGCCTGATCGGCTATGCCGTGGTGCTGCTGGCGATGATCAGCTTGCTGGCGACGGCATTCTTCATGCGTGCGCTGGTGGGTTTCGATGTCAGCAAGGACCGCGTGCTGTACCGCGAGAACGCCGAAGGCCGGATCGAAAACGTCTACAGCCTGAAAATCATGAACAAGGACCAGCGCGACCATATCTACGTGCTCGAAGCCTCTGGCCTGCCGGATCTCAAATTGCAGGGCCGGCGCGAGATCAAGGTCGCGGCCGGCGAGATCGTCAGCCAGCCTGCCGAGCTGTCCGTCGCGCCGGAAAAACTGCCGTCGAGCACCAACGAGGTGAAATTCATCCTCAAGGATGCCGATGACGACAGCGTCCACATCGAAGCCAAGAGCCGGTTCATCGGCCCACAAAATCGTTGAGAGAACTGAACATGCCCGCAGCAACTGCCGCAAGCCCCTGGTACAAGCACCTCTGGCCGTGGATCATCATCGGGATCCTGGCCTGCTCGGTGGCCCTGACCTTGTCCATGGTGACCATCGCGGTGAACAACCCGGACAACCTGGTCAACGACAACTACTACGAGGCTGGCAAAGGCATCAACCGCTCCCTCGACCGTGAGCTGCTGGCCCAGACCCTGAAAATGCGCGCCAGCGTTCATCTCGATGGCGTGACCGGCGAGGTTGACCTGCGCCTGAGCGGCGAGAGCCAGCCCAAGACCCTGGAGCTGAACCTGATCTCGCCGACCCAGCCGGAAAAGGATCGCAAGATCATCCTGGCCCGCAGCGAAACCGAACAGGGCCGCTACATCGGCCAGTTGAGCGACAAGATCGAAGGCCGGCGCTTTATCGAGTTGCTCGGCACCCAGGACGACCACATCTGGCGCATGTTCGAAGAGGAACCGGTCAGCCATGACAAGGATCTGCTGCTAGGCGACGAACCCCTGCAAGGTGCCGAAGACCTGAAGAAATAATGTTTGCGCTTCGCGCTTCGCTGGCAAGCCAGCTCCTACAGGATCACACGAATCTGCGTAGGAGCTGGCTTGCCAGCGAAGAGGCCCATCCAGTCACCATAGATTGCCCATGACCACCCCACTCCCCTGCTACCACTGCGCCCTGCCCGTCCCGGCCGGCAGCCGCTTCATCGCCGTCGTGCTCGGGGAGTCCCGCGAATTCTGCTGCCCGGGTTGCCTGGCCGTGGCCGAAGCCATCGTCGCCGGCGGTCTGGAAAGCTATTACCAACACCGCAGCGAAGCCTCGGCCAACCCCGAAGCCCTGCCGGTGCAAATGGTGGATGAACTGGCGCTGTACGACCGCGCCGATGTGCAGCAGCCCTTCGTTCGCCACGACGGCGACCTCGCCGAAACCACACTATTGATGGAAGGCATCAGTTGCGCCGCCTGCGGCTGGCTGATCGAAAAACACCTGCGCACTTTGCCTGCCGTAGCCGAGGCGCGCCTGAACCTGTCCAACCATCGCCTGCACGTACGCTGGGCCGATGGGCAATTACCCCTGAGCCAGGTCCTCGGTGAACTGCGTCAGATCGGTTACGCCGCACACCCGTATCAGGCCGACCGCGCCAGCGAACAACTGGCCAGCGAAAACCGCCTGGCCCTGCGCCAGCTCGGGGTGGCCGGGCTGCTGTGGTTCCAGGCGATGATGGCAACCATGGCCACCTGGCCTGAATTCAACATCGATCTCAGCCCCGAACTGCACACCATCCTGCGCTGGGTCGCACTGTTCCTTACCACCCCGATCGTGTTCTACAGCTGCGCGCCGTTCTTCAAAGGCGCCATGCGCGATCTGCGTACCCGCCACCTGACCATGGACGTTTCGGTGTCGCTGGCCATCGGCAGCGCCTACATTGCCGGGGTCTGGACGTCCATCACCGGGGTCGGCGAACTGTATTTCGATGCCGTCGGCATGTTTGCCCTGTTCCTGCTGGCCGGGCGTTATCTGGAACGACGCGCCCGCGAACGCACCGCCGCCGCCACCGCGCAGCTGGTGAATCTATTGCCCGCCTCGTGCCTGCGATTGACACCTGACGGCCAGAGCGAACGCATTCTGCTCAGTGAACTGCGTATTGGCGATCAGGTGCTGGTTCATCCGGGCGCCATTCTTCCGGCTGACGGCAAGATCCTCGACGGCCAGTCGAGTGTCGACGAGTCGTTGCTGACCGGCGAGTACCTGCCGCAACCCCGCACCCTCGGCGACGCGGTCACCGCCGGCACAATGAACGTCGAAGGCGCACTGACCGTCGAGGTCCAGGCCCTGGGCCAGGACACTCGCCTCTCAGCCATCGTTCGCCTGCTCGATCGTGCCCAGGCCGAAAAACCGCGCCTGGCGGAAATCGCCGACCGCGCCGCGCAATGGTTCCTGCTGTTGTCGCTGATCGCCGCCGCCGCGATTGGCCTGCTGTGGTGGGAGCTGGACTCATCGCGGGCCTTCTGGATCGTGCTGGCGATGCTCGTGGCGACCTGCCCGTGCGCCTTGTCACTGGCGACGCCCACCGCTCTCACCGCCGCCACCGGCACCTTGCACAAACTTGGCCTGCTATTGACGCGTGGCCATGTGCTCGAAGGCCTGAACCAGATCGACACGGTGATTTTCGACAAGACCGGCACCCTCACCGAAGGGCGCCTGGCGCTGCGCTCAATCCGCCCTCTCGGCACGCTCGACAGCGATCGATGCCTGAGCCTCGCCGCCGCCCTGGAAAATCGCTCCGAACACCCGATCGCCCGTGCTTTCGGACGCGCGCCGATGGCTGCCGAAGAAGTCCACAGCACACCGGGCCTCGGCCTGGAGGGGCTGGTTGAAGAGCGACGCCTGCGCATCGGCCAACCTCGCTTCGTCTGCGAACTCAGCGGCGCCATGGTGCCGTCGATGCCCGAAGAGGCTGGCCAATGGCTGCTACTCGGCGACAGCCAGGGGCCGCTGGCCTGGCTCGTCCTCGATGATCGCTTGCGTGCCGATGCGCCCGCGCTGTTGGCCGCGTGCAAGGCGCGTGGCTGGCGCACGCTGTTGTTGTCCGGCGATAGCTCACCGATGGTCGCCAGCGTGGCGGCGGAACTGGGTATCGACGAAGCCCGTGGCGGCTTGCGTCCGGACGATAAACTGCAAGTCCTGCAACAACTGCACAAAGAAGGACGCAAGGTGTTGATGCTGGGTGACGGGGTCAATGACGTGCCGGTGCTGGCGGCTGCGGATATCAGCGTCGCCATGGGCTCGGCCACCGATCTGGCAAAAACCAGTGCCGATGCCGTGCTGCTGTCCAACCGCCTCGACGCGCTGGTGCAAGCCTTCAGCCTGGCGCGGCGCACCCGTCGGGTCATTATCGAGAACCTGTTGTGGGCCGGGCTGTACAATGGCCTCATGTTGCCCTTCGCCGCCCTCGGCTGGATCACTCCGGTCTGGGCGGCGGTGGGCATGTCGATCAGTTCGTTGACCGTGGTGTTGAACGCGCTGCGCCTGACTCGCATGCCGAGCGCGCCCGCCCACTGCGCCACGCCAGAAACCCGCCCGCTGCCGGCCTGAGCCGTGTGGGCATGGAGTCCAGATGCCAGCTCTTTACGTGATGATTCCCGCTGCGCTGCTGATCGTGGCCATCGCCGTCTATATCTTCTTCTGGGCAGTGGACAGCGGTCAGTACGACGACCTCGACAGCCCGGCCCACAGCATCCTGTTCGACGACCAGGACCCGAACCACACTGCTGCCGTGGATGAGGCCAGCGGCCAACCGGCCAAGCCGCAAGACAAGGCCCCGCCCCATGCTTGAATTGGCGCCACTGCTGGTGTCTGCGGTGATCCTCGGTTTGCTCGGCGGCGGCCATTGCCTGGGCATGTGCGGCGGCTTGATGGGCGCGCTGACCCTGGCAATTCCCAAGGAACAACGCAGCCGCCGCTTTCGCCTGCTGCTGGCCTACAACCTGGGACGGATTCTGAGCTATGCCTGCGCCGGACTGCTGATCGGCCTGGCCGGATGGGCCGTGGCCAGCAGCCCGGCTGCGATGTTCCTGCGTATCCTCGCCGGCTTGCTGCTGATTGCCATGGGCCTGTACCTGGCCGGCTGGTGGAGCGGCCTGACCCGTATCGAAAGCCTCGGTCGCGGCTTGTGGCGGTATATCCAGCCAGTCGCCAACCGGTTGCTGCCTGTGTCGAGCGTTCCGCGTGCGCTGCTGTTGGGCGCGCTCTGGGGCTGGCTGCCGTGCGGTCTGGTCTACAGCACCTTGCTATGGTCGGCCAGCCAGGGCAACGCGCTGGACAGCGCATTGTTGATGCTCGCGTTCGGGCTCGGCACCTGGCCGGTGCTGCTGGCGACAGGCCTCGCCGCCGAAAGGGTGACAGCACTGTTGCGCAAGCGTAGCGTGCGCATGGCGGGTGGATTGCTGGTGATGTTGTTCGGCATCTGGACGCTGCCGGGGCCGCATCAGCATTGGTTGATGGGGCATTAAAAGCAAAAGATCGCAGCCTTCGGCAGCTCCTACAGGGATCGCGTACATCTGTATGAGCTGCCGAAGGCTCGGGCCGCGTTCGGACGATCTTTTGATCTTGATGTAAATCAAGATGCCCCACCCCGCCCTCGCATAAAGTGGCTGACACTGCCAGCCTATCCGGGGGAATGCCCGCATGATGCTCGACGCCATTCGTTGGGACACCGATCTGATCCGCCGTTATGACCTGGCGGGACCACGCTATACCTCGTACCCGACCGCCGTGCAATTCAACAGCCAGGTCGGCACCTTTGACCTGCTTCATGCTCTGCGCGACAGCCGCAAGGCTCAACGCCCCTTGTCGCTGTACGTGCACGTGCCGTTCTGCGCGAACATTTGCTATTACTGCGCCTGCAACAAGGTCATCACCAAGGATCGCGGCCGGGCGCAGCCGTATTTGCAGCGCCTGGAACAGGAAATCCAGTTGATCGCCTGCCACCTCGACCCCACGCAGAAAGTCGAGCAACTGCACTTCGGCGGCGGCACGCCCACCTTTCTCAGCCACGACGAACTGCGCCAGTTGATGGCGCATTTGCGCAAACACTTCCATTTGCTGGACGACGACTCCGGCGACTACGGCATCGAGATCGACCCCCGTGAAGCCGACTGGTCGACCATGGGCCTGCTGCGCGAACTGGGTTTCAATCGGGTCAGCATCGGCCTGCAAGACCTCGACCCGGCGGTTCAGCGAGCGGTCAATCGCCTGCAAAGCCTGGAAGAAACCCGCGCGGTGATCGATGCGGCCCGCACCTTGCAGTTTCGTTCGATCAATATCGACCTGATCTACGGCCTGCCGAGACAGACGCCGGAGAATTTCGCCCGCACCGTCGAAGAGGTCATCCACCTGCAACCGGACCGGTTATCGGTGTTCAACTACGCCCACCTGCCGGAACGCTTCATGCCGCAGCGGCGCATCAACAGCAATGAGCTGCCGACACCCGCGCAGAAACTGGAAATGCTGCAGCGCACCATCGAGCAACTGATCACGGCCGGCTACCGCTACATCGGCATGGACCACTTCGCCCTGCCCGACGATGAGCTGGCGATTGCCCAGGAAGAATCGACCCTGCAACGCAATTTCCAGGGCTACACCACCCACGGTCATTGTGACTTGATCGGCCTCGGCGTGTCGGCAATCAGCCAGATCGGTGACCTGTACTGCCAGAACAGCAGCGACCTGACCGAGTATCAGAACGTTCTTGCCACATCGCAACTGGCCACCAGCCGCGGCCTGCTGTGCAATGCCGATGACCGGCTGCGGCGCGCGGTGATTCAGCAATTGATCTGCAATTTCAGTCTCGAATTCACTGACATCGAACAGGCCTTCAACATCGACTTTCAAGGCTATTTCGGCGATCTCTGGCCCCAGTTGCAAGACATGGCCAAAGACGGGTTGATCGAACTCGATCGCGACAGGATCACCATCCTGCCCGCCGGGCGACTGTTGGTGCGCTCGGTGTGCATGGTCTTTGACGCATACCTGGAACAACACGGCCGGCAACGGTTCTCACGGGTGATCTAGAGCGCTGCGACAAAAGTGCCACAGGCTGGCCCCAATGTCCTCGGGTGAGTTACCCTTACGTCTTATGTGTGAATTCCCACAAGGATTGAAGAAATGTCCGAGCCAGTAAAACTGCGCGCTCATAATCAAGCCCATTGCAAGGATTGCAGCCTGGCCCCTCTTTGCCTGCCACTTTCGCTGAATCTGGAAGACATGGATGCGCTGGACGAAATCGTCAAACGTGGCCGGCCGCTGAAAAAAGGCGAATTTCTGTTCCGTCAGGGCGATACCTTCGATTCTGTCTACGCAGTCCGTTCCGGCGCCCTCAAGACCTTCAGCCTGAGTGACACCGGTGAAGAACAGCTCACCGGTTTCCACCTGCCCAGCGAACTGGTCGGCTTGTCGGGCATGGACACCGAAAAGCACCCGGTGTCGGCACAAGCCCTGGAAACCACCTCGGTGTGTGAAATTCCTTTCGAACGCCTCGACGAACTGGCCCTGCAATTGCCGCAGTTGCGCCGTCAGTTGATGCGGGTGATGAGTCGCGAAATCCGTGACGACCAGCAGATGATGCTGCTGTTGTCGAAAAAGACCGCCGACGAACGCATCGCCACCTTCCTGGTCAACCTCTCGGCACGTTTCCGCGCCCGGGGTTTTTCCGCCAATCAATTCCGCCTGAGCATGTCGCGCAACGAGATCGGCAACTACCTGGGCCTGGCGGTGGAAACCGTGTCCCGGGTCTTTACCCGCTTCCAGCAAAACGAACTGATTGCGGCAGAAGGCAAGGAAATCCGGATTATTGACCCGATCCAGCTTTGCGCCCTGGCCGGTGGCTCGCTGGAAGGCTGAAACAAAACGTTGCGGCTGCGCGAAACGGTTCAGCCGCCGTTATACTGCGTCGTTTGCAGCCCTGCCAGGATTCTTCGACTATGGCCTTCGACTCCTTCGACATCAAATCCCTCATCCGCCCTGTCATCGACTTCCCGAAACCGGGTGTGATCTTTCGCGACATCACCCCGCTGTTCCAGTCGCCCACGGCCCTGCGCCTGGTGATGGACAGCTTCGCCCACCGTTACGTCGAGGCTGACTTCACCCACGTCGGCGCAATGGACGCCCGTGGCTTCCTGATCGGTTCGGTACTGGCCTATCAGTTGAACAAGCCGCTGGTGCTGTTCCGCAAGCAAGGCAAACTGCCGGCCGATGTGCTGGCCGAGGGCTATGCGACCGAATACGGCGAAGCCTTCCTGGAAGTGCACGCCGACAGCCTGTGCGAGGGGGATTCGGTGGTGATGTTCGATGACCTGATCGCGACCGGCGGCACCCTGATTGCCGCCGCCAACCTGATCCGCCGCATGGGCGCCCGGGTGCATGAAGCAGCGGCGATTATCGATCTGCCGGAACTGGGTGGCTCGCAACGCCTGGAAGACATGGGCATTCCTACGTTCTGCCTGACGCAGTTTGCGTTGACTGATAAGTAACAAAGGCCAAAAGATCGCAGCCTTCGGCAGCTCCTACATTGGGATGGCTTTGATCCTGTAGGAGCTGCCGAAGGCTGCGATCTTTTGCATTACAGCCCCATCTGCTTGCTGATGATCTCGTTCATCACTTCCCGCGTCCCGCCGCCAATCGACAGAATCCGGTTGTCGCGATACAGCCGCTCCACCAGACTCTCACGCATATAACCCAGCCCACCGAGTATCTGCACCGCATCGGAGACGATCCGGTCTGCCGTATCCGTCGCAAAGTTCTTGGCCATGGAAACCTCCTTGATCACGCTCTGCCCTGCCGCCATTTTCGCGGCTTGGCGATAAGTGAACTCACGGGACACCTCCAGCGCGGTCGCCATCTCGGCGAGGCGATGCTTGATCACCTGAAACTTGCCGATCGGTTTGCCAAAGGCTTCGCGCTGGCGCGCCCATTTCAGGCTCTCCTCCAGCGCCAGTTGTGCGGTCATGTTGGCCATCAATGCCAGGGCCAGACGCTCGCTCTGGAAATTGCCCATGATGCAGGCAAAGCCCATGTTCTGGGTGCCGATCAGATTTCCTGCGGGCACCTGGCAATCATCGAAGAACAGTTCGGCCGTGTCTGACGCCCACCAGCCCATTTTCTTCAGCTGCCGCCCTACGGTGAAACCGGGCGTGCCCTTCTCGATCAGTAACAGGCTGATGCCGGCGAAACCTGGCTCGCCCGTTCGCACCGCGACGGTATAGAAGTCCGCGCGCACACCGCTGGTGATAAAGGTCTTGCTGCCACTGACCCGGTAGAAATCGCCGTCGCGCACGGCACGGGTTTGCAGGTTGGCGACGTCGGAGCCGCCGCCGGGCTCGGTAATGGCCAGGGCGCTGATCTTCTCTCCCGACAGCACCTGCGGCAGCACACGATCACGCACTTCGGGCCGGGCCCACTTGAGAATGGGCGGCAAGCCGATATCCAGCGAGCCCAGGCCGGCAACCAGCCCGCCTGAGCCGCAGCGCATCAACTCTTCGCTGGCGGCCACCTTAGCGAACAGATCCCCTTCGTGGCTGCCTCCGTAAGCTTCGGGGTAACCGATGCCGAGAATCCCCGCTGCGCCGGCCTTGAGGTAGAGCTCACGAGGAAAGCTTTCGGCTTCTTCCCACTGCTCGATATCGGGAAGAATCTCGCGCTCGACGAAACGTCTGACGCTGTCACGGACCAATTGGTGGCTGGGGTCGAAGTATTCCTGAAAGGCAGACATCGGCGAGCTCCACTGAAGGGGTCAGTGAAGTTAACCGAGCGCTTGCTTGGTTTACAAGAGACAGATAGAAGATCAAAAGATCGCAGCCTGCGGCAGCTCCTACAGGGGATCGGTGTCTTTCTGTAGGAGCTGCCGCAGGCTGCGATCTTTTCGGCTTGATGCGATTACAACGAAATCGGCTTACGCCCCGCAAACGAATGCGCCAGCGTGCCGCCATCCACCAGCTCCAGTTCGCCACCCAGCGGCACGCCATGGGCGATGCGCGAGGCGATCAGGCCTTTGTTGCTGAGCAATTGGGCGATGTAGTGCGCGGTGGCTTCACCTTCCACGGTCGGGTTGGTGGCCAGGATGACTTCGGTGAACGTGCCGGCCTCTTCGATCCGCGCCATCAATTGCGGAATGCCGATGGCTTCCGGCCCCAGGCCGTCGAGCGGCGACAGATGCCCCTTGAGCACGAAATAGCGCCCGCGGAAACCGGTCTGCTCCACGGCATAGACGTCCATCGGGCCTTCCACCACGCAGAGCAAGGTGTCGTCGCGACGGGTATCGGCGCATTGCGGGCAGAGATCATCTTCGGTCAGCGTACGGCACAAGCGGCAGTGACCGACCCCTTCCATGGCCTGGCTCAGGGCCAGCGCCAGTCGTGAGCCGCCGCTGCGGTCACGCTCGAGCAACTGCAATGCCATGCGCTGGGCGGTTTTCTGACCCACGCCGGGCAGAATTCGCAGGGCGTCGATCAGTTGGCGAATCAAAGGGCTGAAGCTCATGGTGGAAAAGTCCGACAAAACAACGAGACGCGGTTTATACCCGCGCCTCGGTTGAGCGTCAAATTGCAGCGTCAATTACTCAGTCACGGGCAACCCGAACCACCAACTTGCCGAAGTTGCGCCCTTCCAGCATGCCGATGAACGCGTCGGGAGCCTGCTCCAGGCCATCGACCACGTCTTCGCGGAACTTCACCTTGCCATCGCGTACCCACGGCGCCATGGCACTGAGGAATTCCGGCTGGCGATCACCATAGTCATCGAACACGATGAAGCCCTGGATACGCACCCGCTTGGTCAACAGGGTGCGTTGCAACAGTGGCAGGCGATCCGGCCCGCTCGGCGCTTCATAGGCATTATAGGAGGCAATCAGGCCGCAGAGTGGAATCCGCGCCTTGGGATTGAGCAATGGCACCACGGCGTCGAATACCTTGCCGCCGACGTTTTCATAATAAATGTCGATGCCCTTGGGACAGGCCTGAGCCAGCTCGTCAGCAAAATCCGGACTCCTGTGGTCGATGCAGGCGTCGAAGCCCAACTCGTCGACCACATAACGGCACTTGTCCGCGCCACCCGCCACGCCGACCACGCGCAAGCCCTTGATCTTCGCCACCTGGCCGACCACCGAACCCACTGCCCCGGATGCCGCTGCAACCACCAGGGTCTCGCCGGCCTTGGGCTGGCCGATATCCATCAGCCCCATATACGCAGTCATGCCCGGCATCCCCTGCACCCCGAGGGCCATCGAAGGACTGGGCAGGCCGTTGGGCACCGGGATGATGCTGCGCCCGTCATTGATGCTGTGGCTTTGCCAACCGGTGGCACCGACCACCAGATCACCCTCCTGAAACTTCGGATTGAGCGAGCGCTCGACCCGGCTGACAGCGCCGCCGGTCATGACTTCGCCAATTTCCACCGGTGCGGCGTAGGAAGGTGCGTCACTCATGCGTCCGCGCATGTAGGGATCGAGCGACAGGAAAACGGTCTTGAGCAGCACCTGGCCGTCGGCCAGGTCCGGCAGCGCCACCCGCTCCATGCGGAAGTTTTCCGGCGTTGGCGCGCCTATCGGGCGTGAAGCCAGGACAATGCGCTGATTGAGGGTCATGGGGTCGGACATGGCAGCGTCTCCTGTGATCGATGGGGTTCAGTGATATAGGGAGCAGACCTTTGTGGCGGTATGGCGTTCGATGTTTATTCAGTTGCACCGAGGCGACTTCTTCGCGGGCAAGTCGGATCGCGATGGCAGCATGCCTGTCACCACAGACCCAATGGCCAGAAACAAAAATGCCAGGCGCGATGCCTGGCAT
Source organism: Pseudomonas sp. P4_B3 (assembly GCF_056402295.1). Classification (NCBI taxonomy): domain Bacteria; kingdom Pseudomonadati; phylum Pseudomonadota; class Gammaproteobacteria; order Pseudomonadales; family Pseudomonadaceae; genus Pseudomonas; species Pseudomonas sp. P4_B3. The sequence goes on from NZ_JBFUHR010000005.1 coordinate 97,442, forward strand.
TTTTGTAACTCATCTGTCGCCTGAAGGCGAATCAGAATGGCAGTTTCATGCCCGGTGGCAGTTGCATGCCGGCAGTCATGCTGCCCATTTTGTCCTGGCTGTTGGCTTCGATCTTGCGCACGGCATCGTTGACTGCGGATGCGATGACCGCTTCCAGCATTTCCTTGTCGTCTTCGCTCATGCCTTCAACCAGGCTTGGATCGATGGTCACGCTCTTGACGTCATGACGACCGGTCATCACCACGGTGACCATATCGCCACCGGCCTTACCGGTGACTTCGGCGTTGGCCAGTTCTTCCTGCATCTTGGCCATTTTTTCCTGCATCTGCTGCGCCTGCTTCATCAGGCCGGCCATGCCACCTTTCATCATGGTAATCACCTCAAAAGTACTTGGATTAAAACAGCGCCCGGCCCATGCGGCCGGGCGCCTTCAGTTATTAGCCCTGAGTGACCAAGGCGTCGACAGGTTCAATAGTATCGTTACGGACGACCGCACCGAACTGCTGCATCATTTGCTGGATGAACGGATCACCGTGGATCGATTCCTCTGCCTCGCGCTGACGGTTGGCGCGGCGGCGCGAAGCCGCTTGTGCCGGGGTTTCCTGCTCGGGCTTGATCAGCTCGATGCTCAGGGTCAGCGTGCGCTGGTGATACTGGTTAAGCGCATCGTTCAAGCGCCGCTGCTGAGTGGCGTTGAACAAGGCACTGTGGGCCGGGTCCAGGTGCATCAGCCAATTGTCGCCATCCACCGCGATCAGCGTGCAGTTGGCGGCGATGCTGCCGGTCATGCCGGAGATCGGCAATTTCGGAAACAGCTGCAGCCATTGCAGGGCCAGACCGGTGGCAGGCATTGCCGCGGGCTCAGGCTCGGGCTCCGGAGCCGGGTCGGCGGCATGCTCGCTGGCCAGCTCGTCGAGGTAACTGTAGGCCGAATCCATGTCCGGCTCGATGTAATCCTCGTCCAGCGGCGGCTCGTCATCCAGGTCCATGCCTGGCGTCGCGGCATCGACGTCGGCCACCGAAGGTTCCGGGATCGGCGCGGCGGCCCACTCCGGGGCGTCCGGCACCACGCTGTCCGGCGCCGGCAACGGCATCGGCGGTAATTCGGGTTGTTCGCTGGCGGTTTCCAGCACCGGCTCCACCGCCGGCTGCTGAACGGGCACGGGCTCGACCGGGTCGTTCCACGGCAGGTCGACAACTTCTTCGACCACGACCGCTTCAACCATAGGCACAGGCGCAGGTTCTGGCACAACGACCGGCGCTACCGGTTCCGGTGCAGGCGCTGGAGCCGCCACTGACGCAGCCGCTATCGGTGCAACGGCCGCAGCAACTACCGGCGCAACTACCGGCGCGGCAGCCACTGAGTTTGCGGAATCAACTGTGGCCTGGCTGATCCCCACTGGCTTTAGCGGTTGCCTCGGGGCATCCGCGGTGTCTGCGGGCCGGAACGCCAGCATCCGCAGCAGCACCATTTCAAAACCGCCCCGGGGATCCGGCGCCAGCGGCAGGTCGCGGCGGCCGATCAGGCCCATCTGGTAGTAGAACTGCACGTCTTCAGCCGGCAACGCCTGGGCCAGCGCCAGCACGCGATCACGGTCGCCGTGACCGTTATCGACGCCTTCCGGCAAGGCCTGGGCGATGGCAACGCGGTGCAGCACATTGAGAATTTCCGAAAGCACGCCGTTCCAGTCCGGGCCTTGCTCGGCCAGGTGGCGGACAGCTTCGAGCAACGCCTTGGCATCACCTTCGATCAGCGCATGCAGGACGTCGTAGACCTGCCCGTGATCGAGGGTCCCGAGCATCGCCCGCACGTCGGCGGCCATGACCTTGCCCTCACCGAAGGCAATCGCCTGGTCGGTCAGGCTCATGGCATCACGCATCGACCCATCGGCGGCGCGGCCCAGCAGCCACAGCGCATCGTCTTCGAACGGCACGTTCTCGACACCCAGCACGTGGGTCAAGTGCTCGACCACGCGTTCCGGCGTCATGTTCTTCAGGGAGAACTGCAGGCACCGCGACAGAATCGTTGCAGGAAGTTTCTGCGGGTCGGTGGTGGCCAGGATGAACTTGACGTAGGGTGGTGGCTCCTCGAGGGTTTTGAGCAGCGCGTTAAAGGAATGACTGGAGAGCATGTGCACTTCGTCGATCAGGTAGACCTTGAAGCGCCCACGGCTCGGGGCGTACTGCACGTTGTCGAGCAACTCGCGGGTGTCTTCGACCTTGGTACGGCTCGCGGCGTCGATCTCGATCAGGTCGACAAAGCGGCCTTCGTCGATCTCGCGGCACACCGAGCATTCGCCACAGGGGGTCGAAGTGATACCTGTTTCGCAGTTAAGGCATTTGGCAATGATCCGCGCGATGGTGGTCTTGCCGACCCCCCGGGTACCGGTAAACAGGTACGCGTGGTGCAGCCGCTGGCTGTCCAAGGCATTGATCAGAGCCTTGAGCACATGGGTCTGGCCGACCATTTCGCGGAACGAGCGCGGACGCCATTTACGTGCAAGAACCTGATAACTCATCGAAAACCGTCGCAGCGAAGGAAGCAGAAGCGGCTAATGCTAGCGGAGCAAGGCACAAATTGCATCCGGTGCGCTCGTGTATTCTGGCCAAGCTGCCCATCGGGGACATTTAACGGAGTGTTTATGCGGCTGGCCTTGGGGGTATTGCTGTTGATCAGTCTGGACGGCATGGCCGCGCAAACGCCACTACGCTTCGTGATACCCGACAGCTGGACCATGCCCATGGTGCAACTTGAACAGGACAAACCGACCCAGGGCATCCTGTATGACATGATGCTCAGCCTCGCGACCCAGGTCGGCGTACCGGCCGAATTCCATGTATTGCCCCGCGGGCGGGTGCAAAACGCCATGGAGCAAGGCGAGATCGATGTCCGCTGTTATGCCGCGCAATCATGGCTGCCTCATCAGTCCGGCGACTACCTCTGGAGCATCCCGCTCTTTACCCAGCCCGACCTGTTGATCACACAGAATGCGCGCCCCACCGCTGTGAACCCGGCGGATTTACCAGATCAGTCCATCGGCACCGTGCTGGCCTACAGCTACCCGACCCTGCAACCGCTGTTCGACACCGATCAGCTGCATCGCGACGACGCACGCAATCAGGAACTGGTGCTGGAAAAACTCCTCGCCGGCCGCAACCGCTATGCCGTCAGCAATCAATGGAGCCTTGACTGGTTCAATCAGCGCCTGCTGCCGGACCAACAACTGCACAGCGTGGCAGTACTGCAGGAGCAGAATCTCGGCTGCTACGTGCGCAACGACCCGCAAGTGCCGGTGCAGCGCATTTTACGCACCCTGGTGCGGATGAAGATGTCCGGGGAGATCGATGCGATAGTTCGGCTGTATATCGGTGGCGAGCCTGCAGCTGTCGATAAATCGGAAACGACAAAAAACTGCCCCGGACAAGATCCTGGCAGCTAGCAAAAGTCTGTTTTCAGATAAATAACGCGAGAGAACACTCGCGTGGCGTTAAGGTGGTAACCCTACCAGCCACACCCCGGCACACAATGTCACCGCTGCGGCTGCTCCCTTCCAGGCCTGACCGGGTTCACGGCTGATCGTTGCGGGGGGACCGATAGGGTCACCATAACGACGCTCACCTGTCGGCGAGCCGCGCCATTGTACCTATCTGAGACGAAGTTACAACCGTTCGGGGATATTAAAAAACATGAGCTGCTTCAAGGACATGCGCTGGCCTTAAAAGATCGCAGCCTGCGGCAGCTCCTACATGGATCGGCGTACACCTGTAGGAGCTGCCGCAGGCTGCGATCTTTTGATCCTATTGCGCCAACACCTCATCCGCCCGGCCGCCCTCCTGCTGAATCACCAGATGAATAAAGTGCAGCTTGGCAATGACGGCGGGCGGCAGGACAAACGGGTAGAAATCCGGCTGCCCCATGCTGCGCGATAGCTCGTTGAGCATGCCGGCCAGTTCGATCCACGCATTGACGAACGACAGAAATGCCGCGCCATCGGGATGCTGCGGATCATAGAGGGTATCCAACGGAAACGGCTGATAGTCGAAGTCCATGTCCCGGGCGCTCATGCCCAAGCCCAGCGCGGTGTCCACCGCATCCATCATGTGCAGGTAATGCGCCCAGGTTTCGGCCCAGTCTTCCCACGGGTGCATGGTGGCGTAGGCGCTGACGTAGTGCTGCTGCCAGTCAAGCGGCGCGCTCTGCTGATAATGTCGCTCAAGGGCTTCGGCATAGCTGGCGCGCTCATCGCCGAACAATCCGCGAAAAGACTCAAGCCACTGGCTATTGGCGATCAATCGACCCCAGTAGTAATGCCCGACTTCATGACGAAAATGCCCGAGCAAGGTGCGATAGGGTTCGTGCATTTGCACCCGCACCTGCTCGCGGTGCGCGTCGTCGGCTTCCTTGATATCGAGGGTGATCAGGCCATTGGCGTGTCCGGTGGTCGGCGGTTTGCCTTCGAGGTCCACGCCGATGAAATCGAAGGCGAGGCCAGTCTCTTCATCGACGGTTTTGGGAATCACCTGCAACCCCAGGCTGAGCAGTTGCGCGACCAGACGCCGCTTGGCGGTTTCCACCTTGCGCCAGCGCTCGTGGTTGTCGGCTATCGACAGATCAGGAATGGTGCGATTGAGGCTGCAGGCAATGCACAAGACGTCATGGTCATTGGCTGGCAGCAACCAATTGCAGGCTGCCGGGGAGTCGAGGTTGGCGCAGCGTCGAAACAGGCCCGCCTCGGGATCGACATCAAGCTGCCAGGTGTCCGTTTGTACACCCGGTTGCAGCGCAGACAGGCGACTCTGCTCCGGCTGATAACCCAACGCCGCCGAACAGGCCAGGCACTGGCTGTTGCGAAAGAACAGCGACTGCCCGCAACGACAGGACCAGACCTTGCTGTTGCGCGAATTTTCGGCCATGAACGGCGCGGCGATGCGCGAGCTGAGCTGCTCGAAGAAAGGGTACATGGTGATCTCTCCCTGGGGCTTGCAGAGACTAGATCATTCCCGAGAGATGATCGTTCCCATGCTTTTTGTTGGAAAAATCAAAAGATCGCAGCCTGCGGCAGCTCCTACAGAGAAATGCGTTCTCCTGTAGGAGCTGCCGCAGGCTGCGATCTTGGGCGTCAAACCTGAATACCGTGACCTTTCAAGAATGCCACAAACGCCTCTTCATCCAGCACCTTCAGCCCCAACTCATTAGCCTTGGCCAACTTCGACCCGGCGCCAGGACCTGCGACCACGCAATGGGTCTTGGCCGACACCGAGCCCGCTACCTTGGCGCCCAGGCTTTCAAGTTTGTCCTTGGCCACATCGCGACTCATCAGCTCAAGCGAACCGGTCAGCACCCAGGTCTGACCGGCCAGCGGCAAGCCTTCGACGACCTTCTTCTCGCTCTGCCAGTGCATGCCGAAATCGGCCAGTTGCTTCTCGGCCGCTTCGGCCAATTGGCGATTTTCTTCGACCGCAAAAAACTCGCGTACCGAATTGGCCTGCTTCTCCGGCAGAGCCTGGCGCATATCCAGCCAATCTGCACCGATCACCGCCTGCAGCGAGCCGAATTTGTCCGCCAGTTTCTGCGCCCCGCCCGGCCCTACTGACGGAATATGCAGCTTGTCGAGGAAACCGCCCAGCGTGGTGCTCGCCGAAAACTCGGCGCCCAACTCGCCCTGATCCTGAATCTGCAAACCGTGCTTGAGCAGTTCAGCGATCACCTGCTGGTTATGCGCGTCCTCGAAGAAGCTGTGGATCTCGTACGCGACTTCCAGCCCGACATCCGGCAAGTACGTCAGCACCTGCGGCAAGGCCTGTTGCACCCGCTCCAGCGAACCCAGGGAGCGGGCCAGAACCTTGGCCGTCTCTTCGCCGACATCGGGAATCCCGAGGGCGTAGATGAACCGCGCCAGGCCGGGTTTCTTGCTGTCTTCGATGGCGCCGAGCAGGTTCTTGCTCGACAGCTCGGCAAAGCCTTCCAGGTCTACGATCTGCTCGAAGGCCAGGGCGTACAGATCGGCCGGCGAACTCACCAGGCCTTCGTCGACCAGTTGCTCGACGCTCTTCTCACCCAGGCCTTCGATGTCCATGGCACGACGGGAAACGAAGTGAATGATGGCCTGCTTGAGTTGCGCGCCGCAGGCCAGACGACCGACGCAGCGATACACCGCGCCTTCGCTGACCGTCTCGCGGCCCTTGCTGCGCTTGATCAATTGCGTGCGTTCGACATGGGAGCCGCACACCGGGCACTGCTCGGGAATCTGCACCGGCCGGGCGTTTTCCGGACGACGCTCCATGACCACTTGCACCACCTGCGGAATCACGTCACCGGCGCGACGGATGATCACCGTGTCGCCGATCATCAGGCCCAGACGCGCGACTTCGTCCATGTTGTGCAACGTGGCGTTGGCCACCGTGACACCCGCGACCTTGACCGGTTTCAAGCGCGCCACCGGCGTCACCGCCCCGGTGCGACCGACCTGGAATTCCACATCGAGCAGCTCAGTGAGTTCTTCCATTGCCGGGAATTTGTGAGCGATGGCCCAACGCGGCTCACGGGCGCGAAAACCCAGTTCGCGCTGGGAGGCAATGCTGTTGACCTTGAACACCACGCCGTCGATTTCATACGGCAGTACGCTGCGTCGCTCACCGATATCGCGGTAGTAATCCAGGCATTCAGCGATGCCGTTGGCCAGCTTCAGTTCGTGGCTGACCGGCATACCCCAGGCTTGCAATTGCTTGAGGTTGCCGATGTGGGAATCGGCGATATCGGCAGACACCTGGCCGATACCGTAGCAGCAGAATTCCAATGGGCGATTGGCGGTAATCTTCGAATCCAGCTGGCGCAAACTGCCCGCCGCTGCGTTGCGCGGGTTGGCGAAGGTCTTGCCGTCGACTTCCAGTTGCGTGGCGTTGAGCCGTTCGAAACCGGCCTTGGACATGAACACTTCGCCGCGCACTTCCAGGGTCGCCGGCCAACCGGTGCCGTGCAGCTTGAGCGGGATATTGCGCACGGTGCGCACGTTGACGCTGATGTCTTCGCCAGTGGTGCCATCGCCGCGGGTGGCGCCGCGCACCAGTACGCCGTCCTGATACAGCAGGCTGACGGCCAGGCCATCGAGCTTGGGTTCGCAACTGTACTCGACTGTCGCGCCGCCACCGAACAGGTCGCCCGCTGGCAAATCCAGGCCCTCGGTCACGCGGCGATCGAACTCGCGCATGTCGGTTTCTTCGAAGGCGTTGCCGAGGCTGAGCATCGGCACTTCATGTCGCACCTGGGTAAACGCCGACAGCGCCGCGCTGCCCACTCGCTGGGTTGGCGAATCGCTGGTGATCAGTTCGGGATTGGCCGCTTCCAGCGCCTTGAGCTCGTTGAACAAGCGGTCGTATTCGGCGTCCGGAATGCTCGGCTCGTCGAGCACGTGGTAGCGATAGTTGTGCTGATCCAGCTCAGCGCGCAGCTCTAAAATGCGGTTCTTGGCGGCGGTCATGGGTGTTCTCTCATAAAGCAAAAGAGCAGCCGAGGCTGCTCCTATTTAATCTAATCAGGTTCAAGAGATCGCAGCCTCGTTTCACTCGACAGCTCCTACACAGCTCCTACGGCAAATCGCAATCCTGTAGGAGCTGTCGAGTGAAACGAGGCTGCGATCTGTTGCTTTTATCGTTTCTGGGTCAGGGCACGGCGCTCGAATTCGACGATGCGCTGACGGTAGTGTTCGATCGTCTGGGCGGTCAGTACGCTGCGCTGGTCGTCCTTCAGTTCGCCGTTGAGCTCCTGGGACAATTTGCGCGCCGCTGCCACCATCACATCGAAGGCTTGCTTCGGATGACGCGGGCCTGGCAGACCCAGGAAGAAGCTCACCGCCGGGGTGCTGAAGTGGTCGATGTCGTCCAGGTCAAATACGCCCGGTTTGACCGCGTTAGCCATGGAAAACAGCACCTCGCCGTTGCCCGCCATGCTTTCGTGACGATGGAAAATATCCATCTCGCCGAAACGCAGGCCACTCTCCAGAATGTTCTGCAACAGCGCCGGGCCCTTGAAGCCGGCAGCGTCGCGGCAGATCACGCTGATCACCAGCACTTCTTCAGCTTGCGGTTGTTCTTTGCCGTTGACCGAAGGCGAAGCCTTGGTGTCATCCGGGAAGTCGTCGTCACGGCTGCTGAAGCTCGGGCCGCCGTCCAGATCCAGGCTGAGGTTCATGTCGCCCTGGGAAGGCTCGCTGTGGCCACGCTTGCCGCGCTTGGAGCCCGACTCGCGAGGCTCGCGGGCCGGCATGCTCACCGACGGCAGATCCTGCTCGTCCAGTTGCGGCTCTTTATGCGTGTCCAGCACGCGCGGCGGGCCCAGCAGCTCGGCGCTGGCGCTGCTGTCCTCGTCCGGCAGATTGGACAGACTTCGATCAAGACGGAACTTCAGTTTTCCCTTGCCGCCGCGCATACGGCGCCAGCCATCGAAAAGAATACCGGCAATGACAATAATGCCGATGACGATCAGCCACTCGCGCAGACCGATTTCCATGTAATCCCGTGCCTCTATGAAAAATGCTGAAAAATAAGGGGTTTACAACCTGCAAACCGCTTTAAAACGTGGCGCCAACTCTATGTTCTGACAGGCGTTTTGCCCACGTATACGAAAAATTGACATTAAACTAGCACGACCAAAGGTAACTTTACACCGTCTACCACGTTGGCTAGCGCGAATATGTCGATTGGCCAGCAAGTCGAAGCCAGCAAAAGAGTCCTACAAACCGTAAACACCCTTTCCTGAAACCCCGACTCAGGCATCCACCATTGCCATCGCCTCCTCGACATCCACGGCCACCAGACGTGAACAACCGGGTTCGTGCATCGTCACACCCATCAGTTGTTCGGCCATTTCCATGGCGATCTTGTTGTGGGTGATATAGATGAACTGCACTGTCTGTGACATCTCTTTTACCAACCGCGCGTAGCGTCCAACGTTAGCGTCATCCAGTGGCGCGTCAACCTCATCGAGCATGCAGAACGGCGCCGGGTTCAACTTGAAGATCGCAAAAACCAGGGCCAATGCGGTCAGGGCTTTTTCGCCGCCGGAGAGCAAATGGATGGTGCTGTTCTTCTTTCCTGGCGGCTGCGCCATGATTGTTACCCCTGTATCGAGTAGATCTTCGCCCGTCAGTTCCAAATACGCGCGGCCTCCACCGAAAACTTTTGGGAAAAGCGCCTGTAAACCGCCATTGATCTGATCAAAGGTATCCTTGAAACGGTTACGGGTTTCCTTGTCGATCTTGCGAATCACGTTCTCAAGGGTATCGAGCGCTTCCACCAGATCGTCGTTCTGGGCATCCAGATAACGTTTACGTTCCGATTGCTGCTGGTACTCATCGATGGCCGCCAGGTTGATCGCGCCCAGACGCTGGATCCTCGCAGCGATGCGCTCGAGTTCTTCCTCGGCATCCTTCTCGCTGGCCTCGGCAGTCAAAGTCGCGAGTACGCCGTGGAGATCGTAGCCGTCTTCCAGCAATTGGTCCTGCAAGGTCTTGCGGCGCACGCTCAGGGCTTGCCATTCCATGCGCTGGGTTTCGAGCTGACTGCGAATCAACTGGGATTGTTGTTCGGCCTGGCTGCGGCGTTTCTCGGCGTCGCGCAGTTCGCGGTCGGCGTCTTCGAGGGCGATCTGCGCGGTCTTGAGTTCTTCGTCGACGGTCATGCGCTTGTCGAGCAACTCCTCGAGTTTCAGGCGCAGTTCTTCCAGTGGCGCTTCGCCCTCCTCCAGATTGAGGCTCAGTTGCTCGCGTTTTTCGGTCAGCCGCTCGGACTGCATCTCCAGACGCTCCAGCGCCTGGCGCGTGGAATCGTGCTGGGCCTTGAGCGAGCCCAGACGCACCGCCAACTGATGGGCGTGATCCTTGTGCTGCCGGGCTTCCTGGCGCACCCGGTCCAGGCGTTCGCGCAGGCTGTCGCGCTGGGCCAGCAGCAACTCACGCTGCTCGGTGTCCAGCGCCATGCTGTCGAGGGCTTCCTGCAATTGCAGGCGCGCTTCACCGATGTTCTCGTGTTCCAGGGCCCGCTGCTCGTCCAGCTCGGTGAGCTCTTCGTCGAGGCGGGTACGCCGCAGGGTCAACTGTTCGGCCTTGGCCTTGCCGGCGGAAAGTTGAGCCTTCAATTCACCTTGCTGACGGGCTTCGTCCTGCAGCAAACGGCGCAAATGTTCGCGACCGTTTTCCTGCTGACGCTGCTGCGCCCTGAGATTTTGCAGTTGGGTTTCCAAGGTTTCGACCGCGGCTTCGCGCTCCTCACGCTCAAGACCCAATTGCTGGATTTCCTGACCGCGAGCGAGCACGCCGCTTTCGGCTTCACTGGCCCGACGCACCCGCAGAAAATGCCGACCGACCCAGTAACCGTCACGGCTGATCAGGCTCTGCCCGGCGGCCAGTTGACCGCGCAAGGCCAAGGCCTGTTCGAGGCTGTCGACCGGCTTGACCTGCCCCAGCCACGGCGACAGATCGATCTGCGCCTCGACCTTGTCCAGCAAGCTGCCCGGAACTCGCATGCCATCGCTGGCCGGGCTGAGCAAACGCAAATCGCCTTGGGCGAACCCGGACAGATCGAAATCGTTGAAATCGTCCACCAGCACCGCTTGCAGGTCGGCACCAAGCACGGTTTCCACCGCCAGCTCCCAACCGGCTTCAACTTTCAGGCCCTCGGCCAGGCGCGGGCGATCGGCCAGATGTTGGTCGCGAAGCCATTCGGCGGTGCCGGTGCCCGGATCGAGCGCGGCTTGCTGCAAGGCTTCGAGTGAAGCCAGTCGACCGTTGAGCCGCTGCAAATCGCCCTGGGCCTGCTGTTGCGCCGTCAGAGCCAGCTGCAGCTCCTGACGCAATTGTTCAAGCTTTTCGACCTGAGCTTCTTCGCTGGTCTGCAAATCCTCAAGGGTCGCTTCGGATTCGGCGAGCTGCTCGCTGAGTTCCATGATCGCCGCGTCTTCCGGGTCCGCCGAGAGCAAGGCGCGTTCTTCGCCAAGACGCTTCTGGCGATCGGCCAGGCGCTCCAGGCTGGTTTCCAGCTGCTGGATCCGCGACTGCTGCACTTCGGCCTGACGACGCGGCTCGGCGGCGGTGAGATTGAACGTATCCCACTGCTCCTGCCAGCCATGCATGGTGGTCTCGGATTCTTCCAGCGCGGCAGCGGCCTCTTCGGCGGCGGCGCTGGTGACTTCCTGCTCCGGGGTGAGCATGTCCAGCTCTTCGCCGAGGGTCAGCAGCAGCGTGCGGTCGTGGCCCAGGTGAGATTCGGTTTCCAGGCGCGCGCGCTCGGCTTCTTTCAGGTCGTCCTGCAACTGGCGCAAACGCTGCTGACCGTGCTGGATGCTCTGCTCGACCCGGGCGATGTCGCCACCGACCGAGTAGAAGCGCCCCTGCACCAGGTTGAAGCGTTCCGACAGGTCGTGGTGGCCGTCACGCAGGCGCTCGATGCTTGCGTCGGCATTGCGCTGTTCGGCCACCAGGGCTTCGAAAGAAACTTCCTGGTTGCCGATGATCGCTTCACGCTGGCCGACCTGATCGTTCAGCGCCTGCCAGCGCAGGGCCGATAATTGGGCCTTGAGCTGACGTTCCTCGCCCTTGTATTCCTGATACTTCTTCGCCGCCTCGGCCTGGCGGTGCAAGCGTTCGAGTTGACGCTCAAGCTCTTCGCGCAGGTCGGTCAGGCGCTCCAGGTTTTCGTGGGTGCGGCGAATGCGGTTTTCCGTCTCGCGCCGGCGCTCCTTGTACTTGGAGATGCCCGCGGCTTCTTCGATGAAGTTACGCAGGTCTTCGGGCTTGGACTCGATCAGCTTGGAGATCATCCCCTGCTCGATGATCGAGTAGCTGCGCGGGCCAAGACCGGTGCCGAGGAAGATGTCGGTGATGTCGCGGCGCCGGCATTTGGTGCCGTTGAGGTAATAGGTGGTCTGGCTGTCGCGGGTCACTTTGCGGCGAATGGAAATTTCCGCATAGGCGGCGTACTCACCGAGCAATGTGCCGTCGGAGTTATCGAACACCAGTTCGATGCTCGCCTGGCTCACCGGTTTGCGGCTGGTCGAGCCGTTGAAGATGACGTCGGTCATCGACTCGCCGCGCAGGTTCTTCGCCGAACTCTCGCCCATCACCCAGCGCACGGCGTCGATGATGTTCGATTTGCCGCAGCCATTGGGCCCGACCACCGCCGCCATGTTACTGGGGAAGTTCACCGTGGTCGGGTCGACGAAGGACTTGAACCCCGCCAGTTTGATGCACTTGAGCCGCACGCTCAGGCGTCCGTCAGGGCAGAAACCACCAGATCGCAACTGCGCTGGGCGTAAGCCGTCAGCACTTCGCGGATCTGCGGAAAGTCACGGGCCAGCACGGCAGCGAGCAAGCGTTCGAACAGCTCGAGGAATTCGCTCATCGACGCTTTGCGCTGGTCCAGCGCGAGGAAATACGCACGGCTCATGGCCGGCTGCAGATTCTCGACTGTCTCCTGCAAGTACGGGTTGTTGGCGAACGGATACGCGGCGCGCATCACATTGAAGCTGTCGTCGACGAAGGTGCGGATGTCCTGACGCTCGTAGCTGGCAGTCAGGCGCTGCTGGATCTGCACGAACGGCGCCATGTCGGCCTGGATTTTCCAGCCACTGGCCACCGAGTTACCGAGCAGGATGTAGAGCTCGCTCATCAATGTGCACAGGCTCTGCACCTTGTGCGGCGTGAGTTCGGTAACGTGGGCGCCACGTCGCGGCAGGATCGCGATCAGGTGCCGACGTTCGAGGATCAGCAAGGCCTCGCGAACCGAACCACGGCTGACATTGAGGGCCAGCGTGACTTTCTGTTCCTGGATGCGCTCCCCGGGCTTCATTTCGCCGCGAATGATACGTTCGGCGAGGTGGTGAGCGATTTGCTCGGCGAGGCTGTCCGGCGCCTTGAACGTCATGGTTGTCCTTCAAACTCTTCGATCTGTACAAGCGGCGCAGTGTAGCGCAATTGCTGCATCAGGGCGGAGTGCCCGCCCGGTGGTTTTTGGCACGATTCAAGCAAAAAAGCAGGCTATCGAACCAACGACAATAATTAAGGAACAGGTGGTTAATCGACAAATTGCAATTTCCTGACCTTTAAGTCAGAAATTCATTGACCGAAAAGTCAGACCTGCTAAATTCAGTTCCTATCGGTTAACAACAATAATGAGTCTGCGAGGCCTTCCGTGATCCAGTTTTTACTAAACCAGGAACTCCGTAGCGAGCACGCCCTGGACCCGAACCTGACCGTGCTCAATTATCTGCGCGACCATGTGGGCAAACCCGGCACCAAAGAAGGCTGCGCCAGCGGTGACTGCGGCGCCTGCACCGTAGTAGTCGGCGAATTGCAGACGGATGACAACGGCCGCGAACACATTCGCTATCGCAGCCTCAACTCGTGCCTGACGTTCGTTTCGTCCCTGCACGGCAAACAGCTCATCAGCGTTGAAGACCTCAAGCACAAAGGTGAACTGCACAGCGTGCAGAAAGCCATGGTCGAGTGCCACGGCTCGCAATGCGGCTTCTGCACCCCAGGCTTCGTGATGTCGCTGTTTGCCCTGCAAAAGAACAGCGATGCGCCGGATCATGCCAAGGCCCACGAAGCACTGGCCGGCAATCTGTGCCGCTGCACCGGCTACCGGCCGATCCTGGAAGCCGCCGAGCAGTCCTGCTGCGGCAAGCAGCCGGACCAGTTCGACATCCGTGAGGCCGACACCATCGCACGCCTGAAAGCCATTGCCCCGACCGATATCGGCGAACTCAACAGCGGCGACAAACGCTGCCTGGTGCCGCTGACCGTGGCCGACCTGGCCGACCTCTACGACGCTTATCCACAGGCCCGCCTGCTGGCCGGCGGTACCGACCTGGCGCTGGAAGTCACGCAGTTCCACCGCACCCTGCCGGTGATGATCTACGTTGGCAACGTCGCCGAGATGAAGCGCATCGAACGTTTTGACGATCGCCTGGAAATCGGCGCCGCCACCGCCCTTTCCGATTGCTACGAGGCCTTGAACGCCGAGTACCCGGACTTCGGTGAATTGCTGCACCGCTTCGCGTCGTTGCAGATTCGCAACCAGGGCACCCTGGGCGGCAACATCGGCAACGCTTCGCCGATTGGTGACTCGCCGCCCCTGCTGATCGCCCTCGGCGCGCAAATCGTGCTGTGCAAAGGCGAAACCCGCCGCACCCTGGCGCTGGAAGATTACTTCATCGATTACCGCGTCACTGCGCGTCAGGAAAGCGAGTTCATCGAGAAGATCATCGTGCCGCGTGCCAGCGCCGAAAAACTGTTCCGTGCCTACAAGATCTCCAAGCGTCTGGACGATGACATTTCGGCAGTGTGCGCCGCCTTCAACATTCGCCTGGAAAACGGCGTGGTGGCCGAAGCCCGCGTCGCCTTTGGTGGCATGGCGGCTATCCCGAAACGCGCCGCCGCCTGCGAAGCCGCGCTGCTCGGTGCGCCATTCAACAACGCTACAGTTGAACGCGCCTGCGCCGCCCTGGGCGAAGATTTCACGCCGCTCTCGGACTTCCGCGCCAGCAAGGAATATCGCCTGCTCAGCGCGCAGAACCTGCTTCGCAAATACTTCATCGAACTGCAAACACCGCACATCGAGACTCGGGTGACCGCTTATGTCTAATCATCACGCCGTAGAGAAGACCCAAGCCGAATTGGCTGAACTGTTCGCCAAGGACCTGACCACCGGTGTCGGCCGCAGCGTCAAGCACGACAGCGCCGCCAAGCATGTGGCTGGCGAAGCGCAGTACATCGACGATCGCCTGGAGTTTCCGAACCAGTTGCACGTTTATGCGCGCATGTCGGACCGCGCCCACGCCCGGATCATCAGTATCGACACCGCCCCCTGCTACGCCTTCGAAGGCGTGCGCATCGCCATCACCCACGAAGACGTGCCAGGCCTGAAGGACATCGGTCCGTTGCTGCCGGGCGATCCTCTGCTGGCCATCGACACCGTGCAATTCGTCGGTCAACCGGTGATCGCCGTGGCAGCGAAAGACCTGGAAACCGCGCGCAAGGCGGCCATGGCCGCGATCATCGAATACGAAGACCTGGAACCTGTGCTGGACGTGGTCGAAGCCCTGCGCAAACGCCACTTCGTACTCGACAGCCATACCCACAAACGCGGCGATTCAGCCACGGCGCTGGCCACCGCCGAGCACCGCATCCAGGGCACCTTGCACATCGGCGGCCAGGAACACTTCTACCTGGAAACCCAGATCTCTTCGGTGATGCCCACCGAAGACGGTGGCATGATCGTCTACTGCTCCACGCAAAACCCCACCGAAGTGCAGAAACTGGTGGCCGAAGTGCTGGACGTGTCGATGAACAAGATCGTCGTCGACATGCGCCGCATGGGTGGTGGTTTCGGCGGCAAGGAAACCCAGGCGGCGAGCCCGGCGTGCCTGTGCGCGGTGATTGCTCACCTCACCGGCCAGCCGACCAAGATGCGCCTGCCGCGCGTCGAAGACATGCTGATGACCGGCAAGCGTCACCCGTTCTATGTCGAGTACGACGTCGGCTTCGACAGCACCGGTCGCCTGCACGGCATCAACCTGGAACTGGCCGGCAACTGCGGTTGCTCGCCTGACCTGTCGGCGTCGATCGTCGACCGGGCGATGTTCCACTCGGACAACTCGTATTACCTGGGCGATGCGACCATCAACGGTCACCGTTGCAAGACCAACACCGCGTCGAACACCGCCTACCGTGGCTTCGGCGGCCCGCAAGGCATGGTCGCCATCGAAGAAGTGATGGACGCCATCGCCCGGCACCTGGCCCTTGATCCGTTGGCAGTGCGCAAGGCCAACTACTACGGCAAGACCGAGCGCAACGTCACCCATTACTACCAGACCGTCGAGCACAACATGCTCGAAGAGATGACCGCGGAACTTGAAGAAAGCAGCCAGTACGCGGAGCGTCGCGAAGCGATCCGTCGCTACAACGCCAACAGCCCGATCCTGAAAAAAGGCCTGGCGCTGACCCCGGTGAAATTCGGTATTTCCTTCACCGCGAGTTTCCTCAACCAGGCAGGTGCCTTGGTGCACGTCTACACCGACGGCAGCATCCACCTCAACCATGGCGGTACCGAAATGGGCCAGGGCCTGAACACCAAGGTCGCGCAGGTCGTGGCCGAAGTGTTCCAGGTGGAAATGGACCGCGTACAGATCACCGCGACCAACACCGACAAGGTGCCGAACACCTCGCCGACCGCCGCTTCCAGTGGTGCCGACCTGAACGGCAAGGCTGCACAGAACGCGGCTGAAACCATCAAGAAACGCCTGGTGGAATTCGCCGCGCGCCAATACAAGGTCAGCGAAGAAGACGTGGTATTCCACAACGGCCACGTGCGGGTCCGCGATCACATCCTGACCTTCGAAGCACTGATTCAGCAGGCGTATTTCGCCCAGGTGTCGCTGTCGAGCACCGGTTTCTACAAGACCCCGAAAATCTACTACGACCGCAGCCAGGCCCGTGGCCGTCCGTTCTACTACTTCGCCTTCGGCGCGGCGTGCTGCGAGGTGCTGGTCGATACCTTGACCGGCGAATACAAGATGCTGCGCACCGATATCCTCCACGACGTCGGCGCCTCGCTTAACCCGGCCATCGACATTGGTCAGGTCGAGGGCGGTTTCATCCAGGGCATGGGCTGGCTGACCATGGAAGAGCTGGTGTGGAACAACAAGGGCAAGCTGATGACCAACGGCCCGGCCAGCTACAAGATCCCGGCCGTGGCGGACATGCCGCTGGACCTGCGCGTCAAGCTGGTGGAAAACCGCAAGAACCCGGAAGACACAGTGTTCCATTCCAAGGCCGTGGGCGAGCCGCCGTTCATGCTCGGCATTGCCTCCTGGTGTGCGATCAAGGACGCCGTGGCGAGCCTGGGCGATTACACGCATCAACCGAAAATCGACGCACCGGCGACTCCGGAGCGGGTGTTGTGGGGTTGTGAGCAGATGCGCCAGCTGAAGTCGGCGAAGGCTGTCGAGGCTGAGACCGAGTTGGCTTCGCTCTAAGGACCGCGTCGCCTGCTTCGCTGGCAAGCCAGCTCCTACAAGGATCGCATATCACCTGTAGGAGCTGGCTTGCCAGCGAAGAGGCCCGAACAGACAACAGAGATGTTGAGGTGTTTATGTATAACTGGATCGACGCCCTCGCCGACCTGCAAAACCGGGGTGAGCCCTGCGTGCTGGTGACCATCATCGAAGAGCTCGGCTCGACGCCGCGCAACGCTGGCTCGAAGATGGTCATCAGCGCGAACCAGAGCTTCGACACCATCGGTGGCGGGCACCTGGAATACAAGGCCATGAAGATCGCCCGCGAGATGCTCGCCAGTGGCAAGCAGGACACGCATCTGGAGCGCTTCAGCCTCGGTGCCAGCCTCGGCCAGTGCTGCGGTGGTGCAACCGTTTTGCTGTTCGAACCGATGGGGCAGGTTCAAGCGCAGATCGCCGTGTTCGGTGCTGGCCACGTCGGCCGCGCCCTCGTTCCGCTGCTGGCCAGTCTGCCTTGCCGGGTGCGCTGGATCGACTCGCGGGAGGAGGAATTCCCCGAGCATATCCCCCACGGTGTGCGCAAGATCGTCAGCGAAGAACCGGTGGATGAAATCGATGACCTGCCCGCCGGCAGCTACTGCATCGTGATGACCCACAACCATCAACTCGACCTCGAACTGACCGCTGCGATCCTCAAGCGCAACGACTTCGCCTACTTCGGCCTGATCGGTTCGAAGACCAAACGGGTGAAGTTCGAACATCGCCTGCGCGACCGCGGTTTCGACAACAGCGTCGTGCAACGCATGCGCTGCCCGATGGGCATCGGCGAAGTCAAAGGCAAGTTGCCTGTGGAAATCGCCATCTCCATCGCCGGTGAAATCATCGCCACCTATAACGCGAACTTCGGGCAGCACACCGCCAGCGCCGGATCGATTGCCAAACTGCTGCCTGCGTCACGCCGCAGCCAAGCCTCCAATTGAGAATCCCCATGCCACTGACTCGCAAAGCTTACCGCGCCGCCATCCTGCACAGCATCGCCGACCCCGCCATCGTTGGTATCGAAGCCTCCTACGAGTATTTCGAAGACGGCTTGCTGGTTGTGGATAACGGGCAGATCAGCGCCCTCGGCCACGCCAGCGAATTGCTGCCGACCCTGCCGGCTGACGTCGAAATCACCCACTATCAGGACGCACTGATCACTCCCGGCTTCATCGACACCCATATCCACCTGCCGCAAACCGGCATGGTCGGCGCCTACGGCGAGCAATTGCTGGACTGGCTCAACACCTACACCTTCCCGTGCGAAAGCCAGTTCGCCAACAAGGCCCATGCCGATGAAGTCGCGGACATTTTCATCAAGGAACTGCTGCGCAACGGCACCACCACTGCGCTGGTATTCGGAAGCGTGCACCCGCAATCGGTGAACTCGTTCTTCGAAGCCGCCGAGCAACTGGACCTGCGGATGATCGCCGGCAAGGTGATGATGGACCGCAACGCCCCGGACTACCTGACCGACACCGCCGAATCCAGCTACGTCGAAAGCAAGGCGCTGATCGAGCGCTGGCACGGCAAGGGTCGCCTGCACTATGCAGTGACGCCACGCTTCGCACCGACCAGCACCCCGGAACAGCTGACCCTGGCCGGCCAGTTGCTGACCGAGTACCCGGATCTGTACATGCAGACCCACATCAGCGAAAACCTCAAGGAAATCGAGTGGGTCAAGGCGCTGTTCCCGGAGCGCAAGGGTTACCTGGACGTCTACGACCACTACCGGTTGCTCGGCGAGCGCTCGGTGTTCGCCCACGGCGTGCACCTGTGCGATGACGAATGCGCGCGACTGGCGGAGACCGGTTCGGCCATCTCGTTCTGCCCGACCTCGAACTTCTTCCTCGGCAGCGGCCTGTTCAACCTGCCGATGGCCGAGAAGCACAACCTCAATGTCGGCATCGGCACCGATGTCGGCGGCGGCACCAGTTTCTCGCTGCTGCAAACCCTCAACGAAGCCTACAAGGTCATGCAACTGCAAGGTGCACGCCTGAGTCCGTTCAAGTCGCTGTACCTGGCCACCCTCGGCGGCGCTCGTGCGCTGCGCCTGGAAGACAAGATCGGCAACCTGCAACCGGGCACCGACGCCGACTTCCTCGTGCTGGACTACAACGCCACACCGCTGCTGGGCTATCGCCTGAAGCAGGCCAATAACATCGCCGAGACGTTGTTTGTGTTGATGACTCTGGGGGATGACCGGACTGTTCAGCAGACCTATGCGGCGGGGAACCTGGTGCATCAGCGCTAAGGTTTTTCCGGGCATAAAAAATCCCCTGCACTCTACGGTCCGGGGGATTTTTGTTGCCGGGCAGAAAGATCAAAAGATCGCAGCCTGCGGCAGCTCCTACAGGGAACGCGCCCCTCTGTAGGAGCTGCCGCAGGCTGCGATCTTTTAAAGCTTGGCGGTCGACCGCCCAGGCTTCTTGGTCTGCAGCAAATGCGAGAACACCGCATGCAGATCATCCGAAGCACTTTCTTCGTCGAGGTTGAGCTTGCTGTCGATGTGATCCATGTGATGCATCATCAGGTTGACCGCCAGTTCAGCGTCGCGCTTTTCGATGGCGTCGATCAGCTGGGTGTGCTCGTCGTAGGAGCAGTGAGAACGGTTGCCGCTTTCGTACTGGGCGATGATCAGCGACGTCTGGGACACCAGGCTGCGCTGGAAACTGATCAGCGGCGCGTTTTTCGCCGCTTCTGCCAGTTTCAGGTGGAATTCGCCCGACAGGCGGATGCCGGCACCACGGTCGCCACGGGAAAAGCTGTCGCGTTCGTCATTGACCATCTGGCGCAATTCGGCAATCTGCTCGGCGGTGGCGTGTTGCACCGCCAGCTCAGTGATCGCGCGCTCGACCAGACGCCGGGCCATGAACACCTGGCGCGCCTCTTCGACACTCGGACTGGCGACCACGGCGCCGCGATTCGGACGCAGCAGCACCACGCCCTCATGGGCCAGGCGCGACAAAGCGCGGCGAATGATGGTGCGGCTGACCCCGAAAATTTCCCCCAGCGCTTCTTCGCTCAACTTGGTGCCGGGCGCCAGGCGCTGTTCGAGGATGGCCTCGAAGATATGCGCGTAGACAATATCGTCCTGGGTACCGCTACGGCCGGCTTTGCCTGCTCGCGGTTGTTTCTTTAGGGGTTGCAACTGTTCGTTCATGGGCACTCGAGTCGGAAGAACTGCGGCGAATTGACGGTGACTGTATTACGGCACGGTGGGTCGCTGGCAAGTATCGCGTAAATAACATAGCGATTGTACACAATGGACGGTGGCAACACGACTGTACGGCTGAATGTTGCTTCGGCTGTATCGCAACGCCTGGTTACTTTTGAGTTTAGGCTTAAACCCGAAATCCGTGGGTTGAACAGATCCATTGTAGGAGCCGGCTTGCCGACGAAGGCGTCCTCGGGCTTTGTGCAAACCTTGAGGACGCCTTCGCTGGCAAGCCAGCTCCTACAGGGGCGAGCAGGATTTCGGATATTTTCATCCTTATAAGGAACACCACCGTCATGAACGACGCCACGCACGCGCAGCTCCGCCCTTTGGCCGACACCTCGCCCTCGGCCATCGTCGCTGGCTTCATCGCCATGATGACCGGTTACACCAGTTCCCTGGTGCTGATGTTCCAGGCCGGGCAAGCCGCAGGGCTAAGCAGCGGGCAGATTTCTTCGTGGATCTGGGCCATCTCGATCGGCATGGCGGTGTGCTCGATTGGCCTGTCCCTGCGCTATCGCACGCCGATCACCATTGCCTGGTCGACCCCCGGCGCCGCGCTGCTGATCACCAGCCTGGGCGGCGTGAGCTACGGCGAAGCCATCGGCGCCTACATCACCTGCGCGGTGCTGGTGACAATTTGCGGGCTGACCGGCAGCTTCGAACGG
The DNA here is from genome assembly GCF_056402295.1 of Pseudomonas sp. P4_B3. Taxonomy (NCBI): domain Bacteria; kingdom Pseudomonadati; phylum Pseudomonadota; class Gammaproteobacteria; order Pseudomonadales; family Pseudomonadaceae; genus Pseudomonas; species Pseudomonas sp. P4_B3. The sequence continues at coordinate 118,374 of NZ_JBFUHR010000005.1, forward strand.
CTGATGAAAAAGATTCCCGCATCCCTGGCCGCCGCCCTGCTGGCGGGGATCCTGTTCAAGATCGGCAGCGAGATTTTCGTCGCAGCGCAAAACCGCACCGCCCTGGTACTGGGGATGTTTGTCACTTATCTGGTGGTCAAGCGCCTGTCGCCACGCTATGCGGTGTTGGCTGCATTGCTGATCGGCACGGCATTGTCGGGCTTCATGGGGCTGCTGGACTTCAGCGGTTTCCACCTGGAAGTGGCCACGCCGGTCTGGACCACGCCGCACTTCTCCCTGGCCGCGACCATCAGCATCGGCATCCCGCTGTTTGTCGTCGCCATGACCTCACAAAACATGCCCGGCATCGCCGTATTGCGCGCCGATGGTTACACGGTGCCCGCTTCGCCGCTGATCACCACCACCGGCATCGCCAGTTTGCTGCTGGCACCGTTCGGTTCCCACGGGATCAATCTGGCGGCGATCAGCGCGGCGATCTGCACCGGACCGCACGCCCATGAGGATCGCCACAAACGCTACACCGCAGCAGTCTGGTGCGGGGTTTTCTACGGGATCGCCGGGGTGTTCGGCGCGACGCTCGCAGCATTGTTTGCCGCGCTGCCCAAGGAACTGGTGCTGTCGATTGCGGCGCTGGCGCTGTTCGGCTCGATCATCAACGGCTTGAGCATCGCCATGAACGAAGTGAAGGAACGTGAAGCAGCGCTGATCACCTTCATGGTCACGGCATCGGGGCTGACGCTGTTTTCCATCGGTTCGGCGTTCTGGGGGATTGTCGCGGGGGGTTTGACGTTGGTTATTCTGAATTGGCGCAAGGCCTGAAAAAGCAAAAGATCGCAGCCTTCGGCAGCTCTTACACAAGCATATGCGTACATCTGTAGGAGCTGTCGAGTGAAACGAGGCTGCGATCTTTTGATCTTCGCAAAAAAAACGGCGACCCTTGGGTCGCCATTTTTTTAGAACATCAAGCTACCGGATTGATCGGCTTTTCCGGGTACCAGACGTCCAGCAGCGGGCTGACTTCAACGCTGGTCAGCTCGGTGCGGCCTTTGAGCCAGGCTTCAACGGCAGCGCGCTGTTCAGCGCTGACCGAGCCACGCTTCTGCAGGCAAACCAGACCGTAGTCGTCGCCGCCAACATAACCCAGACCGTTGGCTTCCATGGCTTCTTTGAGGAACGCATCGAGGAAAGCATCAATGGCTTCATCAGCCAAATCTTCTTTGAAATCCAGGTTCAGTTCGAAACCCAGCTCTTGAAATTCATCGACGCACAGTTTTTTGCGCAGACGCTGGGAACGGTTAGTCGCCATTGGAACAATCCTCTTAAGTAATAACGGGCGGCACTTTAGCAGTTTAAGCCGCCGATTGCCTGACTCTCTGGGCCACCACGCCTACCGTCGGTAAAAAAATAGCCGATCCAAATGCCCACGCACGGCCCAAGTGGTGACACCTTGGGGCATAATGCCGACACTTTCATGACCATTGAGGGAATTTATCTCCATGCCCTCACCTTATTTCCCCTCGGCTGTAGGGTTTTATTTCAGATGATCAAATCTTTGCGTCCATTGCTGTTGGCCGGTTTTCTTCTCCCACTGGCCCTCTCCGTTTCCGCCGCTCCAATCAATACCGCGTTGTCGCCCAACGTTGAAAAAGCCCTGAAAGCCAGCAAGTTGCAGGACAACGCCCTGTCGCTGGTGATGATCCCGCTCACCGGTCCCGGCACCCCGACGGTGTTCAATGCCGACGTGTCGGTCAACCCGGCGTCGACCATGAAACTGGTCACCACCTACGCGGCCCTGGAAATGCTCGGCCCGAACCACCAGTGGAAAACCGAGTTCTACACCGACGGCACCTTGAGTGGCGGCATTCTCAACGGCAACCTCTACCTCAAGGGTGGCGGCGATCCGAAGTTGAACATGGAAAAACTCTGGCTGCTGATGCGCGACCTGCGTGCCAACGGCGTGACCCAGGTCACCGGCGACCTGGTGCTGGATAAAACCTTCTTCGTACAACCGCAACTGCCGGAGTTCAATGACGACGGTAACGACGAGAACAAGCCGTTCCTGGTCAAACCTGACTCGCTGCTGGTCAACCTCAAGGCGCTGCGCTTTGTCGCACGCAATGATTCGGGCAAGGTGCTGGTCTCGGTTGAACCGCCGATTGCAACCATCCGCATCGACAACCAGGTCAAGGCCCTCAATTCCAAGCAATGCACTGGTGGCGTGCGTTACAACCCGGTGGCACAGACCGATGGCAGCGTGACCGTGACGGTCGGTGGCCAACTGGGTGAAGGCTGCAGCTCGCAGACCTACCTGTCGCTGCTCGACCACGCGACCTACACCGCTGGCGCCGTCCGCGCAATCTGGAAGGAACTGGGTGGCAGTATTCAGGGCAAGGATGTGCTGGCGCCTACACCGAAAGACGCCAAGGTCCTGGCCCGGGCGTTCTCGCCGGACCTGGCGGAAATCATCCGCGACATCAACAAGTACAGTAACAACACCATGGCCCAGCAGTTGTTCCTGAGCCTCGGTCAACGCTTCCGTACCGATGCCGATGGTGACGACGCCAAGGCCGCCCAGCGTGTCGTGCGTCAGTGGCTGGCGAAAAAGGGCATCACCGCGCCGCACCTGGTGATGGAGAACGGCTCCGGCCTGTCCCGTGCCGAGCGCGTCAGCGCCCGGGAAATGGCCTCGATGCTCGAAGCTGCGTGGCACAGCCCGTATGCCGCCGAGTACATCAGTTCGATGCCGATTGCCGGCACCGACGGCACCATGCGCAAACGCCTGAAGACCACTGCCATGCGCGGTGAAGCCCACGTCAAGACCGGCACCCTGAACACTGTGCGGGCGATTGCCGGTTTCAGTCGCGACGTCAACGGCAACACCTGGGCGGTGGTGGCGATCCTCAACGACAAGGCCCCGTTCGGCGCCTCTTCGGTGCTCGATCAGGTGCTGCTGGACCTGTACCGCCAACCGAAAATGCCGCAGACGGCTTCGGTGTTGTAGAGCATCACGAACCTGTAGGAGCTGCGATGCGGCGTTCCGACTTGCCAGCGAATGCGGCCGTTCAGTCAACATGAATGTTGAATGACAAATCGTCTTCGCTGGCAAGCCAGCTCCTACAGGGATTGCGTGCACCCTCTAGTTCATTTCCTCTTCTACTCGATCCCTTCCCGCCTGCTTCGCCGCATACACCCCCGAATCCGCGCGCAACAGCAAGGCATCGGCGCCCTCCCCGACCCGCCAACTGGCAATCCCGAAACTGGCGGTGACCGTACCGACACCTTCAATGGGTGAACTGCGCAAGCCTTGCCACAATTGCAGGGCCAACACGTAGGCATGTTCGCCGCTGATATCCGGGCACAGCACCATGAACTCCTCACCGCCCAGGCGGCAGAACACATCGGTGCGACGCAGCCGGTGACTGATCCGCTCGCACACTGCCTGCAACACCCGATCACCGATGGCATGGCCATGCAGGTCATTGATGCGCTTGAAATGGTCGATATCGAGCATGATCACCGACAGATCCCCACCGCCGCGCTCCACCCGGGCCATTTCGGTGGTCAAGCGCTCCTGGAAATAGCGCCGGTTGTGGATACCGGTCAGCGAATCGGTGACCGACAACGCGCGCAACTCTTCCTCCACCCGCTTCATATCGGAAATGTCCGAGACGTAGCCGTGCCACAGCACGCCGCCACCGGGCAGCTCCTCCGGCGTGGCCTCGCCACGCACCCAACGCAGACCCCGTTGCGGCAATTGCACGCGGTATTCCTCGCGCCACGGGCTGAGGGTGTCGGCCGAGGCGCGAATCGAGGCGCGGACCCGTGTGGTGTCCTGGGGGTGAATCCGGGTGAAAATCGCCTCGGCATTTTGCAGCAGCACGTCAGGTTCCAGCTCGTAGATCTCGCGAATGCCGTCGCTGGCGTAGATCACGCTGAATCGCCCGTCGAACTCCATCTTGAACTGGTAGATGCCACCGGGCACGTGGGCGCTGAGTTTCTTCAACAACAGGTCCCGCGCCGCGAGTGCCTCGTGGACCCGTTTGCGTTCGGTGATGTCGATGCACACCGCCAGGTGCCCGACCCACAGGCCTTGTTCGTCGAGCACTGGCGTGGCGAGCATGTTGACCATCAAATGGCTGCCATCGCCGCGCACCAGCGTCCACTCTCGCGCCTCGTGGTTGCCCTCCACCTCGCCTTCGACCAGCATCGCGTGGCAGGTTGGAACCGGCTTGCCATAGCGTGCGCTCAACTCCGCCGAACGAGCGACCAGTTCCCGGGGCAGGTGCAGGTTTTCCAGGGTCATGTGCCCCACCACCTCGGCGCTGGTATAGCCGAGCATCTGCTCGGCACCGGCGTTGAAGGTGCTAATGACGCCACGCAGGTCGGTGGCGATGATCGCAACCTGGGTAGCGGCATCCAGCACGCCACGCAACTGACCATGGGTACGACGCAGCTCCTGTTCTCGATCCCGCAGCTCCCGGGTGCGTTGCTCGACCAGTTTCAGCGCCCGTTGCCGCTGACTGACCAGCACATACAGCAAGGCACTGAGCAACACGCTGAGCAAACCACCTAACACCACCAGACTGGTCACGGAGGAATGGTTGGCCTGCAAGAACGCGTCGCTGGGCTGGATATCGACTTGATAGTCATGGTCGGCCATGCGCAACAGGCGCGTGGCGGACAACTCGCTGATAGCCGGCGGGTTGGCCGACTCGAACAGCACCTCGTGCTGCTCGTCGGTCGACAAATCGAGGATGCGCACCGAGAGATAGTCACGGCTCGCTTCCGGCAGTCCGTCCGCCAGCAACTGGCGCATGCTGATCACTGCCATGACATAACCGTAGGGTTTCGTGGCTTTGTGTTCCTGACTGTTATGTTGCGTGACCGGCGCGACCAGCAGCACGCCTCGCGCATAAGCCGGCTCGATACTCACCAGTTGCATCGGTTGCGACACCGCCATGCCACCACGCTGATCGGCCCGATCGAGCGTGGCACGCCGCAACGGCTGGGCCAGCAAGTCGTAACCGAGGGGAGAACCGAGTCTGCTTTGCGTCTGGCTATACAGGACCGCTACGTACTCATCTCGCTCGCCGGCCAGTTGCAATTGGCCGTCGGCGTTGAGCTCTCTCAGAGTGAAGCTGCTCAAGCCTTCGTCACGCACTCGCCCCTCAAACGCCGACCGCTCGTCACGAGTGATCCGTTCGGCATAGGAATAAGCCTGGGTTCGCAGGAGCAAAGGTTGGGTGTAGCCGTCGAATTCCGCTCGGGACACCGAATCGGAATTGGCGAAAAACCGGCGCAGGCCGTCGAGGCGCTGCTCCTGATCTTCGAAACGCTCTTCGATACGGCTGTAACGTTCACTGGCCAGCAGTTGGAAACGTTGCCGCAATTGATGGTGAAACAGATTAAGTGTCGACCACGCCAGCAACCCGGTGAGCACCCCGCCGACCAGCAATACCAGCAGCGCGACCAACCAGGCCGACGCATCTTCGCTGATAAAACCCAGGATCTTGGGGCGCACGGCGTGCAACGACATAAAACACAACTCAAAACGCCAAGTGCGGGAAAGCCCTTTGGCCTAGAGTTGAGTTATAGCTATTAGCCACTAATTTGACCAGCACTGATGGGATCCTGTAGGAGCAGCCGGTCGACGCTCGAGTGCTCGCGATGGTAGCAAGAGTACCGCGTGACTCCAGAAGGCACGCGTTATCGTTATCGACCATCGCGAGCAGAGCTCGCTCCTACAGTGAATCAACACAGCTATTTAGCGAGCCATGATTTTCCAGGCGCGATGGATCTTGGCGTTGCGGGAAAAATCCGGATCGATGGTCTGGGCAGTGATTTCCTCGACCGCATAACGCTCGCCGAGATTGGCTTCCAGTTCGAACTTGCGGAAGTTGTTGGAGAAGTACAACACGCCGCCGGGCGCCAGTCGCGCCATGGCCAGGTCGATCAGTTGCACCTGGTCGCGCTGCACGTCGAAGACACCTTCCATGCGCTTGGAGTTGGAGAACGTCGGCGGATCGATGAAGATCAGGTCGTACTCGTCACGACTGGCTTCGAGCCACGCCATCACATCGCCCTGCTCCAGGCGGTTCTTGTCGGAAAAACCGTTCAGCGACAGGTTGCGCCGCGCCCAGTCCAGATAGGTTTTCGACAGGTCGACACTGGTAGTGCTGCGCGCGCCGCCCTTGGCCGCATGCACACTGGCCGTCGCGGTGTAGCAGAACAGATTGAGGAAGCGTTTGCCCGCCGCCTCTTTCTGGATACGCATGCGCATCGGCCGATGGTCGAGGAACAGACCGGTGTCGAGGTAGTCGGTGAGGTTCACCAGCAGCTTCACGCCGCCTTCATTGACCTCGACGAACTTGCCCTGCGCCGCCTGGCGCTCGTACTGCCTGGTGCCGCTCTGACGCTCGCGGCGTTTTACCACCACGCGGCTCTTGTCGATGTTCAACGCCTGCGGGATGGCTGCCAGGGCATCGAACATGCGCCCCGAGGCCTTTTCCGGATCGATGGATTTCGGCGCGGCGTACTCCTGGACGTGGACCCAATCCTGATACAGGTCGATGGCCATGGAGTATTCCGGCATGTCGGCATCGTACACGCGGTAGCAGTCGATGCCTTCACGCTTGACCCACTTGCCCAGGGTCTTGAGGTTCTTTTGCAGGCGGTTGGCGAACATCTGCCCGCCTTCGCTCAGGCGCGGCTGCTCGATCACCGGAGCCGGTGCCGGCGTCGGTTTGATCGGGTTGCCGTTTTTGTTGAACTTGCGTTCTTGCGGTTCGTTCGGCGCCTGATCGTAAGCAGCTTGCTCACGCTCGACCTGGCGCTGTTCCGGAGTACGACGCTCGCCGGTGACGAACTGATCCGGCAGCACCTTGATCAGCAGCAGCTTGCACGGCAAGGCGCCGTTCCAGAACGAATACTGCTTGTGGCTGCGGATCCCCATGCGCTTGCCCAGGTCCGGCGCACCGGTGAACACCGCCGCCTCCCAGTTCAGGCAGGCCTGACGCAGGCGCTCGCCGAGGTTCTGGTAGAGGTAGAGCAGGCTCGCTTCGTCACCCAGACGCTCGCCGTATGGAGGGTTACAGATCACCAGGCCTTTCTGGTTCTGGTCCGGGCGCGGCTCGAAAGTCGCGACCTCACCCTGGTAGATTTTGATCCACTCGCTCAGGCCGGCACGCTCGACGTTGTTACGACCCGGTTGGATCAGCCGTGGATCGGCTTCATAGCCGCGAATCCACAATGGTGTTTTGGCCAGGCCGGCCGCTGCACGTTCGGAAGCTTCTTCGTGCAGTTTTTTCCACAGCGCCGGGACGTGACCGAGCCAGGCGGTGAAGCCCCACTGCTCGCGACGCAGGTTCGGCGCGATGTCGGCGGCGATCATCGCCGCTTCCACCAGGAAGGTACCGACACCGCACATCGGGTCGGCCAGCGCGCCGCCTTCGGCCGCGATACGTGGCCAGCCGGAACGAATCAGGATGGCGGCCGCGAGGTTTTCCTTCAGCGGTGCCGCGCCTTGCTGCAGGCGATAGCCGCGCTGGTGCAGGCTGTGACCGGACAGGTCAAGGGACAGAATGGCTTCGCCACGGTCCAGGCGCAGGTGAATGCGCAGGTCCGGGTTGAGCTTGTCGATGGACGGACGGTCGCCTTGCGGAGTACGCAGCTTGTCGACGATGGCGTCCTTGACCTTCAACGCACCGAAGTGAGTGTTGTCGATGCCCGAGCCATGACCGCTGAATTCGACGGCCAGGGTGCCGTCATTGAGCATGTGGTCTTGCCACTCGATGTCCAGCACGCCGTGGTACAGGTCTTCGGCATCCTTCATCGGAAAACGCTTGAGCACCAGCAGCACGCGGTTGGCCAGGCGCGACCACAGGCACAGGCGATAAGCGGTTTCCATGGTGGCCATGCCGCGCACGGCAGAGGTGTGCTCCCGCGCTTCCTCAAGGCCAAGCCCGACGGCTTCCTCGATGAGCAGGCCTTCAAGGCCTTTTGGGCAAGTGAGGAAGAGTTCGAAACGATCGGACATGGGAATTCCAGAACCTTTAGCTGAGTGACCGGGCAACGCATTGCCGGTCCGGTTTTCAATCAGGCGCTTTTCTCGAAGAGCGCCCGCGTGGCACGAAGGTGTGCCGTTCCACCCCTGCTGCCCGGGTTAAATGAGCTTAGATGCAAGGACAGATAAAAAAGTTGATGCAACAAAATGTCATAAATCGACCCTTCGTCGAATAGTGCTTCCCGGCAACGGGAGCCATTCTCACTAAAGGATTAAGCCCATCATCCAGCGCAGGGCCGATCATACCGGGGTTTGGCCAATAAATACGCTACAAACGCTCTGTTACTTATGGCGTTAGCACATGAACAGTTACGTCCTTATGACAAAACGATCATTCCCTCGATGTGACGCATTGGTTAGAACTCAATACAGGTTGGCGCTGCAATGACGCCAACACCTTGGCTCGTCACGCCGGCAACGAGCCCCCAACGGCAGAGTTTTCTGCCAGACCTCAATTGAGGTCGACGCGATAAATACAGTCAACAAGTGAGGGCAACACCCTATGAGAAGACTTAAGCGTGATCCGTTGGAAAGAGCATTTTTGCGCGGATATCAATATGGCGTTGGTGGTAAATCCCGTGAGCTTTGCCCCTTTACTCTACCGTCGGTACGTCAAGCCTGGATCAACGGCTGGCGAGAAGGACGCGGCGACAACTGGGACGGTATGACCGGCACTGCGGGAATCCACAAACTCAACGAACTTCACGCCGTCGGCTAATTACAGGGCACAACACTCCGACACGACAATCTGATTTTGTACCGAGTTAACCATGCGCGTCCCATCCGGACGGCGGGCTCCGGCCCAAGGGCTCCTTTAAAGGAGCCCTTTTTTATGCCTGCCAGAAACACCGCCACAAAAAAGCCCTTCAAGTAGCCCTCAGCGCAGGGCCGCGATGGCGTCTACCGACTCACGAATCAGCGCCGGGCCTTTGTAGATGAAGCCCGAGTAGATCTGCACCAGGCTCGCGCCTGCGGTGATTTTTTCTGCGGCGTGCTTGCCTTCGGTAATGCCGCCGGCAGCGATGATCGGCAGCCGACCACCCAGTTCCGATGCCAGCACTGTCACGGTGTGGGTGCTCTTGTCGCGAACCGGTGCGCCGGACAAACCACCGCCTTCGTCACCATGCTCCAAGCCTTCGACGCCTACGCGGCTCAGGGTGGTGTTAGTCGCAATGACGGCATCCATTCCGGTTTCGATCAGCGCTTGCGCAACCTGTGCGGTTTCTTCGTCGCTCATGTCCGGCGCGATCTTGATCGCCAGCGGTACATGTTTGCCATGACGCAATGCCAGTTCCGCGCGGCGCTCGGCCAGATCGGCCAGCAACTGCTTGAGCGAGTCGCCGAATTGCAGGCTGCGCAGGCCCGGCGTGTTCGGCGAACTGACGTTGACCGTCACATAGCTGGCGTGGGCGTAAACCTTGTCCAGGCAGATCAGGTAGTCGTCCACGGCACGCTCGACCGGCGTATCGAAGTTCTTGCCAATGTTGATGCCCAGCACGCCCTTGTACTTGGCCGCTGCCACGCGAGCCAGCAAGTGATCGACGCCGAGGTTGTTGAAACCCATGCGATTGATGATCGCCTCGGCTTCCGGCAAACGGAACAGGCGTGGCTTCGGGTTGCCCGGCTGCGGACGCGGCGTGATGGTGCCGATTTCGACAAAACCGAAACCCAGTTGGGCGAAACCATCGATGGCCGCACCGTTCTTGTCCAGACCGGCGGCCAGTCCCACCGGATTCGGGAAGTCCAGGCCCATGACATTCACCGGCATCTTCGCCGGGGCCTTGCACAGCAAGCCGTTGAGCCCAAGACGCCCGCCCGCGCCGATCAGGTCCAGGGACAGATCGTGGGAGGTTTCCGGGGAGAGTTTGAACAACAGCTGACGGGCCAGGGTGTACATGGGCGGATTTGACTCGATTGGCGGCGAATTGAGGCGGCGATTATAGCCGGGCAACGGGGTGGCAAGCGAGGCGCGTAATCAAATCAACAGATAATGGCATATGCCTTGCACCACTCTGGGCACCAGCACCCATGCCAACGACCGAATGTGTGCAAAGACAATGGCGTCGTCCCCGGCCTGCTCACGCAAGAACTCGGGACGACGTTTTTTTTGCAAGGTGAACACGCGATGAACGAAACGTCAGCCGACCCTCTGGCCTGGGTCAATGGCAGCGATGCCCCGGAAAAAACCGAAATCAATCTCGGCTTCATGGCCCTGAGCGACTGCGCCTCGGTGGTGGTCGCCGCCACCCAGGGCTTCGCCCAACCCCACGGCTTGACCCTGAACCTCAAGCGTCAGTCGTCCTGGGCCAACCTGCGGGACAAACTGGTCAGCGGTGAACTCGATGCCGCCCACAGCCTCTACGGTCTGATTTATGCCGTACACCTGGGCATCGGTGGCGTGGCCGCGACCGACATGGCTGTGTTGATGGGCCTGAATCAGAACGGCCAGAGCATCAACCTGTCCCGCGGCTTGCAGGCGCTTGGAGTGACCAGTCCTGAAGCACTGGATCGGCACGTGCACCAAACTCGCTCAAAACTCACCTTCGCCCAGACGTTTCCAACCGRCACCCACGCCATGTGGTTGTATTACTGGCTCGCCAGCCAGGGCATTCACCCATTGCAGGATGTCGACAGCGTGGTGGTGCCGCCACCGCAAATGGTCGCGCACCTGCGAGCCGGGCGTATCGACGGGTTCTGCGTCGGCGAACCCTGGTCCGCCAGCGCCGTGCAACAGGACCTCGGCTTCACCCTGGCCACGACCCAGACCCTCTGGCCCGATCATCCGGAAAAAGTCCTCGGCTGCACCCGCGCGTTCGTCGAGCAATACCCCAATACTGCCCGGGCGTTGGTGATGGCGGTTCTGGAGGCCAGCCGTTTCATCGAAGAAAGCACCGAGAATCGCCGCAGTACCGCACAATTGCTCAGTGCCGATCAGTACCTTGACGCGCCACTGGACTGTATCGAACCGCGCCTGCTGGGCGAATACGCCGACGGCCTTGGCCATCGCTGGCAAGACCCGCACGCACTGCGCTTGCACGGGGATGGCGAGGTCAACCTGCCGTACCTGTCCGACGGCATGTGGTTCATGACCCAGTTCCGCCGCTGGGGCTTGTTGCGCGATGACCCGGACTATCTCGCTGTGGCCCGGCAGGTCCAGCAACTGGACCTCTACCGTGAGGCCGCCAGTGCCGTCGGCGTCGCCTCACCAGCTGAGGAAATGCGCAGCAGCCAGTTGATCGACGGCAAGATCTGGGACGGCTCGGACCCGGCCGGTTATGCCCGCAGTTTCAAACTGCACGCCATGAGCGACAGCTCCCATCGATCCGCCAGCCGCTGACAGGAGACCACGAACATGCTGCGTATCCTGCTGATCAACGACACCGCCAAGAAAGTCGGACGCCTGAAGGCCGCCTTGACCGAAGCCGGATTTGAAGTGATCGATGAATCCGGCCTGACCATCGACCTGCCCGAACGCGTCGAAACGGTGCGTCCGGATGTGATTCTGATCGATACCGAGTCACCGGGTCGCGATGTCATGGAACAAGTGGTGCTGGTGACTCGCGACCAGCCACGACCGATAGTGATGTTCACCGACGAACACGACCCCGGTGTGATGCGACAGGCGATCAAGTCCGGAGTCAGTGCCTACATCGTCGAAGGCATTCACGCACAACGCCTGCAGCCGATTCTCGATGTGGCCATGGCACGCTTCGAAAGCGATCAGGCCTTGCGTGCCCAGTTGCAAGCCCGCGACCAGCAACTGGCCGAGCGCAAGCGCATCGAACTGGCCAAGGGGCTGCTGATGAAAATGAAGGACTGCAACGAGGAAGAAGCCTACACGCTGATGCGCCGCCAGGCGATGAGCCGACAGCAGAAGCTGATTCAAGTGGCGGAGCAGATTATTGCCATGAGCGAATTATTGGGTTGAACAACAAAAGATCGCAGCCTTCGGCAGCTCCTACAGGGGAATGTGTGCACCCCGTAGGAGCTGCCGAAGGCTCGGGCCGCGTTCGGACGATCTTTTTTGCTTTACGCACATTTCCGATATGGCACAGATCTGGCTAGGTAATCACCACAGGTAACCAACGGCGGTTGCCCCACCTACGACAAAGACGTCGCGCACCTCATTTGCCCCTGGCGAATCGGGTGGCGGCGTTTTTTCGTTTTGGCCCCACAGCACGGGGCCGGTGGTGCGGCCGTATCGGCGCCCCACCTGCAAGCTCATGACTCCTTTCGAGACTCTTCACAGCTGAGGTGCGCAATGAATTCAAGCTTCTGGAAATCCGGCCATACACCCACATTGTTCGCAGCCTTCCTCTATTTCGACCTGAGTTTCATGGTCTGGTACCTGCTCGGTCCTTTGGCGGTACAGATCGCTGCCGACCTGCACCTGACGACGCAGCAACGGGGACTGGTGGTTGCCACGCCGATTCTGGCCGGGGCTGTATTGCGCTTTGCGATGGGCCTGCTGGCTGATCGCCTGTCGCCAAAAACCGCCGGGATAATCGGCCAGGTGATCGTCATCTGCGCCCTGTTCGTCGCCTGGAAAGTCGGCATTCACAGTTACGAGCAAGCGCTGTTGCTGGGCCTGTTCCTCGGCATGGCCGGTGCGTCCTTCGCCGTCGCCCTGCCGCTGGCCTCGCAATGGTATCCGCCCCAGCACCAAGGCAAAGCCATGGGCATCGCCGGTGCCGGCAACTCGGGCACTGTGCTCGCCGCACTGATTGCCCCGGTACTGGCCGCCATGTTTGGCTGGAGCAACGTGTTCGGCTTCGCCCTGATCCCGCTGATCCTGACCTTGATCGTCTTCGCCTGGCTGGCCAAAAATGCACCCGAGCGCCCGAAAGCCAAGTCTGTGTCTGACTATTTCAAGGCCCTGGGTGACCGCGACAGCTGGTGGTTCATGTTTTTCTACAGCGTGACCTTCGGTGGTTTTATCGGTCTGGCCAGTGCCCTGCCCGGCTACTTCAACGACCAATACGGCCTGAGCCCGGTGACCGCCGGCTACTACACTGCTGCATGTGTGTTCGGTGGCAGCCTGATGCGTCCTCTGGGCGGCGCGCTGGCGGATCGCTTTGGCGGGATTCGTACCTTGCTGGCGATGTACACCGTGGCGGCGATCTGCATTGCGACAGTGGGTTTCAATCTGCCGAGCTCCTACGCCGCACTGGCGCTTTTCGTCTGCACCATGCTCGGTCTGGGCGCAGGCAATGGCGCGGTATTCCAGTTGGTGCCCCAGCGTTTTCGCCGGGAAATCGGCGTGATGACCGGCCTGATCGGCATGGCCGGCGGCATCGGTGGCTTCGCACTGGCCGCCGGCATGGGCGCAATCAAACAAAGCACCGGCAGCTATCAACTGGCCTTGTGGTTGTTCGCAAGCCTCGGTGTACTTGCCTGGTTCGGTCTGCACGGTGTGAAACGTCGCTGGAGAACCACTTGGGGTTCGGCCGCCGTCACCGCAGCACGGGTGTGAGGACTGAATGAGCCTGCAACTGAGCTTCGCCGAACACAGCGCCATCGGCCCCCGCGAGGAGAACCAGGACGCTCTGCGCCTGGTCACTCCGGCCCCGGCGCTGGCGGCGAGCAAGGGTTACCTGTTCGCCATCGCCGACGGCGTCAGCCAATGCGCCGATGGCGGTCTCGCGGCCCGTTCGACCTTGCAGGCCCTGGCGCTGGACTACTACGCCACCCCGGAAACCTGGGGCGTCGCCCAGGCATTGGACCGTCTGTTACTGGCGCAAAATCGCTGGTTGCAGGCGAACGGTGGCGGGCAACCGCTGCTGACCACTGTCAGTGCCTTGGTGATGCGTGGCCGGCGTTTCACCCTGGCGCATGTCGGCGATTGCCGGGTTTATCGCTGGCACGCCGACACGCTGCAACGGGTGAGTGAGGATCACGTCTGGGACCAGCCGGGCATGCAGCATGTGCTCAAACGGGCCTTGGGACTGGATCAACACCTGGTGCTGGACTTTCTCGATGGCGAACTACGGCTGAATGAGAGTTTCGTGCTGCTCAGCGACGGCATCTGGGCCGTGCTGGGCGACACCGCCATTGCGGGCATTTTGCGCGATCAACCTGACCTGAACAGTGCCGCGCAGACCCTGGTCAGCGCTGCGCATCTGGCCGGCAGCCAGGACAACGCCAGCGCCCTGCTGGTGCGGGTCGATGCCCTCGGTGAAACCAGCATTGGCGATGCACTGATTCATCTGCAGCAATGGCCACTCCCGCCCGCGCTGAAGCCAGGCCAGCCTTTCGAAGGCTGGCAGGTCGAAGGGATCCTCGGCCAGAGCCAGCAATCGCTGCTCTACCGGGTGCGCGACGCACAACAACAGCCCTGGCTGCTGAAAACCTTGCCCAGTGCGCTACGTGACGATCACCAGGCCGGGCAGGCGTTGTTGTCGGAGGAATGGTTTCTCAAGCGTGTGGTCGGGCGGCATTTTCCTGAAGTCCATGCCGCCAGTCAGCGTCAGCATTTGTACTACGTGATGCGGGAATATTCCGGGTCGACCTTGGCTGAGCTGCATGAGCGTGTCGCAACGCTGCCATTGGCTCAATGGCTGGACCTGGCCGAACGCCTGCTGCGAGCTATCGGCATCTTGCATCGACGGCAAATTCTGCATCGCGATATCAAACCGGAGAACCTGCTGCTAGGGGACGACGGCGAGTTGCGCCTGCTGGATTTCGGCCTCGCCTATTGTCCCGGGCTGTCCGAAGATCAAGCTTGCGCCCTGCCCGGAACGCCCAGCTATATCGCGCCGGAAGCCTTTCGAGGTGACCCTCCTACACCACAACAGGATTTGTATGCAGTCGGCGTGACCTTGTATTACCTGCTGACCGGGCATTATCCCTACGGCGAAATCGAAGCGTTCCAACGCCCTCGATTTGGTGTGCCTGTCAGCGCCAGTCGCTACCGGCCCGACCTGCCGGAATGGATCGCGCAAAGCCTGGAGCGCGCAGTGGCGGCGGCTCCGGATCAGCGCTTTGAAACAGCGGAAGAATGGTTGTTGCTACTGGAACAGGGAGAACGACGCAGTTTGAGCGTGCGCCCCAGACCGTTGCTGGAGCGCGAACCGCTGAAAGTCTGGCGGACGTTGGCGCTGGTGTCGTTGCTGGTGAATCTGGTGCTGTTGTTTTTGCTGTTTCATGGTTGAGCTGTTTATTGACCCCAAAAGATCAAAAGATCGCAGCCTGCACCAGCTCTTACGGGTGGCCCACGATCCCCTGTAGGAGCTGGCGCAGCCTGCGATCTTTTGATCTTTCTGCTTCAAAACCGGGCATAGCGCATTGAACCGGTGCACGCAAACACCCTCCTTCCACGGTGAGAGCCCATAAATTCGGCATTTGGGCGACTTGGCACAACCGCTGCATTATCTTTTCCAACATACATAAAGCCCAGCCTTCAACGTAGAAAGCTGCGCTGCCCGAGAGAACGGGACAAGGACAAAGGCGTCCTCGCTAGTTAACTGGCGAGACGCCTTTTTTTGTTTGCGCAAAATTTTGTCGAGCAAGGCCTGAATGCCCTGATGAGGCAGGCCCGAGCTCCCCGGAGAACCTGATGAAAAAACTAAAACTGGTGATGATCGGCAACGGCATGGCCGGGGTTCGCACCCTGGAAGAACTGCTCAAGCTGAGTAATGAGCTGTACGACATCACGGTCTTCGGCGCCGAACCCCATACCAACTACAACCGCATCCTGCTGTCGCCCGTACTGGCCGGCGAACAGACCTTCGAAGAGATCGTGCTCAACGACCTGGACTGGTACCTGGAAAACAACATCAAGCTGCTGCTCAACCGCAAGGTGGTGGAGATCGACCGGGTCAAGCGCCGGGTCATTGCCGAAGACGGCAGCGAAGCCGAATACGATCGCCTGCTCATCGCCACCGGCTCGACGCCTTTCATCCTGCCCATTCCCGGCAACACCCTTGAGGGCGTGATCGGCTACCGCGACATCGCCGACACCCAGGCCATGATCGACACCGCGAAAACCCACCGCCACGCCGTAGTGATCGGTGGCGGCCTGCTCGGTCTGGAGGCTGCCAACGGCCTGATGCTGCGGGGCATGCACGTGACCGTGGTGCATATCGGTGAGTGGTTGCTGGAGCGGCAGCTGGACAAGACCAGCGGCCAACTGCTGCAAACCGCCCTGGAGTCTCGCGGCCTGCATTTCCGTCTGTGCGAGCAGACCCAGGCCCTGCACGACGCGGGCAATGGCCGGGTCGGTTCGGTGCAATTCAAGAACGGCGACATCATCCCCGCTGACCTGGTAGTGATGGCCGCCGGCATTCGCCCCAATACCGAACTGGCGGAGAAATCCGGCATTCCGTGCAGCCGCGGGATTCTGGTCAACGACACCCTGCAAACCTACGACCCACGGATCTATGCCATCGGCGAGTGTGCCAGCCACCGCGGCATCGCCTATGGTTTGGTGGCGCCGCTGTTCGAACAGGCCAAAGTCTGCGCCAACCACCTGGCCCAACTGGGTTTTGCCACCTACAAGGGTTCGGTGACCTCGACCAAATTGAAGGTTACCGGTATCGACCTGTTCTCCGCCGGCGACTTCATGGGCGGTGAAGGCACCGAGACCATCACCCTCTCGGACCCGATTGGCGGCGTCTACAAGAAACTGGTGATCAAGGATGACGTGCTGGTCGGCGCCTGTCTGTACGGCGATACGGCGGATGGCGGCTGGTATTTCCGGCAGATCCGCGAGAATCACGCCATCGACGAGATCCGCGATCACTTGATGTTCGGTGAAAATGCACTGGGCGACGTAGGACATCAGGGCCAGGACAAAGCCATGAGCATGGCCGACACGGCCGAAGTCTGCGGCTGCAACGGTGTGTGCAAAGGCACCATCGTCAAGGCCATTCAGGAACATGGGCTATTCAGTGTCGACGACGTCAAGAAACACACCAAGGCTGCCAGCTCCTGCGGTTCCTGCGCCGGCCTCGTCGAACAGATCCTGATCAACACCGTGGGCGGCGCCGCGGACGTCAAACCAAAAAGCGAAAAGGCCATCTGCGGCTGCAGCGACCTCAATCACGGGCAAATCCGCCAGGCCATCCGCGAGCAGCACCTGCTGACCATCGCCGGCACCATGAGCTACCTGAACTGGCGCACACCCAACGGCTGCGCCACCTGCCGGCCGGCGCTCAACTACTACCTGATTTCCACCTGGCCAGGGGAAGCCAGGGACGACCCGCAATCGCGCCTGATCAACGAAAGGGCTCACGCCAACATTCAGAAAGACGGCACTTACTCTGTAGTCCCGAGGATGTGGGGCGGTGTGACCAATCCTTCGGAACTGCGGCGCATTGCCGATGTTGCCGACAAGTACAACGTGCCGATGGTCAAAGTCACCGGTGGTCAGCGCATCGACTTGCTAGGCATCCGCAAGCAAGACCTGCCGGGGGTATGGAAAGACCTGGACATGCCGTCCGGCCACGCCTACGGCAAATCCATCCGCACGGTGAAAACCTGCGTCGGCAGCGAGTTCTGCCGCTTTGGCACCCAGAACTCAACACAGTTGGGTATCGAACTGGAACATGACCTGTTCAACATGTGGTCACCGCACAAGGTGAAACTGGCTGTCTCCGGTTGCCCGCGCAACTGCTCGGAAGCCGGCATCAAGGATGTGGGAATTATCGGCGTGGACTCCGGCTGGGAGATGTACATCGGTGGCAACGGCGGGATCAAGACCGAAGTCGCGGAATTCTTCGTCAAACTGAAAACCGCTGAAGAAGTCCGCGAATACAACGGTGCGTTCCTGCAGCTCTATCGCGAAGAAGCCTTCTACCTCGAACGCACCGTGCACTACCTGCAACGGGTCGGCATGGAACACATCAAGAAAGCCGTGCTGGAAGATCCGGAGCGTCGCAAAGCGCTCAACGATCGCCTGCAATTCTCCCTGTCGTTCGAACAGGACCCGTGGAAGGAGCGCCTGGAACAGCCCCTGCTGAAAAAAGAATTCGACGTCATCCCCGTGAAAAACCTGGAGGTGCTGGCATGAACTGGCTGGATATCTGCGCACTGGAAGAGATCAATGCCCTGGGCTCGCGGATCATCGCCGGGCCAAAGGGAGACATCGCAATTTTTCGTACCAGCGACGACGAAGTGTTCGCCCTCGACGACCGCTGCCCGCACAAGGGCGGCCCGTTGTCCCAAGGTCTGGTCTACGGCAAGCGGGTGGCCTGCCCGTTGCACAACTGGCAAATCGACCTGGAAAGCGGCGAAGCCCTGGCCCCGGACATCGGCTGTACCCATCACCATCTCGCCCGGGTGGAAAACGGCCGGGTGATGCTGGCCCTGCGGGATGCAGGCTGATGGACCGCCAGATCACTGCATCCACCTGCTGTTACTGCGGGGTCGGCTGTGGCGTGCTGATCGAACACGACGGCGAGCGCATCCTCGGCGTCAGCGGCGACCCGGCGCACCCGGCCAATTTCGGCAAACTGTGCAGCAAGGGCTCGACCCTGCACCTGACCGGCGACGAGACCGCGCGGGCGCTGTACCCCGAACTGCGCCTCGGCAAAGGCCTGGCCCGCCACCGCACCGACTGGGATACCGCCCTCGATCACGCCGCCAGCGTTTTTGC
This sequence comes from Pseudomonas sp. P4_B3, assembly GCF_056402295.1. Classification (NCBI taxonomy): domain Bacteria; kingdom Pseudomonadati; phylum Pseudomonadota; class Gammaproteobacteria; order Pseudomonadales; family Pseudomonadaceae; genus Pseudomonas; species Pseudomonas sp. P4_B3. The sequence goes on from NZ_JBFUHR010000005.1 coordinate 137,030, forward strand.
CGCGACCATTGCCGAACATGGCCCGGACAGCGTGGCGTTTTACATTTCCGGGCAACTGTTGACCGAGGACTACTACGCCTTCAACAAGCTGGCACGTGCCCTGGTGGGTACCAACAACATCGACAGCAATTCGCGGCTGTGCATGTCCTCGGCGGTGGTCGGCTACAAGCGCAGCCTGGGTGCCGACGCCCCGCCCTGCAGCTACGAAGACCTGGAGCTGAGCGATTGCGTGATGATCGTCGGCAGCAACATGGCCTACGCCCATCCGGTGCTGTTCCGTCGGCTGGAAGAGGCCAAAGTCCGCCGGCCGCAGATGAAGGTCATCGTCATTGACCCACGTCGTACAGACACCTGCGATCTGGCTGATCTGCACCTGCCGATCTTGCCGGGCACCGATGTCGCTTTATTCCATGGGATTTTGCATTTGCTGCTGTGGGAAGACTGGATCGATCGTGACTTCATCAAGGACCATACCGAAGGCTTGCCCGAGCTGAAGAAACTGGTGCGCGATTACACACCGCAGATGGTGTCGCAGCTGTGCGGAATCAGCGTTGAGCAACTGCAGCAATGCACTGAATGGGTCGGTACTTCACCGTCTTTCCTGTCGTTGTGGTGCATGGGGTTGAACCAGTCCACCGCTGGCAGCGCGAAAAACAGTGCACTGATCAATCTGCACCTGGCCACCGGGCAAATTGGTCGCCCGGGTGCAGGACCTTTCTCGTTGACCGGTCAGCCGAATGCCATGGGTGGGCGGGAAACCGGTAGCCTGTCTAACCTGCTGCCGGGTCATCGTGACGCAGCCAACCCTGAGCACCGTGCCGACGTGGCCGCTTACTGGGGCGTTGATCAACTGCCCGAAAACCCGGGGCTGACTGCCATCGAGTTGTTTGAGCAGGTGGGCAACGGAAAGATCAAAGCCTTGTGGATCGCCTGCACCAACCCCGCGCAATCTCTACCCGATCAGACTGCCGTGCGCGCGGCACTGCAAGCCTGCCCATTCGTGGTCTTGCAGGAGGCCTTTCGCACCACTGAAACCGCCAGGTTTGCCGACCTGTTGTTGCCCGCCGCCAGTTGGGGCGAAAAGGACGGTACGGTGACCAACTCCGAACGGCGTATTTCCCACGTCCGCCGCGCGATCGCCGCACCAGGTGAAGCGCGTCCGGACTGGGCGATCACGGTGGATTTCGCACAGCGCCTGGAGAAACATCTGCGTCCGGAAGCGACCAGCCTGTTTGCCTTTGAAACCCCGGCACAGGTCTTCGACGAATACAAACAGCTGACGCGTGGCCGGGATCTGGATTTGTCCGGGATCAGCCACGGGTTGATCGACAAAATCGGCCCGCAACAATGGCCCTTTCCTACGGGGTCCAGCGCAGGCACCGCCCGCCTCTATCTCGACGGCATTTTCCCGACTTCCAGCGGACGCGCGCAGTTCGTGGCCGATCCCTATCGCGCCGCCAAGGAACAACGTGAGGCGCGTTTCCCGCTAACGCTGATCACCGGTCGTCTGCGCGATCAATGGCACGGCATGAGCCGCACCGGCACCGCCGCGCAGTTGTTCGGTCATGTCAGTGAAGCCGTATTGAGCCTGCACCCGGATGAGCTGCGCCGGCATCGCCTGCAAACCGGCGATTTGATCAGCCTGAAAAGCCGCCGCGGCGCGGTGATCTTGCCGGTCGCCAGTGACGATAGCGTGCGTCCGGGCCAAGCCTTCTTGCCGATGCATTTTGGTGACCGTTTCCTCAAGGGGGGCGTGAACAGCCTCACCCTGCCCGCCTTCGACCCGTTGTCGAAACAACCGGAACTCAAACACAGCGGCGTGCGCCTGGAACCGGTGCATTTACCTTGGCACCTTTTTGCGCTGATAGAGGGCGATGTCCAACAACACTTTGAGACTCTGCGCCCCCTCTGCGAGGCGTTTTCCTACGTCAGCCTCAGTTTGACCGGTCGTGAGCGCCCTGCGCTGCTTATACGCGCTGCCAGCGCCACGGCGCCAGATCCGCAACTGCTGCGCGATATCGATCAATGCCTGGGGCTAAACGATGGACCGGTCCTGGCCTACGACGATCCACGACGCTCCATCGGTAAGCGGGTGCGGATCGAGAACGGCCGGATCACAGCGATCCGCTTGGCGGGTGAAACCCTCGCCCGGCACTGGCTGCAAAACCTCTGGCTCGAAGGTCGCTCCGATGAACAACTACGGCGCTGGCTGCTCGCGCCACTGAGTGCCCCACCGGGCCAGGTTGACGCCGAAGCGATCGGCAACAAAACCCTGTGCAACTGCAAAAACGTCAGCCAAAACGCGGTCTGCGCTGGCATCCGCCGCGGCCTGGACTTGCCGGGTTTGAAACAAGAATTGGGTTGCGGCACGCAATGCGGCTCCTGCGTCCCGGAAATCAAGCGTTTGCTGGCCGCCACCGCGCAGCCGCAAGCCGCCATCTCGTGAGGAAAACACTATGAGCGCAAAAGTCTGGCTGGTGGGTGCAGGTCCCGGTGATCCTGAATTACTGACCCTCAAAGCTGTTCGGGCGTTGAGAGAAGCGGATGTAGTGCTGATCGACGATCTGGTCAACGACGTGGTGCTGGAGCACTGTCCCGGCGCGCGGATAATTCCGGTGGGCAAGCGCGGCGGCTGTCGTTCAACGCCGCAAGCCTTTATCCATCGCCTGATGTTGCGTTATGCCCGTCAGGGCAAATGCGTGGTGCGCCTCAAGGGTGGCGACCCGTGCATCTTCGGGCGTGGCGGTGAAGAAGCGCAGTGGTTGCGTGAGCGTGGTGTCGAGGTTGAACTGGTCAATGGCATCACCGCCGGCCTGGCGGGCGCGACGCAATGCGATATTCCATTGACCCTGCGCGGCGTGGCACGAGGGGTGACTCTGGTGACCGCCCACACTCAGGATGACAGCAGCCTGAACTGGCAAGCGCTGGCCCAAGGCGGCACGACACTGGTGATCTACATGGGGGTGGCGAAGCTCAGCGAGATCCGTGAGCAACTGCTGGCCGGGGCAATGGCGGCAGATACGCCGGTGGCAATGATTGAAAATGCATCGTTGCCGCATCAACGGGAATGTCGAAGCAGCCTGATGGCAATGGAGGAAGATGCCTGTGCTTTCGAGTTGAAAAGCCCGGCAATCCTGGTGATTGGCGCAGTCGCAGCCAACGCCATCTCCTCCTGTGGGAGCGAGCCTGCTCGCGAAGAGGTTCTGTCCGTCGACATCAATGTTGGATATCAACGCGCCTGACGCGTCCCTCCTCACTAAATCGCAGACAAAGAAAAGCCCGGCCTAAGCCGGGCTTTTCTCAGAGCTGCGAGCTAATTACTTAGCGTGAGCTTCAACCTGCGCTTCTACGCGACGGTTAACAGCGCGACCAGCTTCAGTTTTGTTGTCAGCAACCGGGCGGGATTCGCCGTAGCCAACGGACTGAATGCGGGACGACTCAACACCGTACTGGTTGGTCAGAACTTGCTTAACGGCGTTTGCACGACGCTCGGACAGTTTCTGGTTGTAAGCGTCAGGACCGACGTTATCGGTGTGACCTTCAACAGTAGTGGTGGTGGATGGGTACTGCTTCATGAAGTCAGCCAGGTTCTTGATGTCGCCGTAGCTGTTTGGCTTGACTGCCGACTTGTTGAAGTCGAACTTCACGTCCAGCTCTACACGAACGACTTCAGCAACAGCTGGGCAGCCATCAGCGTCAACAGTAACGTTGGCTGGGGTGTCCGGGCACTTGTCAACGTTGTCGCAAACGCCATCGTTGTCGCTGTCGGAGCAGACTTCTGGAGCTGGAACCGGAGCAGCAGCAGGCTTGTTGCCGCCACCGAAGTTCACGCCCAGACCTACGGACGGGATGTAGTCCCAACGGCCGTTGTCCAGCTTGTAGTCAGCTTCTACGCCAGCACGAGCGTAAACGTTTTCAACGAAGTAGTACTTAACGCCAGCGCCAGCAGTCAGGAAAGTCGACTGGTCACGACCGGTGTGGCCGTCAGCGGCAACGTTGGTCATGCTGCCGTGCTTGACACCACCTTGAACGTAAGGACGCAGAGCGTCGCCAGCGTTGTTGAAGTGGTATTGAGCGTTCAGACCAAACTGGTCGCCTTCGATTTTCTGGTTGCCGGTGTTGTTGTTCGAACGGGTGTAGTCATCGTTGTTGTAGGTGAAGTTCAACGATACGTCGTCGGTCAAGAAGTAACCGATGGAGGCGCCAGGAGTGTAGCCGTCTTCAACGTTGTTAACGCTGTCGTTGTACTTCTTCCCGTAGTTGAGCTCGCCTTCAACTGCGCCTTGGCCTTGTGCCAGTGCGCCGAACGAAGTAGCGGCAATAAGAGTACCAATGGCCAAGCCCAAGGTGTTTTTCAGTTTCATCCGTTAAATCCCCATCTGGTGATTGTGAAGCAGTCCCGCAAACTGGGGGACAACTCGGCGGCAAGTCTAACAGAACTTGCCTACACGTAAGAGATATTTGCGCTGAACTAAGTTTCAGCAATGCCTGCAAATTTCTCACGCAATTTATCTAGAGCGCGCTTGTACCGCATTTTTGTTGCACTCAAACCCATGTGCATGATGTCTGCGATCTCCTGAAACTCCAGCTCTGCGACAAATCGTAGCACCAGAATTTCGCGGTCAATCGGGTTCACATACACCAACCAGCGATCGAGTCCACCCTTTTCCTCAGGTTTCGGCGCCTTTTCTTCGGACGCTTCCTCAAGGGGGTCAAGACTCAATGCGTCCATCAAGCGACGCTTTCGCCGTTCCTTTCGATACTGTGTGATGCACTCGTTGTACGTGATGCTATATAGCCACGTCTTGAACTTCGATTTACCTTCGAAGTTCTTCAGGCCATACAGCACCTTCAACATGACCTCCTGACAGACATCGTCTGCGTCGCGATCGTTCCCGAGATATCGTGCACACACGTTAAATAATGTTCGTTGGTAACGCCGCATCAGCTCTTCATAGGCGCGTGTTACGTGAAACAGTTCGGTATGCGAGCGCGCGACCAACTCCTCATCAGAGAGCTCGCGGGGGTCGTAGCGCATGGATAACGATTGGGTTTTATTCAAAACAAGTCGGGCCGACAGTCAGGTCAATGTCCGCCGCAGCCAGCATCAGCAGGCATTTTGCGGCGGCATACATTAGCAGGGTTTGCCGGGTTAGTGGCTACTCACATGCTGCTCAAGGAGGATCCGATTGGAAAGAGAGACTAGCTCACCCTCATCGGTCAGCAATGTGGTTTTAACCGTGCCGATCTCTTCGATCTGGCCTTCGACCTCGCCAACACGTACTTGTTGCCCAACCTGGTACAGCTCGCGCACGTAGATTCCCGCAAGAATCTGGCCGGCAATTTCCCGGCTTCCCAACCCCATGGCCAGCGCTACCGCCAGACCAACGGTTATCAACACAATCACGATCACATGGTTCAGCAGGTCAGTCTTGACCTCCAGCTGGCTGATCGCAACCGAAATACTGATGATGATCACCAGGCCCTGGGCAATTCGACCAAGCCCTGAAGCATAGTCCAGGCCCACGCCTTCTGCCGCTCCACGCACCAACCCGTTGGCCAGTTGCGCCAGCAAAACACCTACCAGCAACACCAGCGCCGCGCCGAAAACCTTCGGCAGATACAACGCTAGCATATCCAGCGTAGCTGAAACCCGCTCAAGTCCAAGAGATTCTGCGGCGGAAACCAGAAAAATAAGCAGAATGAACCAATAGACGATCTTGCCGATCAGGGTCGAGATAGGAACTTGCAATCCAGCGCGGGACAGCAGCTTGGTCAGGCCAGTGCCGCCCATCAAGCGGTCAAGGCCCAGTTTGGCGAGCAATTTGGAAAGCAAGGTGTCCAGCAGTTTGGCCACGACAAAACCCAACAGCAGCACAACCAGTGCGCCGAACAGGTTCGGAATGAAGTTCGCAACCTTGGTCCACAACGCAGTCATTGCAGTGACGAGGCTCTGAGTCCAGAGATCAAGTTCCATATTCAATCAGCCTTATCAGCAGTGCGAGCAGCAGGTTTACGAAGACGGGATACCGGCGCGACATGGGCCGATCCGTTATTCAGGGCGATCATCAGCGCGGGCAACCAGCGCCCCAGCAGACTGAACAAATCACCGGCGCCAACCTGGCGGTTGGCGGTTTTCAGCACACGCCCCAGGCACGCATCGTCGTCCCGCGTGGACGGTGAGGCCTTGAGCATGTCGCGTAAAGACTGTTCAAACGGATCGTGCATACGCACCTCTCGTGATGTCTGTGGGAGACGCGGTCAGTTTTGCTCGGGTCACATGGTTTCCCTCAGACCCAGCACAAACGTCGGAATAACCACCACTGCCCCAGCGCCACCGAGACCATCATCAGGCAGGCGATCAGAAAGCCATAAGGGCTGGCAGAGAATGGAATGCCACCGACGTTGATCCCCAAAAGCCCGGTCAGAAAACTCATTGGCAAAAAGATCCCGGTGATGACGCCAAAGCGATACATCGTGCGATTCATGCGCACGCTCAACCGACGGTCTTCAGCTTCCAGGACCAGCCCCACCCGCTCCCGGGTCAATTCCAGCTCTTCGAGGTACCGGGTCAGGCTGTTGTTCAATTCGTTCCAGTAATCACCATCGTCCTCGACGAACCAGGGCAACTTGATCCGCGTCAATTGCCCGAAAATATCCCGCTGCGGAGCGAGAAAACGCTTCAACGCGGCGGCCCGGCGACGGATCTGCAATACAGCACCGTGCTCCGGCGCATACCGTTCGTCGGAATCTAGCTTTTCTTCTTCCTCATCGACCACCTCCGAGAGGTCACTGACCAGATCCTGCACCTTGTTGGTGAGGTACTGCGCCATGTACAGGATGAGTTCGGAGGCTGTTTTCGGCCCTTTGCCGTCGGCCAGTTGCACCAACAGTTCTTCAGTGGCGCGCAACGGACGCAAACGCAGGGAAATGACGCGCTGTGCAGAGCCGAAGATCCGCACCGACACCATGTCTTCAGGCTCGGCACCGGGGTTCAGATTGACCCCGCGCAAAAATAGCAGCAGTTCGCTGTCTGAAAGCTGTAAAAGTCGCGGACGGGTGTTTTCCTCGAGTAACAGGTCACAGCTGAATTCGCTTAGACCGCTGGATTTGCGCAACCAGGTCCGGGTTTGCGGATGACTGCGATCCCAATGCAGCCACAGGCTTTCATGGGCCTGCAGCTGCAAGTCATCGAGTTCAGTCCGGGCAATCGAACGCGCGCCGCCTCTACCGTCCAGCACCAGGGCATGCACCAGCCCCCATTGCGCGTTTTCTTCCTCGAACATCCGCACTCCTTTGGTTGGCTCAACGTTTTATTCAGGCATCTTCAGCGGGCTTGGCGAGACGATCACGCCATTGTTGTCCGCATAAATGTATTCGCCTGGACGGAACGTCACACCGGCAAACGTCACCACAACGTTGAGATCGCCGAGCCCGCGCCTGTCGGATTTCCTCGGGTGGCTGGCGAGGGCCTGAACGCCCAGATCGGTCTGCGCGACGATATCGACGTCGCGGATGCAACCGTAGATTACCAGCCCTTCCCAACCGTTTTTCGCGGCTTTCTCGGCCAGCATGTCCCCCAGCAACGCATGACGCAGGGAACCGCCACCGTCTACCACCAGCACTTTGCCATTCCCCTTGAGCTCGACCTGCTCCTTGACCCGCGAGTTGTCTTCGAAGCACTTGATGGTCACGATTTCGCCACCGAAGGAATCACGACCGCCGAAATTGCTGAACATCGGTTCCAGCACCTGCACCAGTTCCGGATAGGCGTCGCACAGGTCAGGCGTGAGGTAATGGATCATCGAGAAACTCCTGTAAAGAGGAAGACAGCACGAACATCAGTGATGACTCAGCCACGGAAAGTGACCGGAACAGCTCAATGCGTCATATCTTAGCCGCAAGCCGATCAGAGCGAAATGCCCTTGTTAGAGCGTCAGGCTCAAACCGCCGCGGCCAAATCCCGTTGATCTCCCAACAACGGTGCCTGCTGATCCGCCAGCCAGCGGGTCACCAACGGCCAGACTTCGGCCTGGGCGGGTTTGCTGACGAGCATTTCAACATGGCCGAAATTGTCGGCGAAACCTTGGTCTCGACCCAGGTTGATAAATTGCTTGTGCTCCGAACCGAATTGCTCGAACAGTTTGCGGCACGCCCACGCAGGATCCTGATGATCACCCGCTGCGCTCACGGCGAGCACCGGCAACTTGACCTCGGCCAAACCCGCCCACCAGTTTTTCTCGGCATCGCCAAAACGCCCGAACAGGCCAAACCAACGCATGCTTTCCAGGGCCAGGCCGATCGGCTCGTCCTCCGGGCCGCGCTTGAGCCTTGAGCCGGACAACTGGGCGAAACGCTTGAGAATGAAGCGGCTGCCCCACTCCACCGGTGGAATCTTCAAGGGCCAGTAAGTGCGGCTGACCTGGGTGCCAAAAAACGCCGCCGAGGCCACGACCGACTCACCGATGTACTCGCCACCCAGCGCCGCCGCCAGGGTAATACCGCCCAGTGAGTGACCGATCCAGTGCGGGGCCTGCCCGCTCTGCTCGCGCACGAACGCGCCGATGGCCGGCAGATCATAGCGAGCGTAGTCGGCGACTCGGTTCTTGCGGTAGTCGTGGTTACGTTGGGACAGGCCGTGACCGCGCATTTCCGGAATCCACACGTCGAACCCCAATCGAGCCAGATAAGCGCCCAACCCCAGGCCCTTGGGAGAAAACCAGAACCGGCGATTGGAAAAGCTGCCGTGCAGCAGGATCACCGGCACGCCACGGGAAGACGATTCATCGGCCATGCCAAGACGCGTCACAGCCAGTTCGACGGTGAAGTCGGGGCTGTTACCGGGTTTCAAACGATAGACATCTTCGCTCAAATCGCCGCGCCGTTCGGCGCTGATCAGAGCGACAGGAAATAGGTTGCTGCTGCTTTGCATAATCTCTTGCACAAAAAAGGGCGGCATCCAGATGGAGCCCGCCCTGCTTGAATCTCAAAAAGACCGCTCCCTGTAGGAGCGAGCCTTGCTCGCGAAGAACTTCAGGACACCACGTTTATCCAGGATAAACGCGTTATCGTTGACGTCCATCGTCGGAACGCCGCCCGGAGCAAGCTCGCTCCTACAGAGAGAGCGGCCCGTTTACACCGGATCAAGCCTGCGCCTGACCCTCAGCCAGGAAGAACCAGGTTTCCAGTACGGAGTCCGGGTTCAACGAAACGCTTTCAATGCCCTGTTCCATCAGCCACTTGGCCAGGTCCGGGTGGTCCGAAGGGCCCTGACCGCAGATGCCGATGTACTTGCCGGCCTTGTTGCACGCGGCAATGGCGTTGGCCAGCAACTTCTTGACTGCCGGATTACGCTCATCGAACAGATGCGCAATGATCCCGGAGTCACGGTCCAGGCCCAGGGTCAACTGGGTCAGGTCGTTGGAGCCGATGGAGAAACCGTCGAAGAACTCGAGGAATTCTTCCGCCAGGATGGCGTTGGACGGCAGTTCGCACATCATGATCACGCGCAGGCCGTTTTCGCCACGGGCCAGGCCGTTTTCCGCCAGCAGATCGACCACCTGGCTCGCTTCGCCCAAGGTACGGACGAATGGCACCATGATTTCGACGTTGGTCAGGCCCATCTCGTTGCGCACACGCTTCAGAGCGCGGCACTCGAGCTCGAAGCAGTCGCGGAACGATTCGCTGATGTAACGCGAAGCGCCGCGGAAGCCCAGCATCGGGTTCTCTTCTTCCGGCTCGTAGAGTTTGCCGCCGATCAGGTTGGCGTATTCGTTGGACTTGAAGTCCGACAGGCGCACGATGACTTTCTTCGGCCAGAACGCAGCTGCCAGGGTGCTGATGCCTTCGACCAGTTTTTCGACGTAGAAGCCGACCGGGTCGTTGTAGCCGGCAATGCGCTTGTCGACGCTTTCCTTGATGTCCAGCGGCAGGCCGTCGTAGTTCAGCAGTGCTTTAGGGTGCACGCCGATCATGCGGTTGATGATGAACTCCAGGCGGGCCAGACCCACACCGGCGTTCGGCAGCTGCGCGAAGTCGAAGGCGCGGTCCGGGTTGCCGACGTTCATCATGATCTTGAACGGCAGCTCCGGCATGGCGTCCACGGAGTTCTTCTTGATGTCGAAGCCCAGTTCGCCTTCGAAGATGAAACCGGTGTCGCCTTCAGCACAGGAAACGGTCACGCCCTGGCCGTCTTTCAACAGCTGGGTAGCGTTGCCGCAACCCACTACTGCCGGGATACCCAGCTCACGGGCGATGATCGCCGCGTGGCAAGTACGGCCGCCACGGTTGGTGACGATGGCGCTGGCGCGCTTCATGACCGGCTCCCAGTCCGGGTCGGTCATGTCGGAAACCAGTACGTCGCCTGGCTGGACCTTGTCCATTTCGGACACGTCCTTGATGATGCGGACCTTGCCGGCGCCGATGCGCTGGCCGATGGCGCGGCCTTCCACCAGCACGGTGCCGGTCTCTTTCAACAGGTAACGTTCCATGACGTTGGCCTGGGTGCGGCTCTTCACGGTTTCCGGACGGGCCTGCACGATGTACAGCTTGCCGTCGTCACCGTCCTTGGCCCACTCGATGTCCATCGGGCACTTGTAGTGCTTCTCGATGATCATCGCCTGCTTGGCCAACTCGCTGACTTCGGCGTCGGTCAGGCAGAAGCGGGCGCGATCGGCCTTGTCCACGTCGACGGTCTTCACCGAACGACCGGCCTTGGCCTCGTCGCCGTAGATCATCTTGATGGCCTTGCTGCCCAGGTTGCGGCGCAGGATGGCCGGACGACCAGCCGCCAGCGTGCCCTTGTGGACGTAGAACTCATCCGGGTTCACCGCGCCTTGTACGACGGTTTCACCCAGGCCGTAGGCGCCGGTGATGAACACCACGTCACGGAAGCCCGATTCGGTATCGAGGGTGAACATCACGCCGGCGGTGCCGGTTTCGGAACGGACCATGCGCTGCACGCCAGCGGACAGGGCAACCAGCTTGTGGTCGAAGCCCTGGTGCACGCGATAGGAAATGGCGCGGTCGTTGAACAGCGAAGCGAACACCTCTTTGGCGGCGCGGATGACGTTTTCCACACCACGGATGTTCAGGAAGGTTTCCTGCTGGCCGGCGAAGGAAGCGTCCGGCAAGTCTTCGGCGGTGGCTGAAGAACGCACGGCCACGGCCATGTCAGGGTTGCCGGCGGACAGCGTAGCGAACGCGGTACGAATTTCGGCATTCAGTTTTTCAGGGAATTCGGCTTCCATGATCCACTGGCGGATCTGGGCACCGGTTTTGGCCAGGGCATTCACGTCATCGACGTCCAGGGCATCGAGGGCGTCGTGAATCTGCTGGTTCAGGCCGCTCAGCTCCAGAAAATCACGATAAGCCTGAGCGGTCGTGGCGAAGCCACCGGGCACCGATACACCGGCGCCTGCCAGATTGCTGATCATCTCGCCGAGGGATGCGTTCTTGCCCCCCACATGCTCTACATCATGGACGCCGAGCTTATCGAGGGAAACTACGTACTCTACCAAGGTGATCTCTCCACTAACTGTGTTGGAAAAGCTCAGAAACCGGCTGCTTAAATGAGCATTTACCGGCTATATGGCCTGGACCTGGAAAATAAGTGAGAATGCGGGCCATTGGCGGCCGGCAAATCGCGCCTATCATATCCAAGATTCGTCACTAGCTTAAGGCCCAAGGTGCAAATGAAACGATCTGCTTTCTTTATCTCCGATGGTACCGGCATTACCGCCGAAGCCCTCGGCCAAAGCCTTCTGGCGCAGTTCGAAAACATTACCTTCAGCAAAGTCACGCGTCCGTACATCGACAACGTGGACAAAGCGCGGGCCATGGTACAACAAATCAACAAAGCCGCCGAAACAGACGGCTTCCGTCCGATTATCTTCGACACCATCGTCAATCAGGACATTCGTGAGATTCTCGCAACCTCGAATGGTTTCATGATCGACATTTTCTCGACGTTCCTGGCACCGCTTGAACAGGAACTGACCGAGCATTCTTCCTACACCGTGGGCAAATCCCATTCCATCGGCTCGAACACCAATTATATGGAACGCATCGAGGCGGTGAACTTCGCCCTCGACAACGACGACGGCGCCCGCACGCACTATTACGACAAGGCCGACCTGATACTAGTGGGCGTGTCGCGATGTGGTAAGACGCCGACGTGCCTGTACATGGCCATGCAATTCGGTATCCGCGCAGCCAACTACCCGCTGACCGAAGACGACATGGAACGCCTGCAACTGCCAAACGCCCTGCGCGCCCACCAGCACAAGCTGTTCGGCCTGACCATCGACCCAGACCGCCTCACCGCGATCCGCAACGAGCGCAAGCCCAACAGCCGCTATTCGAGCTACGCCCAGTGCGAGTTCGAAGTGCGCGAGGTCGAGAACCTGTTCCGCCGCGCAAACATCCCGCACATCAACTCCACGCATTTTTCGGTGGAAGAAATATCTGCGAAAATTCTGGTGGAGAAAGGTGTGGAGCGGCGGTTCAAGTAAACCTTTATTGCCTGTTCCGGCCTCATCGCGAGCAGGCTCACTCCTACAGGGGATCTGCGGTGAACACAAATCAACTGTAGGAGCGAGCCGGCTCCGGGCGGCGTTCCGACGATTGAACGATAACGCGGTCTTTCAGGTAACAAACAAATCCACGAACCGGTTCACCGCTGTCGCCTCAAGTTTCTGCTGATCCTTGCACAGCGCAAAAATCTCTTCGCTGCGCTGAGCGGTGAATCGTGTCAGCAAGTTCGCCCTGAATTTCTCCTCCAGCAACGGGATACCTTCAACCCGGCGCCGACGATGCCCGATCGGGTATTCCACCACCACATTCTCAGTGTTCGAACCATCCTTGAAGAACACCTGCACCGCATTGGCAATCGAGCGTTTATCCGCCTCCAGGTATTCACGGGTGTAACGCGGCTCTTCGACGATGACCATTTTCTCGCGAAGCACATCGATGATTGGATGCGCCTTGTGGAAATCGTCCTCGTAGTGCTCCGCCACCAGATTGCCGAAGGCCAGCGGCACGGCGGTCATGTACTGGATGCAGTGATCGCGGTCGGCGGCGTTTGCCAATGGACCGACTTTGGAAATGATGCGAATCGCCGATTCATGGGTGGTGATGACGATCCTGTCGATTTCGTGCAGGCGATTACGCACTTGCGGATGCAAGGTCACCGCCGCTTCGCAGGCCGTTTGCGCATGGAACTCGGCGGGAAAACTGATCTTGAACAGCACGTGTTCCATTACATAACTGCCGTACGGCCGCGAGAAACTGAACCCGCGCCTGTCTTCTGGCTTGAGTGCCAGATCGCTATTGGTGTGGCTGAACAGTACGTCGTAAAAACCCCACTGCTTGGCACTCAATACGCCGGGGATGCCCATCTCGCCGCGCATCGCAATGTCCGCCAGGCGCACGCCACGACTGGACGCATCGCCCGCAGCCCAGGACTTGCGCGAGCCGGCATTCGGCGCATGCCGGTACGTGCGCAAGGCCTGACCGTCGGCAAAGGCGTGGGACAACGCCGACAACAACTGTTCGCGATTGGCGCCCATCAGCTTGGCCGCAACCGCGGTCGAGGCGACTTTCACCAGAATCACGTGATCGAGGCCGACGCGGTTGAACGAATTCTCAAGGGCGATCACCCCTTGAATCTCGTGGGCCATGATCATCGATTCAAGCACCGTGCGAACGGTCAGCGGCGCCTCGCCATTGGCCAGGCGCTTTTGCGACAGGTGGTCGGCCACCGCGAGAATACCGCCGAGGTTATCCGACGGATGTCCCCACTCGGCGGCGAGCCAGGTGTCGTTGTAGTCGAGCCAGCGCACGATGCAGCCGATGTCCCACGCCGCCTTCACCGGATCGAGCCGGTAACTGGTGCCCGGCACGCGGGCGCCGAACGGCACGACGGTGCCTTCGACCACAGGCCCCAGGTGCTTGGTGCACTCCGGGAAACGCAGGGCCAGCAAGCCGCACCCCAAGGTATCGATCAGGCAGTTACGCGCGGTATCCAGCGCCTCTTCAGACTCGATCTTGAAGTTGAGAATGTAATCGGCAATGTCCTGCAGGACCTTGTCGTAGTCCGGACGGTTGTTCAGGTCGACGTTGGCACTCATGTTCGATTCACTCTATGAAGTGGGTCGTTGATGGGACCTCGGTTCAGGGCAGCTCCTACGGGGTTTGTGTCAGAACGAGTCGCCTGGCACGCGAACGAAACCTTCCATCAACACCCGCGCACTGCGGCTCATGATTGCCTTGTTCACGGTCCATTCGCCATTGACCTGACTGGCCTCGGCGCCGACACGCAGGGTGCCGGACGGATGGCCGAAGCGCACCGCATTGCGTTCGATACCGCCTGCAGCGAGGTTCACCAAAGTGCCGGAAATCGCTGCAGCCGTACCGATCGCCACTGCCGCCGTGCCCATCATCGCGTGGTGCAACTTGCCCATGGACAATGCACGCACCAGCAGGTCGACATCCCCCGCCGCTATCGCCTTGCCGCTTGATGCCACGTAGTCCGCAGGCTTGGCCACGAAGGCCACCTTCGGCGTGTGCTGCCGCTTGGCCGCTTCGTCGATGTTCGAAATCAGACCCATGCGTAGCGCGCCGTAGGCACGGATGGTTTCGAACATCAGCAAGGCTTTCGGATCGCCATTGATCGCGCCCTGCAACTCGGTGCCTTTGTAGCCGATGTCTTCGGCATTGATAAAAATTGTCGGGATGCCGGCGTTGATCATGGTCGCCTTGAAGGTACCGACACCGGGTACTTCCAGGTCATCCACGAGGTTGCCGGTAGGGAACATCGAACCGCCGCCACCCTCTTCGTCCGCCGCAGGATCGAGGAACTCGATCTGCACTTCGGCTGCCGGGAAGGTCACGCCGTCGAGCTCGAAATCACCGGTTTCCTGCACTTCACCATTGGTGATCGGTACGTGGGCGATGATGGTCTTGCCGATGTTGGCCTGCCACACGCGAACCACCACCACGCCGTTGTGCGGGATGCGGCTGGCGTCCACCAGGCCATTGCTGACGGCAAACGAACCGACCGCCGCCGACAGGTTGCCGCAGTTGCCGCTCCAGTCCACGAACGGCTTGTCGATCGACACCTGACCGAACAGGTAGTCGACATCGTGATCGGCTTTGATGCTTTTCGACAGGATCACGGTTTTGCTGGTGCTGGAAGTCGCGCCGCCCATACCGTCGATTTGCTTGTCGTACGGGTCGGGGCTGCCGATTATGCGCAGCAGCAAAGCGTCGCGGGCCGGGCCTGGGACCTGTGCCGCTTCAGGCAAATCCTTCAGGCTGAAAAACACGCCTTTGCTGGTGCCGCCGCGCATGTAGGTGGCGGGAATTTTGATCTGCGGTGCATGAGCCATGGTGCTCGTTACTCCTAATCTGAAAGCAGACACGGGACTTGAAGTCCCGTGTCGGTACAGCCTGTTTTAGACGGCGACCGCCGATTCTTCGAGGAAGTCCTGGGCGAAGCGTTGCAACACACCGCCAGCCTCGTAGATCGACACTTCTTCGGCGGTATCGAGGCGGCAGGTCACCGGCACATCGACGCGTTCGCCGTTCTTGCGATGGATCACCAGCGTCAGCTCGGCACGTGGCGTGCGCTCGCCAATCACGTCGTAGGTTTCGCTGCCGTCGATGCCCAGGGTATGACGGTTGGTGCCCGCTTTGAATTCCAGCGGCAACACGCCCATGCCCACCAGGTTGGTGCGGTGAATGCGTTCGAAACCTTCGGCGGCAATCGCTTCCACACCCGCCAGGCGCACGCCCTTGGCCGCCCAGTCGCGGGACGAACCCTGGCCGTAGTCTTGACCTGCGATGATGATCAGCGGCTGCTTGCGATCCATGTAGGTTTCGATGGCTTCCCACATGCGCATCACTTTGCCTTCCGGCTCGACACGGGCCAGCGAACCCTGCTTGACCTTGCCGTTTTCCTGAACCATTTCGTTGAACAGTTTCGGGTTGGCGAAGGTTGCGCGCTGCGCAGTCAGGTGGTCACCACGGTGAGTCGCGTAAGAGTTGAAGTCCTCTTCCGGCAGGCCCATTTTCGCCAGGTATTCGCCGGCGGCGCTGTCGAGCATGATGGCGTTGGACGGCGAAAGGTGATCGGTGGTGATGTTGTCCGGCAGCACCGCCAGCGGACGCATGCCCTTGAGCGGACGTGCCCCGGCCAATGCACCTTCCCAGTACGGCGGACGGCGAATGTAGGTGCTCATCTCGCGCCAGTCGTACAGCGGCGCGACTTTCGGACCGGTGTCTTCGTGGATGGCGAACATCGGGATGTAGACCTGACGGAACTGCTCAGGTTTCACCGAGGCCTTCACCACCGAGTCGATTTCTTCGTCGCTCGGCCAGATGTCTTTCAGGCGGATTTCCTTGCCATCCACCACGCCCAGCACATCTTTTTCGATGTCGAAACGGATGGTACCGGCGATGGCGTAAGCAACGACCAATGGCGGCGACGCGAGGAACGCCTGCTTGGCGTACGGGTGAATCCGGCCGTCAAAGTTGCGGTTACCGGACAACACGGCAGTGGCGTACAGGTCGCGGTCGATGATCTCTTGCTGGATCACCGGATCCAGCGCGCCGGACATGCCGTTGCAGGTGGTGCAGGCGAAGGCCACGACGCCGAATCCGAGCTGCTCCAGCTCATCGGTCAAACCGGCTTCGTCGAGGTACAGCGCGACGGTTTTCGAACCCGGTGCCAAGGACGATTTGACCCACGGCTTGCGGGTCAGGCCGAGCTTGTTGGCGTTGCGCGCCAGCAGGCCGGCGGCGATCACGTTGCGCGGGTTGCTGGTGTTGGTGCAACTGGTGATGGCGGCAATGATCACCGCGCCATCCGGCATCTGGCCAGGTACGTCTTCCCACTGACCGGCGATGCCTTTGGCTGCCAGATCCGAAACCGCGACACGGGCGTGCGGGTTGCTCGGGCCAGCCATGTTGCGCACAACCGAAGACAGGTCGAACGTCAGGCCGCGCTCGTACTGCGCGCCTTTCAGGCTGTCAGCCCACAGGCCGGTCTGCTTGGCGTAGTTCTCGACCAACTGCACCTGCTCGTCTTCACGGCCCGTGAGCTTTAGGTAGTCGATGGTCTGCTGGTCGATGTAGAACATCGCCGCGGTGGCGCCGTATTCCGGGGCCATGTTGGAGATGGTCGCGCGGTCGCCGAGGGTCAGCTTTGACGCGCCTTCGCCGAAGAACTCCAGCCACGCACCGACCACTTTTTGCTGGCGCAGGAACTCGGTCAACGCCAGCACCATGTCGGTGGCGGTGATGCCCGGTTGCAGCTTGCCGGTCAGTTCGACGCCGACGCTTTCCGGCAGGCGCATCCAGGAGGCGCGGCCGAGCATCACGCTCTCTGCTTCCAGGCCGCCAACGCCGATGGCGATCACACCCAGCGCATCGACGTGCGGGGTGTGGCTGTCGGTGCCGACACAGGTGTCGGGGAAGGCCACACCGTCGCGCACCTGGATCACCGGGGACATTTTCTCCAGGTTGATCTGGTGCATGATGCCGTTGCCCGGCGGGATCACGTCGACGTTCTTGAACGCCTTTTTGGTCCAGTTGATGAAGTGGAAACGGTCTTCGTTGCGACGGTCTTCGATGGCGCGGTTCTTCTCGAACGCCTGCGGATCGAAGCCACCACGCTCGACGGCCAGGGAGTGGTCGACGATCAGTTGCGTCGGCACCACCGGGTTGACTTGCGCAGGGTCGCCGCCTTGCAGGGCGATGGCATCACGCAGGCCGGCGAGGTCGACCAAAGCGGTCTGGCCGAGGATGTCGTGGCACACCACGCGGGCCGGGAACCACGGGAAGTCGAGATCGCGCTTGCGTTCGATGAATTGCTTCAGGGATTCGGTGAGCGTGGCCGGGTCGCAGCGACGCACAAGGTTTTCCGCCAGCACACGGGAGGTGTACGGCAGGGTGTCGTAGGCGCCAGGCTGGATCGCCTCGACCGCTGCGCGGACATCGAAGTAATCCAGTTTGCTGCCGGGCAGCGGTTTACGGAATTGAGTGTTCATCGTCAGGACTCGGTCACGGTAGTTACAAAAGGTGGGCCTGGCACCGGTACTCAAGTGGTACCGAACCTCTGTAGGAGCTGGCTTGCCAGCGAATGCGGTGGATCAGTCAACGAACATGTTGAATGACAGATCGTCTTCGCTGGCAAGCCAGCTCCTACAGGGTTACCGGTTCATTCAATACCGGTGCCTGCTCTCACCATTCAGCGTTGTTCGATTGGTACGAACTTGCGCTGTTCAACGCCGGTGTACTCGGCGCTTGGACGGATGATGCGGTTGTTGGCACGTTGTTCGTACACGTGGGCAGCCCAGCCGGTCAGGCGCGAGCAGACGAAGATCGGTGTGAACAACTTGGTCGGAATGCCCATGAAGTGGTACGCCGAGGCATGGTAGAAGTCGGCGTTCGGGAACAGTTTCTTCTGCTCCCACATGGTCTTGTCGATGGCTTCGGAAACCGGGAACAACACTTTGTCATCCACTTCGTCAGCGAGTTTTTTCGACCAGCCCTTGATCACCTCGTTGCGCGGATCGTTGTCCTTATAGATCGCGTGGCCGAAGCCCATGATCTTGTCCTTGCGCTCGAGCATGCCAAGGGTGCCCTTGATCGCGTCTTCCGGCGACGAGAAGCGCTCGATCATTTCCATCGCCGCTTCGTTGGCGCCACCGTGCAGCGGGCCGCGCAGCGAGCCGATGGCCGCGGTGATGCACGAATACAGGTCGGACAGGGTCGACGCGCAAACACGTGCGGTGAAGGTCGAGGCGTTGAACTCGTGCTCCGCGTAAAGGATCAGCGAAACGTTCATCACCTTGACGTGCAGCTCGCTCGGCTTCTTGCCGTGCAGCAGGTGCAGGAAGTGGCCGCCGATGGACTGTTCGTCGCTCACGCAATCGATGCGCTTGCCTTCGTGGCTGAAGCGATACCAGTAGGTCATGATCGCCGGGAACGCGGCCAGCAGGCGGTCGGTCTTGTCGTGCTGCTCGGAGAAGTTGTTCTCCGGCTCCAGGTTGCCCAGGAACGAGCAGCCAGTGCGCATCACGTCCATCGGGTGGGCGTCGGCGGGGATGCGTTCCAGCACTTCTTTCAGCGCTTGCGGCAAGTCACGCAGCTTGCTCAGCTTGGTGATGTAGGTTGCAAGTTGCGCTTTGCTCGGCAGTTCGCCGTACAGCAGCAGATAGGCAACTTCTTCGAACTGTGCGTCAGCCGCCAGTTCACGTACGTCATAACCACGATAGGTCAGACCGGCACCCGACTGGCCCACGGTGGACAGTGCGGTTTGCCCGGCTACCTGGCCACGGAGCCCGGCGCCACTGAGTACTTTTGCTTCGGCCATTGCTGTCTCCAATTTTTCTTGAATTTGTCAGGGAGTTCTTCGACTTACTTTTTCGCGGCGAACAACGCATCGAGCTTCTGCTCGAAGGTGTGGTAGTCGATGCGATCGTAAAGCTCCATGCGGGTCTGCATGGTGTCGATGACGTTTTGTTGAGTGCCGTCGCGACGGATCGCGGTGTAGACGTTTTCTGCAGCCTTGTTCATGGCGCGGAACGCCGACAGCGGGTACAGCACCAGCGATACGTCGGCAGCGGCCAGTTGCTCGGTGGTGTACAGCGGCGTCGCGCCGAATTCGGTGATGTTGGCCAGGATCGGCGCTTTCACGCGGTTGGCGAACAGCTTGTACATGTCCAGCTCGGTGATGGCTTCCGGGAACACCATGTCGGCGCCGGCCTCGATGCACGCAGCAGCGCGATCCAGGGCAGACTCCAGACCTTCCACCGCCAGGGCGTCGGTACGGGCCATGATCACGAAGCTGTCATCGGTACGCGCATCGACGGCGGCCTTGATGCGGTCGACCATTTCCTGTTGGGTCACAATCTCTTTATTCGGACGGTGACCACAGCGCTTGGCGCCAACCTGGTCTTCGATGTGAATCGCCGCCGCGCCGAACTTGATCATCGACTTGACGGTGCGAGCGACGTTGAACGCCGAGGAACCGAAACCGGTGTCCACATCCACCAGCAATGGCAGGTCGCAAACATCGGTGATACGGCGCACGTCGGTCAGCACGTCATCCAGACCGGTGATGCCCAGGTCAGGCACGCCGAGGGAGCCGGCAGCCACCCCGCCACCCGACAGGTAGATCGCCTTGAAACCGGCGCGTTTGGCCAGCAGCGCGTGGTTGGCGTTGATCGCGCCGACCACTTGCAATGGATGCTCGCTGGCGACCGCATCGCGGAAACGCTGGCCTGGAGTGCTCTTGTTCAAACTCATGACTCACCTCGTTTGGCTGTCGGGTTAGCGCCGTCCTGGTAATGACGGGCGATGTTGCGTTTGGAGGCGCCGATGTGACGGCGCATCAACAACTCGGCCAGTTCACCGTCACGGTCGGCAATGGCATCGAGAATTCGGTGGTGCTCGGCAAACGCCTGGTGCGGGCGATTGGGCGTGGTGGAAAACTGGATGCGGTACATGCGCACCAGTTGATACAGCTCGCCGCAGAGCATTTGGGTCAGCGTGCGGTTGCCGCTGCCCTGGATGATTCGGTAGTGGAAGTCGAAATCGCCTTCCTGCTGGTAGTAGCCTCTCCCTGCCTGAAACGCCTCATCGCGCTCGTGGGTTTCCAGGACCCGACGCAGTTCGTCGATTTCCTCGAGGCTCATGCGCTCGGCGGCCAGGCGACAGGCCATGCCTTCCAGGGATTCGCGGATTTCGTATAGCTCAATCAGTTCGGCGTGGTTGAGCGACACCACCCGGGCGCCGACATGCGGCACGCGAACCAGCAGGCGCTGGCCTTCCAGACGGTGGATGGCCTCGCGCAACGGGCCACGGCTGATGCCGTAGGTGCGCGCCAACTCCGGCTCGGAGATTTTGCTGCCCGGCGCAATCTCGCCTTTGACGATAGCCGCCTGAATGCGTCGGAAGACGTTCTCGGACAGGGTCTCCGTATCGTCTTGCGTTGAAACGGGGGGATCGAGTTGATCCAGCATATTGTCGACACCTTGTGAGCCAATGCCGCAAAAACTAACGAATACAGGCGACACAGTCAAAGGTTAAATCGATATTGTCGACAATCTTCTGATAACCGGCTGCACCATAACGAAGCAATCCCTCTGTTTATAGCCACCGGCCAGCGCTGGCGCCATCAAACTACCGTGCTAGAATGCCGCCCGCATTTGTTTGTCACATCTGCACTGCCTGTCATAAAAACCTGACAGGCATACGAGGGAGCTTGCGCAGCGATGCCAGGGCCTTGAATCAAGTCGGACCGCTGCGCACCAGGATTTATGAGACTCAAGCCCTTCCCTGCCTTCCTTTATTTCCTTTGTCTGCCTGGTTTCGCAATGGCCGGGGAAAAGACCGTGTATGGCCTTAATGAGTACGCATCGCTCAATGGCATTGACCTGGAAGTGGCGGCCAAACTCGACACCGGGGCAAAAACCGCTTCCCTGAGCGCGCGGGATATCAAACGTTTCAAACGCAACGGCGAGTCATGGGTGCGCTTTTACCTGGCCATCGACGCCGCCCATTCGCACCCGATCGAACGCCCGCTGGCCCGTGTCAGCAAGATCAAGCGCCGGGCCGGCGACTACGACCCCGAAGAGGGCAAGAAGTACACCGCCCGCCCGGTGATCGAACTGGACATCTGCATGGGCTCGGCCCTGCGTAGCATCGAAGTGAACCTGACCGACCGCAGCGCTTTCCAATATCCGCTACTGATTGGCTCCGAAGCCCTCAAACGCTTCGATGCACTGGTTGACCCCAGCCTTAAATATGCTGCCGGCAAACCTGCCTGCACCACCGACGCTCATACCGCCGAGTAATTTCAATGCGCTCTCTTACCCTTCATCTGAAACTGCTGATCGCCATCCTGGTGGCGCTGGGCATTTCAGTTACGGCCTATCAGATCTTCGTGCTGGGCATCCCGGTGACCGAAGACGCCACCGACGACCTGTGGAACATCGACGCCAAGGTCGAGTTCGTCGCCAGTGCCAAGGATCCGGTCAAGATCCAGATGTTCGTGCCACCGCTGAGCCGCGACTTCGTCAGCCTCAACGAGAGCTTCATCTCCAATAACTACGGCGTGGCCGTGAACCGGGTCGACGGCAACCGCAAGGTCACCTGGTCGGCGCGCCGGGCCAAAGGCAATCAGACGCTGTATTACCGCCTGGTGCTGACCAAGCGTTATTCCGGTGAGAAAGCCAAGATCAAAGGCCCGACCTTTCGCGACAGCATGACCATCGAAGGCCCGGAAAAAATCGCCGCCGAAGCCCTGCTTGCTCCGATTCGCCAGCATTCGGCCGACGTCGAAACCTTCGTCGGCGAAGCCATCAAGCGGGTCAACAACCTCAACGACGACAACGTGAAGCTGTTACTGGCCGGTGATCCGTCCACCGCGCACAAGGCGAAAATCGTCGAGTTGCTGCTGTCCGTCGCCCACGTGCCGATCGAGAAGGTCCACACCATCCGCCTGGTGGCCGATCAGCCGCAAATCCCGGAACTGTGGCTGCGCAGTTTCAACGGCACCGACTGGCTGTACTTCAACCCGGAAACCGGTGAACAGGGCCTGCCGACCGACCGCCTGCTGTGGTGGACCGGCGACGAAAACCTGATCACCGTCGATGGTGGCAAGAAAGCCAACGTGACCTTCAGCCTGAACAACAGCGAAATGAATGCCATTCGCCTGGCCAAGCTGACCGACGAAAACACCGACGCCAACTTCCTCGAATACTCGTTGTACGGCCTGCCGCTGCAAACCCAGCAGACCTTCATGATCATGGTGATGATCCCGATTGGCGTGCTGGTAATCCTGATCCTGCGCAACCTGGTCGGCATCCAGACCCTGGGCACCTTCACCCCGGTGCTGATCGCCCTGGCCTTCCGCGAAACCCAGCTCGGCTTCGGCATCATGCTGTTTACCATCATCACGGCGCTGGGGCTTTCGCTACGGTCCTACCTCGAACACCTGAAGCTGCAAATGCTGCCGAGGCTGTCGGTGGTGCTGACCTTTGTGGTGGTGTTGATCGCGGCCATCAGCCTGTTCAGCCATAAACTCGGCCTGGAGCGCGGCTTGTCGGTGGCGCTGTTCCCGATGGTGATCCTGACCATGACCATCGAACGCCTGTCGATCACCTGGGAAGAACGCGGCGGCGGCCATGCCATGAAAGTGGCCATCGGCACGCTGTTCGCCGCGTCCCTGGCGCACCTGATCATGACCGTGCCGGAACTGGTGTACTTCGTGTTCACCTTCCCGGCGATCCTGCTGATCCTGGTGGGCTTCATGCTGGCCATGGGGCGTTATCGCGGTTATCGCCTCACCGAACTGGTGCGTTTCAAGGCCTTCCTGAAAAAGGCTGACGCCTGATGTTCGGCTTCTGGAAGACCTGGAAGGCCCTGGAAGCCCAGGGCATCATGGGGATCAATCGGCGCAACGCAGACTACGTGCTCAAGTACAACAAGCGCAGCCTGTACCCGATCGTCGATGACAAGATCATCACCAAGGAGCGCGCCATCGCCGCTGGCATCCATGTGCCCGAGCTGTATGGCGTAATCTCCACCGAGAAGGAAATCGACAATCTCGAAGAGATCATCGGCGCACGCAGCGACTTCGTGATCAAACCGGCCCAGGGCGCTGGCGGCGACGGCATCCTGGTCATCGCCGACCGCTTTGAAGGCCGCTATCGCTCGGTGTCCGGCCGGATCATCAGCCATGAAGAAATCGAGCATCAGATTTCCAGCATCCTGACCGGCCTGTACTCCCTGGGCGGTCACCGCGACCGGGCCCTGATCGAATACCGCGTGATTCCGGACCAGATCTTCAAGAGCATCAGTTACGAAGGCGTGCCGGACATTCGCATCATTGTTTTGATGGGTTACCCGGTGATGGCCATGTTGCGCTTGCCGACCCGCCAGTCCAACGGCAAGGCCAACCTGCACCAGGGCGCCATCGGCGTCGGTGTGGATCTGGCCACCGGCCTGACCCTGCGCGGCACCTGGCTGAACAACATCATCAACAAACACCCGGACACCACCAATGCAGTGGATGGCGTGCAACTGCCCTACTGGGACGGTTTCATGAAACTCGCCGCCGGCTGTTATGAATTGTGCGGGTTGGGCTACATCGGAGTCGACATGGTCCTGGACCAGGAAAAAGGCCCGTTGATTCTTGAACTCAACGCCCGGCCTGGGCTGAATATTCAGATTGCCAATGACTGCGGGCTGACGTTGCGTACTCATGCGGTGGAAGCACGAATGGAAGACCTCAAGGCTCGTGGCGTGACCGAATCGGTCAAAGAGCGTGTGGCGTTTGTACAGGAGATGTTTGGGCACATTCCTGCGGTCGAGGGTTGATCTTTTGTGGCGAAGGAGCAAGCTCCCTCGCCACAGAATGTAATTTCAGTCGCTTCCGATGTGCCTCTTTCCGACATCCCTCTAGGACCAAATCCTACAGAGGTCTACAATCGCCACCCCGCCTCAATGGCTGATCTTCCCCGCCCATGCTGACCTGTTCCGTACACCCGCTGCCCTATCGCGCCAACCCCGCCCAATACTTCGCGGCGATTCGCCATGCCCCCGGCGCCGTGCTGCTCGACAGCGGCCGCCCCAGTGCTGACCGCGGTCGCTATGACCTGCTCAGCGCCTGGCCACTGGAACAACTGACGGTATCGCCCGACGAAAGTGGCGATGCCTTCCTGCAACGCCTGCGCGATAACCTGACACGCCTGGGCGAAGCGACTCTGCCGGTACCTTATGAGTTGCCGTTTGCCGGTGGATTGATCGGCTACCTGAGTTACGACTTCGGCCGGCATCTGGAGCGCCTGCCGAGCCAGGCACAGGACGACCTGCAACTGCCTGACGCGCGTTTCGGCCTGTACGGCTGGGCATTGGTCAGCGATCACCTTTCGCTGACCAGTCAATTGGTGTTCCACCCGACACTGCCCACCGGCGAACGCCAGCGCCTGATCGATCTGTTCAGCCAGCCTGCACCGGAAGTGGTCGCGCCCTTCAAACTGCTCACCCCGATGACTGCCGACTTGAGCGCTGACCAGTATCAACAGGCAATCGAGCGCATCCAGCAATACATTCAGGCCGGCGACTGTTATCAGGTCAACTTCGCCCAGCGTTTTCGTGCGCCCTGCCAAGGTGATCCCTGGACCGCTTACTGCGCTCTGCGCGCAGCGTGCCCGACGCCTTTTTCCGGTTTCCAGAGCTTGCCTGACGGCGATGCCGTACTCAGCCTGTCGCCGGAACGCTTCGTCAAAGTCAGCCAGCGCCATGTGGAAACCCGCCCGATCAAGGGCACTCGACCTCGGGGCCTGACGCCTGAGCAAGACGCCGCGAACGCCACCGAACTGCTGGCCAGCCCCAAGGATCGCGCGGAAAACCTGATGATCGTCGACCTGCTGCGCAATGACCTCGGCCGGACCTGCCGCACCGGTTCGGTTCGGGTACCGGAACTGTTCAGCCTGGAAAGCTATCCGAACGTGCATCACCTGGTCAGCAGTGTCACCGGTGAACTGGCGGATGACCGCGATGCCCTGAACCTGATTGCTGGCAGCTTCCCGGGGGGCTCGATTACCGGCGCGCCAAAGATTCGCGCCATGCAGATCATCGATGAGCTGGAACCGACCCGACGCGGACTGTATTGCGGTTCATTGGTCTACCTGGACGTGCGTGGCGAAATGGACAGCTCCATCGCCATCCGCAGCTTGCTGGTCAAGGACGGGCAGGTGTGTTGCTGGGGCGGCGGCGGGATTGTCGCGGATTCGGAGTGGCAGGCTGAGTATCAGGAATCGATTACCAAGGTGAAGGTGTTGCTCGAAACCTTGCAAAACCTCTGACACCCTCCGCAGTAGGAGCTGTCGAGTGAAACGAGGCTGCGATCTTTTGATCTTGTTTTTTAAGATCAAGATCAAAAGATCGCAGCCTGCGGCAGCTCCTACAGGGATCGGGTTTACAGGCTCAACGTCCGGTTCGAAGCCTTGATGAACTCCTGCTTCAGCTCTTCAAACGTGTGCACCGCCGGGAACTGCGGGAACTGCGCAATCACGTTTTCCGGCGCATGGAACAGAATCCCGGCATCGGCCTCGCCCAGCATCGTGGTGTCGTTGTAGGAATCCCCCGCTGCGATCACCCGGTAGTAGAGGCTCTTGAAGGCCAGGACCGACTGACGCTTGGGATCTTTCTGACGCAACTGGTAGCCAGTGACGCGCCCGCTGTCGTCGGTAATCAGACGATGGCAGAGCAAGGTCGGGAAGCCCAGTTGGCGCATCAGTGGCTGGGAGAACTCATAGAAGGTGTCCGACAGGATCACTACCTGGAAGCGCTCGCGCAGCCAGTCGACGAACTCGATGGCGCCATCCAGTGGCTTGAGCGTGGCGATCACTTCCTGAATGTCGGAAAGTTTCAGGCCGTGCTCGTCGAGAATCCGCAGGCGCTGCTTCATCAGCACGTCGTAGTCGGGAATGTCCCGGGTGGTGGCCCTGAGGGACTCGATCCCGGTTTTTTCGGCGAAGGCGATCCAGATTTCCGGGACCAGCACACCTTCAAGATCCAGACAGGCAATTTCCACAAGACACTCCCATTTGTATTGATTATTGAGTCGAGCGAGCATAAAGCCTGCCGAACTCTAGCGACTCGGGCCTGCCTGCGCAACGCAGAGGATGCCCCGGCCCGTGCAGCTTTTTGTTACCATCGATCCCATATAGAGCGCCCAGCGCCACCGACCTGTAGGAAGCCGCCCTGATGAGCCCAACGTTCGACGTCGTGGAACTCGCCACGACCTATGCCAACAAATCCGCCCAGGACATCCTGAAGCTCGCTTTTGCCGAGTTCGGCGATGACCTGTGGATATCTTTCAGCGGTGCCGAGGACGTGGTGCTGGTGGACATGGCCTGGAAGCTGAACAAGAACGTCAAAGTGTTCAGTCTCGACACCGGCCGCCTGCACCCCGAGACCTACCGCTTCATCGATCAGGTGCGCGAGCACTACAAGATCGACATCGAGCTGGTGTCGCCGGACCACACCAAACTCGAACCCTTCGTGAAGGAAAAAGGCCTGTTCAGCTTCTACAAGGACGGCCATGGCGAATGCTGCGGTATCCGCAAGATCGAACCGCTGCGCCGCAAGCTGTCCGGCGTGAAAGCCTGGGCCACCGGCCAGCGCCGGGACCAGAGCCCCGGCACCCGCAGCGCCGTCGCAGTGATGGAAATCGACACCGCGTTCTCCACCCCGGAACGCACCTTGTACAAGTTCAACCCGCTGGCGCAAATGACCAGTGAAGAGATCTGGGGCTACATCCGCATGCTGGAACTGCCGTACAACAGCCTGCACGAACGCGGTTTCATCAGCATCGGCTGCGAACCCTGCACCCGCCCGGTACTGCCGAACCAGCATGAGCGTGAAGGCCGCTGGTGGTGGGAAGAAGCGACGCAGAAGGAATGCGGGTTGCATGCGGGGAATATCATCAGCAAGGGGTAGGAGCGAGCTTGCTCGCGATGGTCGTCAACGAAAACGCTGTAAACCTGATTCCCCCGCGACGCTCTCGAGTTTTTCGCGAGCAAGCTCGCTCCTACAGAGTCAATGTGCCACAACACACAATGTGTACACACGAATGTCACCATAAGTGCCATTTGTGTGTGCACTTTTAGTTTCAGCGCCCCAAAAAGTTACATCTCCTTTCTCATCATCTCGCCCACATCCTCCCTCTCCAAAAATAAATACCTGTTCAATCGGTCAATTTAAATTTTCTATTTTTCAGTCAGTTATTCGTTTTCGATAACAAAACGAAATGAGCACTGTTTTTTATAGAATCGCAACTGGCACAAATCTGGCTTAAGTGCATATATGTTTTGTATACAATAAAATCAAAACATACACACACTTTAGATCCGCAAGCCTGAAGCGCCCTATCCCGTACAGGCTGCAGATGCCCCGTAACCAATGATATTCGCCACCCGCGACGAAGATTTGTCGAGCCAACGCTCATGCACAGTCATCGCGGCGTCGAGCATCAGGAGCCTGCCGGAATGCGTACTAGTCTCTCCAATAACAACATCGCGCTGGATCTACCCTCTTCCCATTCCACCCACACCGCCGACAACCAGGCGCATCACGCCCCCGTGGTGCTCAGCCCCCGACTGCACAACAAGGACCTGGCACCGACCAAGTCCGAAGGCCGGCGCTGGGGCCGCTACAGCATCTTTGCCCTATGGACCAACGACGTTCACAACATTGCCAACTACTCGTTTGCCATCGGTCTGTACGCTTTGGGTCTGGGTGGCTGGCAGATCCTGCTGTCCCTGGGTATCGGCGCGGCGCTGGTTTACTTCTTCATGAACCTGTCTGGCTACATGGGCCAGAAAACCGGGGTGCCGTTTCCGGTCATCAGCCGGATCAGTTTCGGCATTCATGGTGCGCAGATTCCTGCATTGATCCGCGCCGTGATCGCCATCGCCTGGTTCGGTATTCAGACGTACCTTGCGTCCGTGGTGTTTCGCGTGCTGTTGACGGCGGTCCATCCAGGGTTCGCCGACTACGACCACGACTCGATCCTCGGCCTGTCGACCCTGGGCTGGGTGTGTTTCGTCGCGATCTGGTTCGTGCAACTGGCGATCCTTGCTTATGGCATGGAGATGGTACGGCGCTACGAGGCGTTTGCCGGTCCGGTGATTCTGCTGACCGTCGCCGCACTCGCCGCGTGGATGTACACCCAGGCCGATGCGACGATTGCCTGGTCGATCCGCGAGCCGCTGACTGGCGGTGAGATGTGGCGCAACATCTTTGCCGGTGGCGCACTGTGGCTGGCGATCTACGGCACCTTGATCCTCAACTTCTGCGACTTCGCCCGCTCTTCGCCGTGCCGCAAGACCATCAAGGTCGGAAATTTCTGGGGCTTGCCGGTGAATATCCTGGTGTTCGCCAGCATCACGGTCCTGCTGTGCGGCGCGCAATTTCAGATCAATGGCCGGATTATCGAAAGCCCGACCGAAATCATCGCCTCGATCCCCAACACCTTCTTCCTGGTGCTCGGCTGCCTGGCGTTCCTGATCGTCACCGTGGCGGTGAACATCATGGCCAACTTCGTCGCCCCGGCGTTCGTACTCAGCAACCTGGCGCCCAAGTACCTGACCTTCCGCCGCGCCGGGCTGATCAGCGCGACCATCGCCGTGCTGATCCTGCCGTGGAACCTCTACAACAGTCCGCTGGTGATCGTGTATTTCCTGTCCGGCCTCGGTGCCCTGCTCGGCCCGTTGTACGGGGTGATCATGGTCGACTACTGGCTGGTACGCAAAGGCCAGGTCAACGTGCCGCAGTTGTACAGCGAAGACCCGAACGGCGCGTATTACTACAGCCGCGGGGTCAATTTGCGCGCCGTGGCGGCGTTCATTCCCGCTGCCCTGATCGCCATCGTCCTGGCCCTGGTGCCAGGGTTCCACAGCGTATCGCCGTTCTCCTGGCTGATTGGTGCCGGCATCGCCGGGATGCTCTACCTGATCATCGCCAAGCGCCAACCGCACTACGCCGATGTCAGCGGCGAAGCCATCGCCGTCGACAACGTCAGCCACTGATCCTGTCGCGGCCCGGCGTGGTCGGGCCGCAGAACCAACTGCAATAAGGACTTTCAATGCGCATTCTCGTGGTCAACGTCAACACCACCGAATCCATCACCCAGGCCATCGCCCGTTCGGCGCAAGCCGTCGCGTCGCCCGGCACGGAAATCGTCGGCCTCACCCCGCACTTCGGCGCCGACTCCATCGAAGGCAATTTCGAAAGCTACCTGGCGGCCATCGCGGTCATGGATCGGGTGATGTCCTACGACCAGCCATTCGACGCCGTGATCCAGGCCGGCTATGGCGAGCACGGCCGTGAAGGCTTGCAGGAACTGCTCAATGTGCCGGTGGTGGACATCACTGATGCCGCCGCCAGCACGGCGATGTTTCTCGGACACGCCTATTCCGTGGTCACCACCCTCGATCGCACCGTGCCGCTGATCGAAGATCGCCTCAAGCTCTCCGGCCTCTGGGACCGTTGCGCCTCGGTACGGGCCAGTGGTTTGGCAGTGCTGGAACTGGAACACGAACCGCAACGCGCACTGGAGGCCATCGTGCATCAGGCCGAACTGGCGGTGACCCAGGACAAGGCCGAAGTGATTTGCCTGGGCTGCGGCGGCATGGCCGGGCTGGACGAGCAGATTCGCCGGCGTACCGGGGTACCGGTGGTGGATGGCGTGACGGCGGCGGTGACCATTGCCGAATCGTTGGTGCGCCTGGGGCTGTCGACATCGAAGGTGCGGACGTATGCGACGCCGCGGCCGAAAAACATCATTGGCTGGCCGGGGCGGTTTGCCCGGTAGACCGCGTTATCGTTCTTCGCGAGCAGGCTCGCTCCTACACTGGATCTGCGGCGCTCATGGATCCCCTGTGGGAGCGAGCCTGCTCGCGAATGCAGCACCTCGGTCCTGAGCCTGACTCAAACAGCACTAAACCTCTGTCCCAACCCCCGTTCGGCAAACTGCTCAATGATGAAATCGACAAACGCCCGGGTTTTGCCGGGCAGCAGCTTGTGTTCGGCGTAATAGATGGAGGTGTAACCGTCATCGATGTACCAGTCCGGCAACACCCGCTGCAACCTGCCCGACTCCAGATAACCCGAGGCAAACGGCATGCTCACCAGCGCAATGCCCAAACCCTGCGCAGCCGTGGCGCAGGCGGCCTCGGAATCGCTCATGGTCATCCGCGCCTTGAGCGTCAACGGGCTGTGTTGCTGATTGCGATGGGTCAACTGCCAGGAGCGTACCCGTCCGGTCTGCGGCGAGCGGATAAGAATCCCGTCATGGTGCTTGAGGTCATCCGGCTCGCTGATCGCCGCATGTGTCTCCAGGTAGTCCATCGTAGCCACCAACACCCGATGCGCGGGACTCAGCCGGCGTGCCACCACGCCCTGGGGCAATTCGAAGCCACCGCCGATTGCCGCGTCGAAACCTTGCCCGATCAGATCGACCTGGCGGTTGTCGAAGTGCCAGTCCGGGTTGATCGCCGGGAATCGCCGCAGAAACTCACCGAGCATCGGCACAATGTACAGGCAGCCAAATACCGTCCCCATGCTGACTTTCAAGGTGCCGGCCGGCTGCCCTCCGGCACTGGCGAGATTGGCCACGGCATTCTGGATGGTGTGCAGGCTGCCGCTGACTTCGCCGAGAAACAACTGGCCGGCCTCCGTCAGCGTCAGGCTGCGAGTGCTGCGCTGAAACAATCTGACGCCCAGCCGCGCTTCGAGCTTGGCGACGCTCTTGCCTACCGCCGCCGGTGTCAGGCTCAGACGCCGCGCGGCCTCGGCGAAGCTGCCGACCTCAGCGCTGCGCACAAAGCATTCGATACTGCTGAAGGTTTCCATAGGCGCCACTATAAACTTTTGGTTTACACAGACTATCGCGATTATGGTCTACACAGCATGGAATCCTGAATCGATACTAGCCTCCATCAACCGGGACATCTCGCCTCGGGACTTGGAGATCGACATGACTACTCAGAACCTCAGCGGCAAAGTGGCATTGATTCAAGGTGGTTCCCGCGGCATTGGCGCAGCCATCGTCAAGCGCCTGGCTGCTGAAGGCGCAACCGTTGCCTTCACCTATGTCAGCTCCACGGCAAAAGCTGAAGAACTGCAAGACAGCATCACCGCCAAAGGCGGCAAGGCCCTGGCCATCAAGGCCGACAGCGCCGACGCCGACGCCATTCGCGGCGCCGTGTCCGCCACGGTAGACGCTTTCGGTCGCCTGGATATCCTGGTCAACAATGCCGGCGTACTGGCCGTCGCACCGCTGGCCGAGTTCAAACTCGAAGACTTCGACCAGACCCTGGCCATCAACGTGCGCAGCGTGTTCATCGCCACCCAGGCCGCCGCCAAATACATGACCGAAGGCGGACGCATCATCAACATCGGCAGCACCAACGCCGACCGCATGCCCTTCGCCGGTGGCGGCCCATACGCCATGAGCAAGTCGGCACTGGTCGGCCTGACCAAAGGCCTGGCCCGTGATCTCGGCCCGCAAGGCATCACCATCAATAACGTGCAACCGGGTCCGGTCGACACCGACATGAACCCGGCCCACGGTGACTTTGCGCAAAGCCTGATCCCGCTGATGGCCGTGGGCCGTTACGGCAAGGCCGAAGAGATCGCCAGTTTCGTCGCCTATCTTGTCAGCCCTGAAGCCGGCTACATCACAGGGGCCAGCCTGACCATCGACGGTGGCTTTGGCGCCTGACATTTGTCAGTCCTGGGGGAGCGAGCCTGCTCGCTCCCAGATTTTCAGTCGTCAGGTCCACTCAAGCACCGGTAAACCACAAGCGCCCGGCTCGAACGCCTTCAACGTACGAAGAATGCCATCGGCGTGTGCATACCTGGCGTCGGCCATTGCCGCATCCGGAATTGCAATCGCCGTCATCCCCGCTGCTTTCGCCGCCGTAACACCAAAGGGCGAATCCTCGAACACCAGGCAATCTTCGGGTGCAACGCCCAGACGCCGCGCCGCCGTCAGGAAAATATCCGGTGCCGGTTTGGCGGCACCCACCTCGGGGTCATCGGCGGTGACGATGAAGTCGAACAAGGCGAACCAGTCGCGGTGCAGGGTGGTTTTCTGGCCGAACGACTGGCTCGAAGAACTGGTGCCCACGGCAATGGGTATGTTGTTGGCCTTCAGATGCCGTACCAGCTCCTGTGCGCCAGGCATTGCCTGCGCTGTAGGAAAACGCTCGCGCATCAGCGGTTCGCGAATTATCAGGAACTCTTCGGCGGTAATCGGCAGGTCCAGCGCTTCAACCACATAGCACGCCAGATCACCTGCACCGCGGCCGATAATGTTCTGTTTGATGCTCCAGTCGAACGTCCGCCCGTAACGCGCGGCAATGATGGACGTGACTTCGGTGTAGATGCCCTCTGTATCCAGCAACAAGCCGTCCATATCGAAAATCACGGCCTTGATCGGGCCGAATGTTTTCAGTGGTGCATTCATCGCATCTGATCCGTTTTCCAGGGCATCCCGGGCGGCGCAGGTGAAGCCCGCCCACGAATGGATTAAAGGATTCAGCAGCATAGCGAGCGCTGCTGTCTCAGAGCAACGATGAAATCCCGATCCACGCCGAATGGCTCTCGTGATTTAGCGATTCGCCCTACATCAAACGCCAACTTTCCCGACTTCTTTCCTTGAAGATCCTCCGCAGAGTCTCACGTCCTACATTCCGCCAAGCGAAAGTCTGCAGATGTTCGATCCCCAAAAGGTATTGGCATGTCCCGCCAGCGGTCCACTGACACAGGTGCACAGGTTCGCCACCAGTATCGACACAATCGAGTGCATCGCCACCCACAACTGCCCGGTGTCGATGGTCACCGGCGAAGTATTGCTGACCTTCACGGACAGCACCCTCGACGGGATCTTGCCGTTCGACTTCAACCGCATCTATCGCACCAGTGCCGTCGAACTCGACACCGGCCTCGGTTTTGGCTGGAGCCATTCGCTGTCCCAGCACCTGGAACTCCACGACGAGCGGGTGCTGTGGATCGACCCCGAAAACCACCGTACGCCATTTCCACGGCCAACGGCGACGCGCCCGGTGATCCACAACAGCCTGTCGCGGGCGGCGATTTACCTCGGCGAGGAGCCGGACGAACTGATCCTCGCCCTGGCCGGCGACCGCGCGCGGTTCTACCACTTTCATGGCGGCCGGCTCAGCGCGATCAGCGACGCCTACGGCAACCACGTGACGGTGCAGCGGGACCGCTTTGACCGGATCCAACGCCTGGACAACGGCGCCGATCGCGCCTTGTTGCTGCGTTACGATGTCAAGCACCTGGTGGCCGTCGACTATCAGGTGTTTCAGCGCAGCGGCCCCAAGGCGTCCACCTGGCGCACCGAACAGACACTGGTCAGCTACCGCTACGACGCCCGCCAGCGTCTGATCGAGGCGACCAACGCCGCGGGTGAAAGCGAGCGCTATGACTACGACGATCAGCACGTCATCCTGCAACGGCAACTGGCTGGCGGCGCGAGTTTCTTCTGGGCGTGGGAACGCTCCGGCAAGGCGGCCCGCTGCATTCATCACTGGGCCTCGTTTGCGCAGATGGAGGCGCGTTACGTCTGGGACGATCAAGGCGGCGTGACGGTGAACAACGCCGACGGTAGCGAAGAGGTTTACGTTCATGACGACCGTGCACGGTTGCTACACCACGTCGGGCTGGATGGCGGTGAGCAGCACAAGGCCTACGACGATCAGGGCCGTCTGATCGCCGAACAGGACGCCCTCGGCGCTGTCACCGAATACCATTATGACGAGGTCGGCCGGCTGATCGCGCTGCTTGCGCCGGATGAGGCGCTCACGTCCTACGAGTATCGCAACGGTTTCCTGCATACCCGCACCTGCGGTCAGGCGGCTTGGAGCTACCAGCGCAATGCCCAGGGCGACATCACTGCCGTCACCGATCCCGACGGGCAGATCACCCGCTATTTCTACGACTCGCAGGGGCGCTTGCTGACGATCCGTTTCCCCGATCAGAGCGGTCACCGGTTTGTCTGGAACGCCTTGGGACAATTGCTGGAAGAGACCCTGCCGGACGGTGCTCAGCGCACTTTTTCCTACAATGCGTTGGGGCGGCGGATTACCCGACAGGACGAACACGGTGCCGTCACCGGTTACGAATGGGACGCCGTGGGTCGACTGACCCAGACCACGCGGCCCTCCGGTGCCCGCCGTGCCTATCGCTACAACGCCTATGGCCAGGTCACCGCCGACACCGACGAACTGGGACGGGTAACCCGTTACGAATACGCCGACGACCTGCGCCTGGTCAGCCGTCGAATCAACGCCGACGGCAGCGCGCTGAAATACCGCTACGACCATGCGCAATTGTTGCTCACCGAGATCGAAAACGAGGTTGGCGACACTTACCGGCTGGATTACACCCCAGGCGGATTGATCCGACAGGAAACCGGCTTTGATGGCCGTCGTACCGCCTACAGCTACGACCTCAATGGCCAATTGCTGAAGAAAACCGAGTTTGGCGACGACAGTTCGCTGCTGGTTACCGGTTATCAACGTGACAGCGCTGGGCGGTTACTGGTCAAAACCTTGCCCGATGGGGTCAAGGTCGAGTACCGCTATGACAACCTCGGGCGACTGGTCCGCGTCGATGACGGCCAGGACCATCCGCTGGCGTTCGAATACGACCGCCAGGACCGGCTGATCTCCGAGCGTCAGGGCTGGGGCACCCTGAGTTACGGCTATGATGCCTGCGGTCGGCTCAAGCGCCTGCGCCTGCCGGACGCCTGTGTCCTCGTCTACCACCACGCCAAGGGGGGCGACCTCACGGCCATTGACCTCAACGGCACGCGCCTGACCAACCATCGCTTTGTCGGCGGGCGCGAACAACAACGCCAACAGGGCCTGCTCCTCAGCGATTACGCCTACGACGAGCAAGGCCGTTTGCAGGCCCATGCCGTCGGCCAAAAGCACCGACCGCTATTTCGCCGCAAGTATGCCTACAGCATCAAAGGCAACCTCCTGCAGACTACCGACAGCCGCCACGGTTCACGCCGCTACCAATACGATGCGCTCGACCGCCTGACCGGCGTACACCACACCCGCGACCAGTTCGCGGAGAATTTCACCCATGACCCGGCCGGCAACCTGCTGATCCACGACCGCCCCGGCCCGTGTGTGCTTCAGGGCAACTGTTTGCGTCGCCGTTTCGACAGCCACTACGACTACGACGCCTTCGGCAACCTGATCCGCGAACGCCGCGGTATGCCGACCCAGGTCACCGAATACACCTACGACAGCCAGCACCGCCTGATCGGCGTCAGCTCCCCGGACGGTAAACGTGTCAGCTACTGCTACGACGCGTTCGGCCGGCGCATCGGCAAAACCGTCGACGGCCAGACCACGCAATTCTTCTGGCAAGGCGACCAACTCATCGCCGAAAGCGGTCCCCGACACTACCGCAGCTACGTCTACGAGCCCGGCAGCTTCCGCCCGCTGGCGCTGCTCGACGGCAAAGGCCGGGTAGACGCCTGCCCGCTCTACTACCAACTCGACCACCTCGGCACCCCGCAGGAACTGACCAGCTACGGCGGCGGCGTCGTCTGGTCGGCCAAATACACCGCCCACGGCAAACTGCGCGAACTGAGTCACGGCGACGGCGAGCGACTCGAACAGCCGCTACGGTTTCAGGGGCAATACTTCGATGCTGAGAGTGGCCTGCACTACAACCGGCATCGCTACTACCATCCGGACATCGGTCGTTATATGACGCCGAATCCGCTCAAGTTGGCCGCAGGGTTGAACCCGTATCGGTACACCCGGAACCCGACTGGGTGGGTTGATCCGTTGGGGTCGAAGGGGAACTGTCCACTGGCGAACAAGGCCGGGGGCTCGGCGACAAATGGGGTGGGTGGGGCAAAGGTTGATGAGGGTGGACCCAATGCGCCCCCTCCAAAACCTCCAAACCGATACTTGCATCACGCAGACTCAGGCCACGACATATCGAGGACTGGGCGATGGGCGCATTCGATCAGCTAGACAACCGGTCAATCCGGCAACACGACTCGATCAATCTTCGTCCTCTTCCTCATCTTCCAACTCAATATTCCCCACATCGCCCAAATCATCAGCATCGTTAAGCGGCACCGTCGCATCATCCATCAGCGATCCCGGATCTTCATTGCCGGGATCGTTGATGGATGGCAGTCCGCTCGGACCCTCTTCTTCCTTGCCTTCGTTTTTCGCAGTCATGGGATGCCTCGCTCAACTAGTGATGCTTTTTGTGGTGCTTGTTCGCGTGTTTATAACCGTTACCGGAATGGGAGTGACCGCTGTCACTCCCCAGATTATTGCCAACCGCACCGCCAGCTGCACCGCCCAGGCCTGCACCGATGGCCGATCCGGTCGAACCGCCAAGACTGTTGCCGACCACCGATCCACCCGCCGCTCCCAAACCACCGCCTACCGCCGCCTCGGTGCGACTGTGCTTGGGCGCGGCAATGGCACTGCCAGCCGCTCCGCCGACACCTGCACCAATCGCTGCGCCCGTACTGCCTCCCACCTGGCCACCGACCACATTGCCCAGCACCCCACCAAGACCACCGCCCACCGCGGCATCTCCATTACCTCCCGCCAGCGCCACCTGAGAGACCAGCAATCCGAAAACAATCGCAGGCACCATCAATAGTCGAGCACTCAGGCTTCCGTTTTTTTTGCCGTTGGTTTTCGGGTTCATGGCACGCCTCGCATTCATCCAGGGTATGGAAGATTTGAGCTGCTGCGGCGTGAAACGTTCATAAATGAAAAAGCCCGGCATCAAGCCGGGCTCTTTTCAAACCTGAATCAGGATCAGTGGCGCTTGTGACCATTGGCCAGGTTGCTGCCTACGCCGCCGCCCAATGCACCGCCCAGGCCCGCACCGATGGTGGCACCGGACTTGCCGCCAAGGCTGTTACCGATCACCGAACCACCGGCCGCGCCGACACCGCCGCCGATTGCAGCGCTGGTGCGATGACCTTTTTT
This sequence comes from Pseudomonas sp. P4_B3, assembly GCF_056402295.1. Taxonomy (NCBI): domain Bacteria; kingdom Pseudomonadati; phylum Pseudomonadota; class Gammaproteobacteria; order Pseudomonadales; family Pseudomonadaceae; genus Pseudomonas; species Pseudomonas sp. P4_B3. The sequence continues at coordinate 174,625 of NZ_JBFUHR010000005.1, forward strand.
GGCGGCAACTGCGCTGCCCGCCGCGCCAGCGACGCCCGCACCAATCGCTGCACCAGTGCTGCCGCCCATCTTCTGGCCGACCACGTTACCCAACGCGCCGCCCAAGCCACCGCCCAGCGCGGCAGTGCCGTCACCAGCCATTGCACCTTGAGCAACCAGAAGCCCCAGAACCAGAGCAGGCAGTGTTAAACGCATGACAAAAACCTCAAAAAATAGGGGTAAACAAAAAGGGGGCGAGATTGAATGCTTTTGCGCGGATAAAGTCCAGCACGCCGGTCCAACTTCGCGATTGGCGACGGTTGGACAGCATTTCTGGAAAAGGTTTTATGACGGACAAAAAAAAGCCCGCTGGGGAAACGGGCCAGGTGTTGCTTTCTAACGGATGAGTCGAGACTACGGAGACTGCTGTGAAAAGTTTGTGAAAGATCACCACTTTAAAATACTTGTCATAAAACCCTTTCAGACATTAAAAACCCCGTTCAATGACGGGGTCTGCCTAACATTCGGTTACTTCCTGACCGGTGCTGTCACCTTGGGTAAGAATTTGCCCTTCAGTACCCGGCACGCCCTGGTCTTGATCTTGTCGACCTCTGTCTGGTCCTCGCCGAAGCTGGCCACATACTGGGTCTGGCCACACCGCACGGAATTGTTGATCGGAAACTCTGCGCCATCGTCCTCGATATACGGATCAGCCATCTCTTCACCCCTTGTCAAAAAGCGGGATCGACACCGGCAAGCCCTTTTGCCGAAAAATATCGACCGCCAAGGTTTTTGAGACTAGCCGGTCACTAATGGACCTGCCGTTCTTATTTCCCCGTGAGCGACGAATGGCTTCTCACCTTTCACCCCAACTTGACCGCAGTCCCGGTCACGAACACCACGACCATCCCGCCTTTGCCGGCCGGCATACTGATCTCATAATCAAGCCCGACCACCGCGTCCGCCTGAAGCGCCTGCGCCCGCTCCTTGATTTCATCGGTGGCCTGAATGCGTGCTTCTTTCAACGCTCGCTCCAGTGTCTGGGAGCGTCCGCCGAAAAAGTCGCGCATCCCGGCAAATACGTCTCGAACAACGTTGATCCCTTGCACCGACTCGGCGCTGACGATGTCCAGGTAGGCGGTAATTTGTCGGCCTTCAATGGAGTGGGTTGTGGTGGTGATCATGGGTGTTCCTTGCTGTTCAGAAATTCAGCCAGCGCATCAAACGCCGAAATAGCGCTCGTAGACAACTTTCCCGCGAGGGATTGCTCCCAGGTCATGGGTGCCCTGGCGCCAAGCGGGACGAAACTGATCCCGTCGATATCTTTGCGTAGTGCTATCTCCAGAGGAACCGGAGCCCCCAGGCCGCGTGAAACGTTGATCGTCGGCATCAGTTGCCGAAAGTTCGAAACACTCCAGCGCATTGCCGGGAACTGGAAATAGCTGCCGTCTTCAAAACGCACAGTGCGATCAGCGGGGGGTGGCGAACCGACCATCCAGCCGAGTTTGGCAGGGTCACTGGCTTCAGCGTCGGGAAAAGTTGCAGGGGCGGATGCGAGGGCCATTGATGACATGGCAACAATCGACACAGCCGCGATGAGCTTGGCTGCGTCGCGAAAACTGGCGTGAGGATGGAGCATGATATCGATTCCGTTCGAAGAGTTTGAGCAGTCTACAGCCGGATCGGCTTATTCACTGCTTAAGCATGCGCCTCGCGATCAAGAACATCAGCAACCCACTGATTGATACTTTTGTGGGCTAACTGAGCTTTCACAGCAACCGTCGCGTGAAGGGCTGGGGCCAGGCGCAGACTGAGATGGCCTGAATAGGGTTTCTGTGGGGTGCGGCCGAGTTTGGCGCAAGTCTCCAGATAATCGGTGACGGCCGCTTCAAATGCGGTGCGAAGTTCTTTGACTGACTCGCCGTGAAACCCGACAACATCCTTGATGCCCGCAATGTGGCCGACAAACAGACCGTCTTCATCGCTGTATTCGATCCGGGCTGAGTAGCCGTTGTAGTTCATTACGTTCACGGGGTAACTCCTGCTTGTTCAAGAAAAGCCCGGGCGTCACGCACCTGATAGGGCTTGGCTTCTTTGTCGGGGTGCGGCCGGTGGAAGGTGGCAACCACTGCGTTCAGTTCAAAACGTACCCGCGATCCATTACCTTCGATGGTTATGGCCCCTGCAGCGCTGAACAAGGATTCGATGCGGGACCACTCCATGGTGGCCGGGGGTGGGTCTTGAAAATATGTCTTTGAGGGTGCTGAGTTGTTTATTATTCATGGTATTAAATCATGATACCGCACGAGATTTAGCAACCGCGAATGACATCGCTGATGCGTGGGAGCAGCCTCTAACACGTGCGTAAAAAAACGCCGCTTATCCAGATCAGGAAAGCGGCGTTTTTGTGTGGAAGGGTTTGTTTTGCACTGCAAGCAGGATATCGGGGTGACTCTCGCCGGGCTTGTAGGCAATTTCCGAGAGTTGCGTAAAGCGTTACGCTTGCTGCGTTTTTAGCTGGTCCCTCCCCCCCACGCTAACCTATGTGGCGATCACAGAAGCGCACCCTGTTTGCTCAGCGTTGCTTAGCCAACTTAGGAGCAGGTGCACAGAGTGTTGGATTAACGCCCAGAGACATCAGCAATCAGCCCAGACCCCAGAACCTGTGGTGTTCAAATGACGAAAACGCTATCCGCAGGCGGGTCTTGAGGAATTGAACGCCCCTGCCTCGAAGTGGCCAGCCTCGCAAGCTCAGCACTCAAAAGATGAAGAAAGTTCGTACGCTGACCACCCAGCGCGTGCCGCGTGAGGCGACGCATTGGAGTGGCAGTGGTCAGAGTAGGATAAGATGCCTGCAAATCAGGCTCGCTGTGAGTAGCCCCACATGACAGATAACAGTCGGAACACCACCCGTCTGATCAAGAAGTACCCGAATCGCCGTCTGTATGACACGCACACCAGCAGTCATTTGACCCTTGCGGATATTCGTCAATTGGTCATCGATAAAATCCCCTTCGAGGTGGTCGACGCCAAGACTGGCGAGGATCTGACCCGAAGTATTTTGCTGCAGGTCATTCTGGAAGCCGAAAGTGGTGGTGAGCCGATCTTCTCCATTGAGATGCTCATGGGGATTATCCAGTTCTACGGTCCTTACCAGGGCGTCCTCGGCAGCTACCTGGACAAAAGCATCCAGACGGTCATCGACATCCAGACCCAGACCGGCGCTCAGTCCTCTGAAGCCTGGGGTGAGTTCATGCATCAGCAAGCACCGGTCATGCAGGATTTGATGCGCCAGTACGTCGACCAGTCAAAAGCCCTCTACCTGAACACTCAGAACCTCTTTGGCCTGTTCGGCGGCACACCGTCAGGCAAGCCAGGCGCGGGTGGCGGGTCGAAAAAAAATGGCGATGGGGAATAAACCCATCGCCATCGGTGTAACCGTTCTAACGTGACTTACTTGTTACCGCTTGTTGCCTTGCCAGTCTCTGGCGCGGTTTTCCCGGCTGCGGCAGTCGCTGCTGTTGCTGCAGTCGCTGCCTCGAAACCGCTCTGGGCAACGTCAGTAGCCTGTTTTACGGCTTTCTGTGCGCTTTCAAAAACGGTGCCAGCATTGGCCAGCGACGACTTGAACGCTGCCACAACAGGCTCGGAGCCAGCCGGTGCATTCTTGCTGATCACTTCAACGAACTCTTGCACCTGCTTGGTGCCCGCCTCGACCTGACGCGTGGTCAGTTGGGCGATTTCCGACTGGGTGCCAACAATCAGCGCGTGTACTTGACGATTGAACTCAGCCAGGCGTTCGGCTTGCACATTTGGCTGGGTGAAAGAAGCCTGGAGCTCAGCGAACCCTTGTGGATCACGGACTGCCAGCAGTTTGCGCAAACCGTCGAACTGCTCCTCGGTGGAGGCCTGCAGAGTCTTGATCTGCAATTGGGTGAGCTGTTCAACGCTGGCGAAGATTTTGCCGCTGATTTGCTGCAGGAGGTCTAGGTTGGCTTTCTGAGCGTCTTGCAATTTTTCCGAGTTAAAAAAAGTCATGCTTGAATCTCCTGATTCTGAAAGGCCGACATGAGCCTGAGGACGCGATAGCGATCCTGCCGATCATCGCGTTAGCCTTGATATTGCAGTGCACAAATTCGTTTGGCAATGTTTTTTTGTGCACCGCACAATAATCTTTCACCTCCCGCCACTATTCGCTATAGACTCCTGAAAGGCGAACGGCCAGCCAAGCTCTTTAATGATGAGATGCAGGCGAGCTGCTTCTCATGCATAAAGCCAGGAGATCACCATGGGCCAGGAAGATATTATTGCATCGCAATATGACAGACTCTCCTCTCAACGCGGTCTGTTCGAACACCTGAGTCATCTGCAGCGCCTCAATACCCTGAACGTCCTTGATGCTTTGCGCCAGCGCCAGGAAAAAACCCTCATGCCTCTGAAGCGGGGCCAACTCAGACAACCCACGCCCGCTGACTGGCAGGAATACTTCACCGACCTCGCTCAACGCAGCCTGCTGTTCTGGGACACCCTGCGCCAGCGCGGCGACAATACACTGGCCCATGAACGCGCCGGGTATCCGCTGCTGCTCAAGTTCGATCATGAAACCCTGATCGCAGGCGCCGATCTCCCGCGCCCGGTCAACTATTCACTGCTGCAAATCCTCCCCGGGCCAGAGCAAAAAATCGACAGCAACGGCCAGCCGGTGATCATCATTGACCCACGCGGCGGCCACGGCTCGGGAATCGGCGGTTTCAAACAGGATTCGGTATTAGGCGAAAGCCTCAGAGCCGGCCACCCCACCTATTTCATTTCTTTCAGTCACTCGCCACAGCCTGGGCAAACCCTGGCCGATATTGTCGAAGCCCAGGCCCGGTTCATCGAAGTCGTCAGTGCCCTTCACCCGGCCAACAGCAAGCCGATCATCATCGGCAACTGCCAGGCCGGTTGGGCCTTGATGGGATTGGCGGCAACACGGCCGGAACTGCCAGGGTTGATCATTATCAATGGTGCCCCCTTGTCGTACTGGGCCGGTGTCAATGGACGCAATCCGATGCGCTATACCGGTGGCCTGCTGGGTGGCGGCTGGATGGCTCGCCTGGGCAGCGACTTGGGCAATGGCCGTTTTGACGGTACCTGGCTGGTCAGCAATTTCGAAAACCTGGACCCGGCCAACACCTATTGGGGCAAGTACTACCAGTTGTTCAGCCAGGTCGACAGCGAGGCTGCACGCTTCCTCGACTTCGAACGCTGGTGGGGCAGCCCGACCCTGCTCAATGGCGAAGAAATCGAGATGATTGTCGATGACCTTTTCATCGGCAACCAGTTGTCCGGCGGTCTCGGCCGCAAGAGCTCCGGCATTGACCTGAAACGGATCGAAGTACCGGTGGTGGTGTTCTGCTCCTACGGAGACAACATCACCCCTCCACAGCAGGCATTGAACTGGATCGCCGATGTCTATCCCAGCGATCTCGCTTTGCATGACGCAGGACGTACCATCGTCTACCTGCGGCACGCCAGCATCGGCCATTTGGGCATTTTTGTTTCCGGCAAGGTGGCGCAACGTGAACACCGTGGGTTGCTCGGTGCGGTCGAAGCCATCAATGCGCTGCCGGCAGGGCTATACGAAATGCTGATCGACGATCTGCCGGCCGCCTCAGGCAGCGGTGACGTGCAATACCGAGTGCGTTTCGAATCAAGGCGAATCGCCGATATCCATGATGACGTCGAGCCGACTCGTGATGACGATCGCGAATTCTCTCTGGTGGAGCGTGCGTCTGAAATCAACAGCACGCTTTACGACGGGTTCATACGCCCGTGGCTACGTCAGATAGTCAACGAGCCGGTTGCCGAACTGATGCGCAGGACGCATCCCTTCCACCAACAGCAAGTGCTATGGAGCAGCCTGAATCCGGCGCTGTGGTGGTTGGCCGGGACCGCCTCCCAAGTCAGCAGTGATCGTCGTCCTGCACGCAAAGATAACCCGTTGCTGGCCTGGCAGGAGCTGCTCTCCAACCAGACGCAAGACGCCCTGAATGCTTATCGCGATATCCGCGATGCCACCCAGGAGCTGTGTTTCTATGGCATTTACGGCGCACTGAGTGTCCTCACCAGCAACAAGCCTGTGCGAAATCTCCAGGCACATGCTGATCAGCAAGACCAAGCCCTGATCGAACGCCTGCAGGATGCACTGCCCCATGGGGGCCCGCTGGAGGCGTTGGTGCGGATTCTGTTTTTGCTGGGCCGCGACAGCGACAAGGCGGGCAAGGAAAGCATTGAAAAACTGATCCAGCAGGTGCATCTGCTGGTCCAGGACTACAGCAATGAGCCTGCAGCCCTGCGCGAAGCCATCCGGTTGCAGAACCTGCTGGTTTTTGCCCACCCACAAGAAAGCTTACGCAGCCTGCCCTTGCTACTCCCGGACACCAAGGCACGCCAACAGGTCCTCGCAGCCGTTGGGCAATTGATGCCCGAACTGCTGACAATTACTGGAGCTGAACGGGAATTCTGGCGTGAACTGCACGCGCTACTCGAAGTCCCCCTGCCGGGCTTCAGCCTGACCCAACCGCCCAGTGAAACAGATGTCATTCAGCAGGCGCCCCCTCTGGAGCCATCCCCGTTTGTGGCAGTGCTGCCGTCGGAGATCACACCGGCACCCGCCCCCGTCATCGTAGCTAAAGCCCCAAAACGCAAAGCGAGCAAAAGGACAAAAGGTCCAAAGCCTCAATGAACGCCTCAATGCGCCTTCACAAGGGACTAGCGGTGCATCCGTTTGGCGAAGCCTGCGATCTTTTGATCTCTGCGAAAACCGACGGGGTTCATGAGTCTAACCGGCGCGAGTTCCTCGAGCATAAGCAACGACTCGTCGGTTCGATACTGACCGGGGGTCATACCGAACCAGCGGGTGCATGCCTTATGGAAGCTGCTGTGATCATGAAAGCCGAGCAGGTAAGTCACATGCTTCATGTTGAAATGAGAATGGCGCAAATAGAAGTCGGCCAACTGCCGGCGCACATCGTTCAGGACATCCTTGAATTGTGTGCCGTCCTTCTCAAGGCCTCGTTGGAGCGTTCGCTTGCTGATGCTCAGTGCCGCAGCAATCGATTCCATATCACATTGGCCTTGCCCCTGGCTCAAGCGCTCGTTAATCAGCGCGCGAACCCTGCCAACAATAGAGTAGCCGGACAACAGGTCCAATTGAGCCTCGGCAAAACTGTCATGGAGTATGGCCAACGCCTCGTTGGCCATACTCAAAGGACTCAGAAGCTCCTGGCCATCGAACAAGATGCTGTCATAAGCCGCCCCGAAACGCAGCGGACAGCCAAACAACCGTCGATGCTCGGAGGTATCTTCAGGTTCGGGATAAGTGAACTCCACACTCAACGGTTGCAGCGACTTGCCACCCGCCAGCCAACGGCAGAAACCCAGCAGCGACGCCAAGCCTGCATCCGTATATTGCCGGGGTTTGACCGAGCCAGGTTGTTGATGCTCGAGGCTGGCCAGTCGGTAATGCTGCTGCTCCGGGACAAAGAAAAGGCTTAATCCGGTGCCAATCAGCGGGCTGAAACGAACCAGACGTTCAAGCGCCCTTTTCAGATTCGAACTGGACATCATCGTGTAGCCCACGATCTGAAAACTGCTGGGATGGAATTCCCCGTAGGCTTTCAAACCGATATTCAGATCATCCGAAGCCTGAGCAGCCAGGTCCCAAAGACGATAGATAACGCTTCGCTCGCAGAATGCTCCTGGTTTATTCACGAACTCGACATCCAGTCCCGCCTCTTGGCACAGACCGGCAAGGTCCAGTCCTTGGGCCAAAAACGTATTTGCCAGCATGCTGGCATAACCTGAACTCATTCTATACATGGCGTCCTCAGTGACCAATGGAACCGAACGTCCTGTCCAGAGCCGATACTGACATGCGTTGAACATATTTCAACTACGTTGCAGGAATATTAACCATCCATTCAGTTTCAAACATTGACCCCAGTATAGGTACTCCTCACTTTTTGCCAGCGAGCACCTCCCCGCGTGGCACCAATGGACATGAAAACGTCACCTTCAAACACTTCCGCACGGCCCGTCGATATCGAACAATCCTCTCTCCTGCAGCGCAAAAAAAAAGGAAGTAGAAATATGGAGTCGCGTAGTCGTATTGCTGTGGTAACGGGTGGTATGGGCGGCATTGGTACGGCAATTTGCCAGCGTCTGTACAAGGAAGGATTCAAGGTAATCGTCGGCTGCAGCTCTGATTCCAGCCGCAAGGACGACTGGATTGCCAGTCAGCTGGCGGCGGGTTATCAGTTTGAGTGCATCTATGGCGACGTCACCGATTGGGAGACGACCCGCAAGTCTTTCGAGATGGCTCGTGAACAATTCGGCCCGATCGATGTGCTGGTCAACAATGCCGGCATCACTCGCGACGCCTCTTTTCGCAAGCTCACCCCGGAAGACTGGAACAGCGTGATCGGGACCAACCTGACGGGCATGTTCAACACCACCAAGCAGGTCATTGAAGGCATGCTGGCCAACGGGTGGGGGCGGATCATCAATATCTCCTCGATCAACGGTCAGCGTGGCCAGTTCGGTCAGACCAACTACTCCGCCGCCAAGGCTGGCATCCATGGTTTCACCATGGCACTGGCCCGGGAAGTCTCCGGCAAGGGCGTGACCGTCAATACCGTATCCCCAGGCTACATCCAGACCTCCATGACTGCGGCAATTCGTCCGGACATTCTCGAAGGCATGATCGCAGCAACTCCGGTTGGTCGCCTTGGCCAACCCGAAGAGATCGCCTCAATCGTAGCCTGGCTGGCTTCCGATGAGTCCGCCTACAGCACCGGTGCCGATTTCTCGGTAAACGGCGGCATGAACATGCAGTAACCCCGATCAGGGCAGGAATGCCCTGGTTTGTTCGACGAATTTTGTCTTTTCGATGAGGTCACGCATGAACGAAGTCGTAATCGTTGCCGCTACTCGTACCGCCATTGGCAGCTTCCAGGGTGCTCTGTCTGCAATTCCCGCGACCGAACTGGGTGCCGCAGTGATTCGCCGCCTGCTTGAGCAGACCGGTATCGATGCTGCTCAAATTGATGAAGTGATACTCGGCCAGGTACTCACTGCCGGCGCTGGGCAAAACCCGGCACGCCAGACAGCGATCAAGGCTGGTTTGCCACACACCACGCCTGCCCTGACCCTGAACAAGGTCTGCGGCTCCGGTCTCAAGGCGGTCCATCTCGCCGTCCAGGCAATCCGTTGCGGCGACGCGGAACTGGTCATCGCTGGCGGCCAGGAAAATATGAGTCTGGCCCCCTATGTTCTGCCCAAGGCACGCACCGGCCTGCGTATGGGCCATGCGCAACTGCAAGACAGCATGATCCAGGATGGCCTGTGGGACGCCTTCAACGACTATCACATGGGTATCACCGCTGAGAATCTGGCGCAGAAGTACGAGATCTCTCGTGAAGCACAGGATACCTTCGCTGCCGCCTCGCAACAGAAAGCCGCCGCAGCCATTGAGGGAGGGCGTTTCCAGAGCGAAATCACCCCGATCCTGATTCCTCAGCGCAAGGGCGAACCGCTGGTCTTCGACACCGACGAACAGCCGCGTATCGACAGCACTGCGCAAGCGTTGGCGAAACTCAAACCGGCATTCCAGAAAGACGGCAGCGTGACCGCCGGCAACGCTTCGACCCTCAACGATGGTGCGGCCGTGCTGTTGCTGGCCAGCGCCGCTAAAGCACAAGCGCTCGGCCTTCCGGTACTGGCACGGATCAAAGCCTATGCCAGCGCCGGTGTGGACCCGTCGATCATGGGCATTGGCCCAGTCCCGGCTACACGCCTGACCCTGCAAAAGGCCGGCTGGAGTGTCGAGGACCTGGACCTGATCGAAGCCAACGAAGCCTTCGCCGCCCAGGCGCTGGCGGTTGGCAAAGAGTTGGGTTGGGACACCAGCAAAGTCAACGTCAACGGCGGCGCGATCGCCCTTGGCCATCCGATCGGCGCGTCGGGGGCACGGATTCTGGTGTCGCTGGTGCACGAACTGATCCGTCGCGACGGCAAGAAAGGGCTGGCCACTTTGTGCATCGGCGGCGGACAAGGCGTCGGCCTGGCTATCGAGCGCTAACCAACGGCATCTGAGTAGCCCATGCGCGGACTTGGGACCCTTGTTCCGCGCATCAGGTTGGCGTCAGTCAACGCTGCCCGCATTCCTGCCGTCGCTATGCCGGAGTCCGGCAAAGCGCGGCTTTTTTCTGCCCGGCTCATCTGTATGGGCAAGGAACTTTATGGACAACAACGCACATACATTCAAAACCTATTGGTCAGGCCAGGTTCCGTTCATCGCTTCCTTTGCAGTGCAACAATTACGCCTATGGGTCAGCACTAATCCGTGGTTTTCCGGGCATGAGCACGGCGCCTGGTTCGAGCTGCCTCGCGAAACCCTGGACAGCCTTCAAGCGGACTACCAGGTTCAATGGGGCCAACTCGGCCAAAAACTGCTGACCGGCCAACCCTTCAGCTTCGATGATCGACGCTTCTCCAGCGGCAACTGGAGCGAGCCACTGTTCGGCTCCCTCGCTGCGTTTTACCTGCTCAACGCAAGCTTTCTCCTGAAACTGCTCGACAAGCTGCTGATAGACGAAAAAAAACCGCGCCAACGCCTGCGCTATCTGGTGGAGCAAGCCATTGCCGCCAGTGCGCCAAGCAATTTCCTGGTCAGTAACCCTGATGCGCTCCAGCGTGTGGTTGAGACTCAAGGTGCCAGCCTGCTCACAGGTATGCAGCATCTGGCCAGCGACATGAACGAAGGCAAAATGCGCCAGTGTGATAGCGACGCCTTCAAGGTTGGCGTCGATCTGGCGAACACCCCCGGCGAAATCGTCTTCGAGAATCACCTATTCCAGCTGATTCAGTACTACCCGCAAAGCGAAACCCAGTACCGACACCCGGTATTCGTCGTACCTCCGTCGATCAACAAGTACTACATCCTTGATCTGCGCCCGGACAACTCGATGGTCCGCCACCTGCTGGAACAGGGACATCCCGTATTCCTGATGTCCTGGCGCAACTTTGACGAGGAACACGCTGGCACCACCTGGGATGACCTGATTGAGCACGGGGTAATCGACGCCTTGCAGGTGGCCCGCGACATCAGTGGCGAGCAGCGACTCAATTGCGTGGGCTTCTGCATCGGCGGCACCCTGCTGAGCACGGCGCTGGCAGTACTTGCTGCACGCGGCGACAGGGAGATCGCCAGCGTGAGCCTGTTCACCACGTTCCTTGACTACCTGGATACCGGTCCCATCGACATATTCGTCGACGAAGAACTGGTGGCCTATCGAGAGCGCACCATCGGCGGCATGAATGGTCCCATCGGTCTGTTTCGTGGTGAGGACATGGGCAATACCTTTTCCCTACTGCGCCCCAACGAGCTGTGGTGGAACTACAACGTCGACAAATACCTCAAGGGGCAGAAGCCGATCCCGCTTGATCTGCTGTACTGGAACAACGACAGCACCAACCTTCCGGGGCCGATGTACTGCTGGTATCTGCGCCACACCTATCTGCAGAACGATTTGAAATCAGGCGAGCTGGAGTGCTGTGGGGTCAAGCTTGATTTGCGTGCAATTGACGCTCCCGCTTACATCCTCGCCACCCATGACGATCACATCGTGCCTTGGAAAAGCGCCTACGCCAGCACCAACCTGCTCTCCGGGGCCAAGCGTTTTGTATTAGGAGCTTCAGGGCATATCGCCGGCGTCATCAATCCACCGGCCAAGCAGAAGCGCCATTACTGGACCAATAATCGGGTCACGAAAAACCCGGAGACCTGGTTCAAGAATGCTGAGCAGCAACCCGGTAGCTGGTGGAATGACTGGTTCAACTGGCTGGCGGGACACTCCGGCGAGCGCCAACCAGCGGTTGCGCACATAGGGAATGACAAATTCCCGCCTCTGGAGCCGGCGCCAGGCAGTTATGTAAAGCAATGAAAGACTGAAATGCCCTGCTGCATGACTTCATGCAGCAGGTCAACTGCGGATCATTTGTTTCGGTACAAGGAGAGAGGCCCCATGAGCACCGCGTTGCGCATCAACGAAGCACTTTTGATTGCGGGCCACGCATTCGAACCTTTTCAATGCGTCGCCTGGGCCGCGCAAGGCGGTAATGGCGAACTGAGCCTGAGCATCATCGACCGGGCCAACACTCGTATTTGTCGCAAACAGATTCCAACCAGTACCTATTCCGACCCGGCACAGCTGGAAATTCTGCTGGAAGAGGTGCGCGCCGAGTTGAGCCAGGAAGGCTACAAGCTACAGTCCTGGACAATGCCAGAGTAAGCATTCTCGCGGACCGCGACCGGTGATCCGCCGGATACTCCACTCTCAAGATCATCGAAGGCAGCCTCATGCACCTGGTGTTGGAATCAGCCAGTCGTGCAGAGGGCCATGCCTTGGGCTTTCGCGATGCGGGGATCATCACTGAAATACAATGCGTCGAATGATGCGCACCGCTTGGAAACTGTCGAAAAATCAGCCTTTGGTCGCAAAGCACTGAGCCGTCCAGGGTATGGGCCAAAGCATGGGCTGAACTTTTCAGAACCGCAGAAACGAAAAAGCCCCGAATAATCGGGGCTCTAACGTTTAAATGTGGCGGTGAAGGAGAGATTCGAACTCTCGATACAGTTTCCTGTATACACACTTTCCAGGCGTGCTCCTTAAGCCACTCGGACACTTCACCGTATCTCTTCAAACAAGTTCTGTCTGTCGAGGCGCGCTAATGTAGTCGAAAGCTTTTCCGATGGCAAACATTTTTTTCAGAATTTTCATGCGGTTAACGCGATTCAGCGTTTCCGGTCGCTCGGGGCCATGGCAAACCGGCCAATCTCCGGCTTCGTGCCCTCTTCTATATAGAGGGGAATGCGCGGCAGGCACGGCGGACCAGACCTGGCGGGCAGGCAAAGGGTGACTGGCGGGTCAGTCACGGCGCTTTACCTGGCCTGCGGCGGTGGGTAACGTCTGCCCAACTTTATTGAAAGGAATAGCGTCATGAGTGAGTTGATTTCCTACCATCTCGAAGACGGTATCGCGACCCTGACCTTGAGCAATGGCAAGGTCAATGCCATTTCCCCGGATGTGATTGCCGAGCTCAACGCTGCGCTGGATCAGGCCGTGACTGATCGTGCGGTGGTGATCATTACTGGCCAGCCGGGCATTCTCTCCGGTGGTTATGACTTGAAGGTGATGACGGCCAGCCCTAAAGAAGCCGTGGCACTGGTGACCTCCGGCTCGACCCTGGCCCGCCGCCTGCTGTCGCACCCCTTCCCGGTGATCGTGGCGTGCCCGGGGCATGCGGTGGCCAAGGGCGCGTTTCTGCTGTTGTCGGCCGACTATCGCATTGGCGTAGACGGTGCGTTCAGCATTGGCCTGAACGAAGTGCAGATCGGCATGACCATGCACCACGCAGGCATTGAGATCGCACGTGATCGCCTGAACAAAGTGGCGCTTCAGCGTTCGGTGGTCAACGGCGAGATGTTCAGTCCACAAGGCGCCGTGGCTGCCGGTTTCCTTGATGTCGTGGTCTCGGCTGAAGAACTGCAAGGTGCAGCACTGGCGGCGGCTCGCCAGTTGAAGAAGATCAACATGACCGCGCACAAGAACACCAAATTGAAAGTGCGCAAGGCGCTGCTGGAGGCCCTGGACAACGCGATCATCCAGGATCAGAAACATTTGGGTTAAGCCTGGATCTGCTACAACGAAAGCCCGACCGTCGTGTCGGGCTTTTTCATACATGTCTGTGTTAAACCTCTGTAACCGCTCTAGACTGCTTCTGACCGACTGGTCCGAAACATCAGCACAAACATCGGCTATCTCCCACTTCCCTGGCAGTAATTGCCGAAAACAGTGCACATCCGTACACTGCGCCACCTTTTGTCCCGGTGGGGCCTGTAGATGCTGTTTTTGTTTCGTATGTCATTGATGGGCCTGCACTTTATCGTGGCGGGTGTGCTGGGGGTGATTCTCGGCCTGTGCCGGCCATTCAACCCGGACAACAGCCGTCTGTGTGCACGCCTGTACGCATGGCCGGCCATGTGTATTTTGCGTTTGCGGGTGAAGGCCGACGTCGGGCCGTTGATGGATAAACCGGACAGTTGCGTGATCATCGCCAATCACCAGTCCAACTACGACCTGTTTGTGTTTGGTAACGTGGTGCCCCGCCGTACCGTGTGCATCGGTAAAAAGAGCCTGAAATGGGTGCCGCTGTTCGGGCAGTTGTTCTGGCTGGCCGGCAATGTGCTGATCGACCGTGGCAATGCGCAAAAGGCGCGAAAGTCGATGTTGACCACCACGCACACCCTGCAAAACAAAGACACCTCGATCTGGGTTTTCCCGGAAGGCACACGCAACCTGGGTGAGGACTTGCTGCCCTTCAAGAAAGGCGCCTTTCAGATGGCCATTGCCGCCGGGGTGCCGATCGTGCCGGTGTGTGTCAGCAGTTACGTCAAACACATGCGATTGAACCGCTGGCGCAGCGGGAAAATTCTGATTCGTTCGTTGCCAGCGATTCCCACCGCCGGATTGAGCCTGGACGACATGCCCCTGCTGATTGCCCGGTGCCGCGAGCAGATGCGTGAATGCATCGAGTCGATGGACCGGCAACTGCAAGCCGCCTGAACAAGAAAACCCGCCTGGTGCGGGTTTTCTTTTACCTGCGAGTCTTTCCCCCAGAACTCGGCAGATTTAACTGACTCTCAAACATTGCGAGGCTAAGCTGATCCACACTGCCATTGCATTTGTTGCCACTTAAAAGCTGCCAAAAGAAGTGAATCACCATCATGGGTAGAGTTGTTGCTTCAGCGGTTTATAGCGCCGGTAAGAGAGTCACCAATATCACCCTCGACGAAGGCGCAGCCTGGGCTGCCAAGCCCGGACACTTTGTCTGGATCGGCCTCGAGGAGCCGAACGCCGAGGAGCTCTACAATCTGCAACGCCAGTTCAACCTGCACGAACTGGCGATCGAAGACGCCCTGGAAAAGCACAGCCGGCCGAAGCTGGAAACCTTCGGCGATGCGCTGTTCATCGTGACGTATTCGCCCATCCGCCATGAAGGCAAACTCGAGTTCATCGAGACACATATCTTTGCCGGCAATGGCTACATCATTACTGCGCGCAACGGCCACTCAGCGTCCTACGCCCATGTCCGACAACGCTGTGAGGCGCGTCCGCTGTTGCTTGAGCACGGGGAAGATTTCGTACTCTATGCCATCCTCGATTTTGTGATCGAGAACTACCAGCCGATGGGCGAAGCCATTCACGGGGAAATCGATGAACTGGAGCGCAATGTGTTGTGTGGCTCGCTGAATGATTACGACATCCAGAAGCTACATGGCCTGCGTCGTGATGTGTTGCGCTTGCGTCGTTATGTGGCCCCGATGATTGAGATAGGAGAGGAATTGCAGAGGCTGAGCTTCCCGTTCATCGACAAGAACATGCGGCCGTACTTTCGCGATGTGCAGATTCATGTAACGCGGCAGATGGAAGACCTGACGACGCTGGCGGATATTGCCAGCCAGACGATTGAGGTCGGGGTGCTGTTGGAGGCCTCTCGCCAGAGCGTGGTGCAACGCAAGTTTGCGGCCTGGGCGGCGATTCTGGCTTTCCCGACGGCAGTAGCGGGGATTTATGGAATGAATTTCCAGAACATACCGGAGTTGAGCTGGCACTACGGGTATTTCGGAGTGCTGGGGTTTATTACGGCGGGTTGTCTGGGGTTGTGGGCGAGTTTCAAGAAGTCGGGGTGGTTGTAGTCGAGACCGAGGTGATTGGGAAATTCGCTGGCAAGCCAGCTCCTACAATGGGTACGCAATCCCCCGTAGGAGCTGGCTTGCCAGCGAAGCTTTTGCTTCAGGTCGTTTGAGGCTTGTGCGCCACAAACCGCATCATCCACTCGGCCACCGTGGCGCCGTGGTGTTCCTGTTCCAGGCTCGCGATACCCTTGGAGTAGACCTGCTCACCCAGTGCCTGCTGGCGAATCTCCAACAAGGCGCGGGAGT
Organism: Pseudomonas sp. P4_B3; assembly: GCF_056402295.1. Taxonomy (NCBI): domain Bacteria; kingdom Pseudomonadati; phylum Pseudomonadota; class Gammaproteobacteria; order Pseudomonadales; family Pseudomonadaceae; genus Pseudomonas; species Pseudomonas sp. P4_B3. The sequence goes on from NZ_JBFUHR010000005.1 coordinate 190,652, forward strand.
AGTCGTGGATGAACTCCGGATGCCCCTGGAAGCACAGCACCTGATCGTTGATGTGGTAGGCGGCATACGGGCAGAAATCGCTGGAAGCGATGACAGTGGCGTTCTCCGGCAGTGACGTAACCTGGTCCTGGTGGCTGATCAGCAGCGTCAGTTCTTCGCGCACCGGGCTCATCCAGGGCGCCTTGGCGGCCAATTTGTAGTTGTGGGTGCCGACGCCCCAGCCTTGGGTTGCACGTTCGCTCTTGCCACCAAGCAGCAGTGCCAGCAACTGATGACCGAAGCAGATGCCCAGCAATTTGTCGCCGTGCTCGTAGCGGGTCAACAGATACTTCTTGAGGGTTTCGATCCACGGGTCGGTGCCGAAGGAGTCGGCCTTGCTGCCCGTCACCAGGTAGGCGTCGAACGTCAGGTCGTCGCTTGGGTATTCACCCTGCACCACGTTGTAGACGGTGAACTCGGCGGCAATCGGCTGCTGCGAAAACAGGTGTTTGAACATCTGCCCGTAGCCCTGATATTGGTCAACCAATTCCGGACGCAGGTGGTCGGTTTCCAGAATGCAGATGCGTAACGACATAAAAAATACCTGACACGTGATGGGAATAATGCACACCTCAGAGCCTGCCTTGAAACGCTGTGACAAGGCAAGCCCCGAAATGCAACATCTCCCCCTTAGAACGCCTCCCCTTTGGCCGCCTTCTCCAGCAGCAAGGCGGGCGGCGCGAACCGCTCGCCATATTGCTTCGCCAGATACTGGGCGCGGGCAATAAAGTCCTGCACGCCGTACTGGTTGATGAACTGCAGTGCACCGCCGGTCCAGGCGGCGAACCCGATGCCGAAGATCGAGCCAACGTTGGCATCCGCCGTGGAGGCCAACACGCCCTCCTCCACACAGCGCACGGTTTCGATGGCTTGCACGAACAGCAAGCGATCACGCACATCCTTCGGCGAAATCTGCCCATCGGTTTTCTCGAAGCGCGCCTTCAACTCCGGCCACAAGTGTTTCTGGCCGCCCACCGGATACTCGTAGAAACCTCCACCGGCAGCCTTGCCCGGACGCTTGAACTCATTGAGCAGCACGTCAATCACGGCAAATGCCGGGTGTTCTATCAGCGGTTTCCCTTCTGCTTGCAAGTCCTTGGCGGTTTGCAGGCGGATATGGCTCATCAGGCTGAGGGAAACTTCGTCAGAGATCGCCAGCGGTCCTACCGGCATGCCGGCTTTGCGCGCTTCAGTCTCGATCATCGCCGCGCTCACGCCCTCGCCCAGCATAGCGATGCCTTCGTTGGTGAAGGTGCCGAACACCCGTGAGGTGAAGAAACCGCGGCTGTCATTGACCACAATCGGGGTTTTCCTGATTTGCAGGACGTAATCGAAGCCGCGGGCCAGGGTTTCGTCGCTGGTATTGGCGCCCCTGATGATTTCCACCAGCGGCATTTTTTCCACGGGGCTGAAAAAATGCAGGCCGATGAACTTGCTCTGGTCGGGCACGGCGCACGCCAGGCCGCTGATCGGCAAGGTCGAGGTATTGGAGGCGATCACCGCGTCCGCGCCGACGACCTTCTGCGCCGCCAACGAAACCTTGGCTTTCAAATCTCGATCCTCGAATACGGCCTCGATGATCAGGTCGCAACCGGCCAGGTCGGCATCGCTTTCGCTGGTTTGAATGCGTGACAGAACGGTGTCGCGTTGCTCGAGGCTCATTTGTCCGCGAGCGACTTTCTTGTCCAGCAGCGCCGCCGAATGCGCCTTGCCCTTCTCAGCCACCGCGAGGTTGATGTCCTTGAGCACCACCTCGATACCCGCCGACGCGCTGACAAACGCGATACCGGCGCCCATCATCCCGGCACCGAGCACACCGACCTTGCGGGTGACATAAGGCGCAAAACCTTGAGGCCGCGAGCCGCCGGCATTGATTTCGTTGAGCTGGAACCAGAACGTGCCAATCAGGTTTTTCGAGACCTGGCCGGTGGTCAATTCGGTGAAATAGCGGGTTTCGATCAGGTGTGCCGTATCGAAATCCACCTGGGCGCCCTCGACCGCCGCGCAGAGGATTTTCTCCGGCGCTGGCATCGTGCCCTGGGTTTTGCTGCGCAGGATCGACGGTGCAATCGCCAGCATCTGCGCGACTTTCGGGTTTGACGGTGTGCCGCCCGGTATCTGGTAGCCCTTCACGTCCCAGCGCTGTACCGCCGTCGGGTTGGCGAGAATCCACGCCCGCGCCTTGGCCAACAGGTCTTCTTGATCGGTCGCCAGCGCGTCGATCAATCCTGCCTGCAACGCTTGTTGCGGTCGCAGTCTCTTGCCTTCAAGCAGATAAGGCAGGGCTTTTTCCAGGCCGAGCATACGTACCATGCGCACCACGCCACCACCGCCCGGCAGCAGACCGAGGGTGACTTCCGGCAGGCCGAGTTGCACTGATGGATTGTCCAGCGCCACGCGGTGATGGCAGGCCAGGCAGATTTCCCAACCGCCGCCCAATGCGGCGCCGTTGATCGCGGCGACCACCGGCTTACCGAGGGTTTCCAGGGTACGCAACTGGCCCTTGAGGGTCAGCACCATGTCGTAGAACGCTTTGGCTTGGGGCTTGCCGACCTTGATCAGTTCGTTGAGGTCGCCGCCAGCGAAAAACGTCTTCTTGGCCGAGGTGATGATCACACCGGCGATGCTGTCCTTGTCGGCCACCAGGCGCGCAACGCAGTCAGCCATGGCTTCGCGGTACACCGCGTTCATGGTGTTGGCGCTCTGACCGGGCATGTCGATGGTCAGGACAACGATCTGGTCCTGGTCTTTTTCGTAACGAATGGCTTCGTTCATAACTGGGTTCCTTGAAGTCCGGGCTCAGAGGCGTTCGATGATGGTGGCAATGCCCATGCCGCCGCCGACACACAGGGTCGCGAGGCCATAACGCAGGCGTCGGGCTTCCAGTTCATCGAGCAGCGTGCCGAGAATGGCGCAACCGGTGGCGCCCAGCGGGTGGCCCATGGCGATTGAGCCGCCATTGACATTGACCTTGTCCGGATCGACGGCCATGTCCTTGATGAATTTCAACACCACGGAGGCAAAGGCCTCGTTGACCTCGAACAGATCGATGTCTTCAACCCGCAGCCCGGCCTTGGCCAGCGCCTTGCGGGTCGCCGGCGCAGGGCCAGTGAGCATGATGGTCGGGTCGGTGCTGGTGACCGCAGTGGCGACAATCCGCGCCCGGGGCTGCAAGCCCAGCGCCCGGCCCTTGGCTTCGGAGCCGATGAGCATCAGCGCCGCGCCGTCGACGATTCCGGAACTGTTGCCTGGGGTGTGGACGTGGTTGATCCGCTCGACGCGGCTGTAGACCCGCAGTGCGGTGGCATCGAAGCCCATCTGCCCCATCATCTCGAAACTTGGCTTGAGCTTGCCCAGGCCTTCCAGGGTCGATTCGGCGCGGATGAACTCATCGTGATCGAGCAGGACGATGCCGTTCTGGTCCTGCACCGGCACCAGCGACTTGTTGAACGAACCGTCGGCCCGCGCCCGCGCAGCCTTTTGCTGCGACTGCAGCGCATAGGCATCGACGTCCTGACGGCTGAAGCCTTCAAGGGTGGCGATCAGGTCGGCGCCCACACCCTGTGGCGTGAAGTGGCTGTGCAGGTTAGTTGCCGGGTCCAGCGCCCAAGCCCCGCCATCGCTGCCCATCGGCACCCGCGACATCGACTCGACACCACCGACCACCACAAGGTCTTCGAAGCCGGAACGCACTTTCATCGCGCCGAGGTTCACTGCCTCCAGCCCCGAAGCGCAGAAACGGTTGATCTGTACTCCCGCCACACTGACATCCCAATCGGCCACCTGAGCGGCGGTCTTGGCGATGTCGGAACCTTGATCACCAATCGGTGTCACGCAGCCGAGCACCACGTCATCGACCTGACTGGTATCCAGAGCCGTGCGCCGTTGCAGCGCGGTGAGCAAACCGGCAACCAGGTTCACCGGCTTGACGCTGTGCAAGGCGCCATCGGCCTTGCCTTTGCCACGGGGCGTGCGTAACGCGTCGAAAATCAATGCTTGGGTCATGACGTCCTCGAACCGCAGTGCAGATGGGTAAATACCGAGTGCCCACTCTTGGCCCGAGCCACGTTTGATTCAATGACCGCAGCGCTCACAGACGTTGACGCTCACGCTCAGACGGACGGTAGTCAGCTACCGGATTAACCGATTCAAGACACCAAGCTGTCTAGCCAACGGGCGCCAAAGAAGCTGGCAATAGGCCTCATACCTTTTTTAAAGCGAATCGTAACGACTCCATATGAAATGGATCTAAACCAAGCGCAGCGCGGGCTCTAAGGTGAACTTGTACGAAGTTGTCGTCGGGTTTTGCCGAGGCGCTCGTCACTACAGGAAGTGCAACGCTCTGCCACCATGGAGCTATGCGGGCAGGCATCAGGAAATAACAAAAAAGGCGGTCAAGCCATGTTCAAACAATCGAAAGTACGTCAAGCCGGGCTCATCCTTTTCGCCACCACGCTGTTGTTGATATTGCCGAACCTGACCAAGGTGATCGGCTAGTCGCGTCTAAAAGATACGGCGTCACAGTTTTTGAATTGCCACTCTCAAAATGTGACTGGCCCGCTACCCGGGCCAGCGTGGCTGTGCCAATCTTGCGGCACTTGCACGACATGGACGGCGATCACTTGAAAATGCTCATTCTGCTCGGGGCCATGCTGTTCGGCTCGCCCCTGTATGCCGCACAGCTGAACCTGGAGCTGGGCGCGAACAGTCGCACCTGGCAGACCGAGCAATTGCTCAAGCATCCTCAGGTTCAAACCATCAACATCAGCAACGACGTTTCCTACAAGCGGGACATGAGTTACCGCGCGGTGCCGCTGTCCGCATTACTGACCGGCATCAAGCCTGACGACCACCTGCAAGCCGTGGCCCTGGATGGCTTTGCCGCCGAAATGGCCGCGGCGCCGTTGCTCAATACCCAGGGGGCACAGGCGTGGCTGGCGATTGAAGACCCGGCCAAACCCTGGCCACCGCTGTCGGAAGGCAAGCCAGGCGCCGGGCCGTTCTATCTGGTCTGGAGCAATCCGCAGGCCGGCAACATCAGCCCCGAACAATGGCCGTTCCAGGTGGCGAGCATCAAACGCCTGGCGCCCGTGGCCGAGCGCTTCCCTGCCCTGCTGCCCGATCCGGCGTTGAAGGCGGATGATCCGGTGAACAAGGGATTTGCGTTGTTCCAGAAGAATTGCCTGGCCTGCCATCGACTCAACGGCGCCGGGGACGCGCAATTCGGGCCGGACCTGAATATTCCGTACAACCCGACCGAGTACTTCGGCGCGGACTTCCTCCTGCGCTACATTCGCGATCCACAGAGTTTGCGCCAGTGGCCGCAGGCGAAGATGCCCGGGTTCTCGACCGAGGTGTTGCCGGATGGGGATCTGCAGATGCTTGTTGGGTATTTGCAGCATATGGGTGGGCGCAAGGTGAAGCCCTGACTCGCATGCCCTCCGTAGGAGCTGCCGGAGGCTGCGATCTTTTGACGTTGTCTTATTAAAAGCAAAATCAAAAGATCGCAGCCTCCGGCAGCTCCTACAAAGGGCGATCCACGGTATTACTGCTGCTGCACGGCAATCACCGGCGCCGGCGTCGGTGAAACCAGCACCTTGGCGTGCATCTGCTCACACCCGCCGCCCCGGCGCATCCCGCGCACCGGACAGGCATCCAGGTAGTCCAGGCCCACCGCCAGCTTCAGGTGACGTTCCGGCCGGGCCAGTTCATTGGTCACGTCGAAGCTGTACCAGGCATCATCCAGCCAGGCTTCGGCCCAGGCGTGGCTGGCCAGGTGTTCGCTGTTTTCGCTGTACAGATAGCCCGACACATAACGCGCAGGAATGCCCAGGCTGCGGGTACAGGCGAGAAACGCGTGGGTGTGGTCCTGACACACACCGGAGCGTCCGGCAAAGGCCTGGGCCGCGCTGGTGTCCACTTCCGTGGAGCCCGGCGTGTAGGTCATATGCTGGTTAAGGCCATGCATCAGATCGATCAGCGCCGTGCGATCGCGGCGCTGCCTGCATTCCTTCTCGGCGAACGCACGCAGGGCGGCATCGGCTTCGGTCAAACGGGTGAAGCGCAGAAACGGCAGCGCCGACTGGCTCTCGTGTTCGGCCTCACGCCATTCGTCGATATCGACCTGGCCACGGGCGCCGATGATGATCGCCTCGTGCGGTTCGTCCAAGGTCAGCACATGCAGGATGTTGCCGAACGGATCGAGTTGCGCGCGCACCGGACGCGGCAGGTCGAGCTGCCAGCTGAGCACGTGCTGACGCTCGCTGTCGTGGGGAGTCAGGCGCAGATACTGGATGCTCGCCCGCACCTTGTCTTCGTAGTGGTAGGTGGTCTCGTGGCTAATGGAAAGTCTCATGCGGCCTCCAGATAAGAACTGTGAATCGCGTTACCCAACTGGCGCACCAGCGGGATGAACTCGGTCAGCCAGGCGTGCAGGCCTTCGTCAAGAATTTCGGTGATGCCGGTATAGCGCAGGCGTGCGTCCATTTCTGCCGCCAGGCGTTGTGCTGGACGACCATTGGCCCCCGGTAATTGCGCGAGGATCAGGTCGATTTCTTCGGTGCAGGCGCGCAGGGATCGCGGCACATCGGCCCGCAACAACAGCAATTCCGCCACATGCCGGGCACCGGGGGCATCGCGGTAGATTTCCGTGTAGGCCTCGAACGACGACAACGCCCGCAACAACGCGCTCCATTGGTAATAGGCGTGAGCGGTGCCATCGCTGACCGCTTCGGCTTGGTCGCCGGCCATTTCGTAGCGGGCATCGAGCAGGCGCAAGGTGTTGTCCGCCCGCTCGATAAAGGTCCCCAGACGAATAAAGCGAAACGCATCGTTACGCATTATGGTGCCGTAGGACGCGCCCCGGAACAGGTGGGAACGTTCCTTGATCCACTCGCAGAAACGGCTCATGCCGTAGCGACTGAGGCCCTGTTCGGCGATGCCGCGAATTTCCAGCCACGTGGCGTTGATGTTTTCCCACATGTCGGCGGTGATGCGCCCACGCACCGCATGGGCGCTGGCCCGTGCGGCACCGAGGCAGCTGTAGATGCTCGCCGGGTTGGCCGCATCCAGGGCGAAGAAATGCAGCAGCCGTTCGGCATGCAATTCACCATGGCGCTCCAGGTAATCGTCCAGGGTGCCAGTGATCAACAGTGGCATGGCCAGTTCGTGCAAACCGTCGCCACGACCGTCTTGCGGCATTAGCGACAGCGAATAGCTGATGTCGAGCATCCGGGCGAGGTTTTCCGCCCGCTCCAGGTAACGCGACATCCAATACAAATCCGAGGCAGTTCTACTTAACATGACAGGCTTCCTTTAATCCTCGACCACCCAGGTGTCCTTGGTTCCGCCGCCCTGGGAGGAATTGACCACCAGGGAGCCTTCGCGCAGGGCGACGCGGGTCAAGCCGCCGGGCACGACCCGGGTTTCACGACCCGACAGGACAAACGGCCGCAAGTCGATGTGGCGTGGCGCAATGCCGTTTTCGACAAAGGTCGGACAGGTCGACAGCGACAGCGTCGGTTGCGCGATATACGCATGGGGCTTGGCGATGATTCGCGCGCGGAAGGCTTCGATTTCCGCCGCCGTCGCCGCCGGCCCCACCAGCATTCCGTAGCCGCCGGAGCCCTGGGTTTCCTTGACCACCAGTTCTGGAAGATTGGCCAGCACGTGGGAAAGCTCAGACGGATTACGACACTGCCAGGTCGGCACGTTCTTCAGGATCGGTTCTTCGTCCAGATAGAAACGGATCATGTCGGTAACGAACGGATACACCGACTTGTCGTCCGCCACCCCCGTGCCGATGGCATTGGCCAGCACCACGTTGCCGGAACGGTAGGACGACAACAGCCCCGGCACGCCAAGCATCGATTCCGGGTTGAAGGCCAGGGGATCGAGGAAGGCGTCGTCAAGGCGACGATAAATCACGTCAACCGCTTTCGGCCCGTCGGTGGTGCGCATGTAGACCTTGTCGTCACGCACGAACAGGTCAGCGCCCTCCACCAGTTCCACGCCCATTTCCCGGGCCAGGAACGCATGTTCGAAGAACGCACTGTTGAAGCGCCCCGGCGTCAGCACCACCACGCTCGGGTTATCGATCGGGCTTGAGCTTTTCAGTGTGTCGAGCAGCAGGTTCGGGTAATGGTCGATAGGAGCGATGCGTTGCGCCGCGAACAGCTCGGGGAACAGGCGCATCATCATCTTGCGGTCTTCTAGCATGTAGCTGACGCCGCTCGGTGTGCGCAGATTGTCTTCGAGCACGTAGTAGGTGCCATCGCCGTCACGCACCAGGTCGACGCCGGAGATGTGCGAGTAGATATCGCGGTGCAGATCCAGGCCCTGCATCGCCAACTGGTACTGCTCGTTGGCCAGCACCTGCTCGGCCGGAATGATGCCCGCCTTGATGATGCGCTGTTCGTGGTAGAGGTCGGCGAGGAACATGTTCAACGCCTTGACCCGCTGGATGCAGCCGCGCTCGACGACGCGCCACTCGCTGGCGGGGATGCTGCGGGGAATGGTGTCGAAGGGAATCAGGCGCTCTGTCCCTTGCTCATCACCGTAGAGCGTGAAAGTAATCCCGGCGCGATGAAACAGCAGATCGGCCTCGCGTCGCCGTTGTGCCAGAAGCTCGTCAGGCGTCTCGGCCAGCCAACGGGCAAACTCCCGATAATGCGGGCGGACCTGGCCGCCGGCATCGTACATCTCATCAAAATAGTTGCGGATCATGCCGTACTCCTTGTCACTCGGACGTCCAGACCTTCGCAAGGCCCGTGCCATCGGCATAAACGCTTAAATTTCAATCGGTTGGATAATCAAGACGCACGCGCCGCACCAATCCTGTGCGACAAATGCCCCAACCTGATTGCCCCCGCTTCATTGCAAGGCGCTGTGATCGCCTATCACCAGCATAGTCAGAGTTGATTTCACTGCCCGGCAGTCGCTGGGGATAATTCATGCATTCGCTGGAAAACCTGCCGATCTCCCCTTATAGCCGCCTGCCCAGGCGGTTTTTTTTCCTTTCTGCAACGTGCTGAAACGAAAACGGCCAACCCGAAGGTCAGCCGTCATTGCTGGTTGTCACTGTTCATAAGGTTATGCGAGTCGCCCTCGTACCTCCTGTTTCACACCCCAGCCTTCGATGATGCCACCCAACGGCTCGACCACTGCTTCGAAACCTTGTTCGAAGTCGCCGATGTCGTCATAGGTGGCATACATGACCTTGCACAACTCCAGCGCCCAGGCGCCATCGTCGCGCACACTGATTTGCGCATCCAGGGATTCACCACGGTGGAAATGACCTGCCGCCCTGCGTGCCCGCTCCTCGTCCGGGAAAATGGCGTAGAACTCGATGGGATGAAACCGCGAAAAGTCAAAACCGCCTTCTTTCATGCGGCGCAACACGCTGCTGCTGATGTCTTCTTGATAGGCTGTGCTCATGAAACGTCCTCCTCAATACGATGGATAGACTTTCCGTACTCCCTCACCCGCAACCGAACAGCGCGAGCGACGGCAACCGATGTGCCGGCGGGAAACAAGCATGGAGCTGACAAGACCAGACCTTAGCGATTCATTCGCTGATCTCGCTTGCAGAGTAGCCTCAAGATAGAGCCTCTGCCAAGGCCTGGATGTGAATGCGACAGGTGCCGTTCAGATTGGAGTAATGCCGAGGATTTGAATGCTGTTCTGGGTCTTGAGGTTCTTGACGCTGGCGTCAGCGGTTCGCCCTTCCAGATCGTTCAGATCCAGTTCGGCGGCAATAGGAAGGAGCCGGGCCTTGATGAGTTTGGCAGCGCGTTCGTTATCCGGGCACTCGTCGCACTCAAAGACTTCGTCGACAGTTTCACCGTGATCATCCACGAAAGTGATTTTCCACTTTTGCATCAGAGCCTCCTAGAACAAACCCGCAAATGGGCTTACATCTATCTGGACTTTTGCCCTGAGTGATCGTTCAAACGGTTTATGGGGTGTTGGCATGAAATCATGGAACTGTGGGAGCGAGCCTGCTCGCTCCCACAAGGGTTGCGTCCTACTTTCAGTCGTTGCTTGGCTTGCCCACAGCCTGCAGAACGTACTGCGGCAAGGCGAAGGCGCCGATGTGGATTTCCGGGTTGTAGTAGCGGGTGACGATGCCGCTGCCGGCGAAACGCTGTTGCAGGGTTTCACGAGACAGTTGGCGATAAGCGGTATTGGTGGCGCCCCAGGCGAAGGTCATCGAGCCACCGATGTAGGTCGGCACGGCGGCCTGGTAGAAGTGCCAGTCCGGGAACAGGCTGCGCAGGCGACCGGCGGTGGTCTTCACTTCTTCGATCTGCATGAACGGCGTGCCGTTCTGCGTCACCAGAATGCCGCCTTCGTTCAGGCAGCGGTGGCAGGCCTGGTAGAAGTTTTCCGAGAACAGCACTTCCCCCGGTCCGATCGGGTCGGTGGAGTCGGAAATGATCACGTCGAATTTTTCAGTGGTGGTGGCGACGAAACGCATGCCGTCGTCGATCACCAGGTTCAGGCGTGGATCTTCGAATGCACCTTTGGAGTGGTTCGGCAGGAATTCCTTGCACATGTCGACCACGGTGCCGTCGATCTCGACCATGGTGATGTGCTCGACACTGCGGTGCTTGGCCACTTCACGCAACATGCCGCCGTCGCCGCCGCCGATGATCAGCACGCGCTTGGCGGTGCCATGGGCGAGGATCGGCACGTGAGTCAGCATTTCGTGATAGATGAATTCGTCGGCTTCGGTGGTCTGGATCACGCCGTCCAGCGCCATCACCCGGCCCATGCGCGGGTTCTCGAAGATCACCAGGTGCTGATGCTCGGTGCGCACTTCGTGCAGCAGTTTTTCCATGCGAAAACGCTGGCCGTAGCCTTCGTAAAGGGTTTCCAGGTAGTCGCTGGTCGGGGTGTTGCTCATGGGAAGTGCTCCGATGAATGCGGGTGGCAACGGACGGTTACCCGCCCATGATGGTCATTCGATCGTATCGATTGACCGGGAAAGGCGCGCATTCTACGTCGCGGAACATGACAGGTCGAACCTTCGTCATCGAAGTACCCACAGAACATTGTGGGAGCGAGCCTGCTCGCGAAGCGGCCGATGCGGTGTCAGTGGCTCCGCGTTATCGTTCTTCGCGAGCAGGCTCGCACACAGGTTCAGTGTCGCCTGTTCAGAATTTGACGTTGCCCCGCGGTCCGGCGATGGCCCAGATGATCAGTCCCAGCACTGGCAATAGCGCAATCAGCAGCACCCAGAGGATTTTCCTCCCGGTCTCGGCGCTACTTTTGAAGACGTTGATGATGGCCCAGATGTCCAGGGCAAAAATGATCAAGGCAACCAGGCTGTTGAACGTGGAACCCATGGTGACGCTCCTGAAGAGTGATTTGCCCTCTCAGGATAGACGGTCGCCGCGAGGGTTCCTTTTTATTGACAGTGTTTGGCTATCAGACGTGGATCGCCACTTTCAAGGCTTCCAGGGATGGCGCGGCCACGATGCCGACTTCGGCGCACAATTCCAGCACGCGTGGCACGTCATTGCCGTAGACCAGCACCACCTGCAACTCGTCATCGAGCAACTGGCTGAAATTCATCAGCGTGTAGCCACCGTTTTCCTTGTTCATGCTGCTCATCTGCACCTGGATTCGGTTGAGCGCGGTCAGGGCTTCGGTCTTCGCCAGTTGCTTAGGCTTGAGATTGAATTCCACGCCCGGACCGAACGACGCGACGATTTGCGCGAACAGATCCATGTAGGTGTCCGCCTGGAACAGCACCGTTTCCGGCAGGCTGCCGACCACCACCCACTCACCCAGCGGGATCGGGAAGCTGTCGTCGTAGTTGATGTCCGGATTGGCGGCCAGGAAAGCATCCTGATCGGCGTAGGCCTGGGCCGCTTCGTCCGCGACCTTGAGGATTTCGTCTTCGCCCATGCACCCGGAGCTGATTTTGCTGATGAGTTCGACGAGTGCGGCTTTCATGGGGCGGATCCTGTAGCGAGGGGAATGTTGAGGGCGCGAAGGATAGCGCAAGCCAAAAAAGATCGCAGCCTTCGGCAGCTCCTACAGGTGTACGCCACTCAATGTAGGAGCTGCCGAAGGCTGCGATCTTTTAAAGCAATCAGCCAATCAGCTTCTCAAGCTGAGCAACCGTATCGGTAGCGCCCATGGTTTTAGCCGCTTCCAGCGCAGTGATGCCATTGGCGTCCTTGGCTTTCGGGTCGGCGCCCTCGCCGATCAGGTAATCGACCACTTCAACGCGGTTGAACATCGCCGCCATCATCAGCGCCGTGCGGCCATCGAAGGACGAGCCTTCAACCTGCGCGCCACCCTCGACCAATGCCTTGATCACCGCCAGGTCGCCCTTGAAGGCGGCGCCGGCAATCGGGCTCTGGCCGTTGTCGTTGCGGATCTCCGGGTCGGCCTTGTGCTCCAGCAGGACTTTTACCGTGTCCACATGGCCGTGGTACGCGGCCAGCATCAGCAAGGTATCGCCCTTGTGGTTACGCAGGTTCGGCGGCAAACCCTTGGTCAGCAGCGCGGCCATCATTGCCGCATCGCCCTCCCGTGCCTTGTTGAATACCTGTTCGGTGAATTCGGCGGCTTCTTCGGGGGTCATCTGGCGGCTTTTGTCTGACATTGGGCACTCCCTTTTCTGTCATTCGTAAAAGCCGACAGTTTCCCGAGCGGCCCCGGCACTGTCACTTGTTTTTTCTCATGGGCCGCCATAGCCAGATTCAATAGCGGTACTTTCCGCCGTGAATGTCGGACAACAACTGCTCGGTGACCTGCACGTAAGTCTGGGTCCCCGGCAGCCAGGCATAGATCGGGTCATCTCCGGTTTTACTCGGGTCGAAGGCCTCGTCCTTGAGTCGGGTCTTCTGATATTTGAACGTTCCGGTGGTTTCCATTTTCACTTTCACCCGCAGGAACAACGGCACCGCATAGGCCGGCATTTGCTCACGGGCGAAGGCCAGCAGTTCGCTGAAGTCCAGGGTTGCCAGGGATTCGGCAGGCGTGATCGCCGCCATCCCGGCGCGGCCATTGGTGTTGCGGATTTCCACGCCATAGGCCACGGCTTCGGAAATATGCGGGTGTTGCAGGAGTATGTTTTCAACCTCCGTGGTCGAGACGTTTTCGCCCTTCCAGCGGTAGGTATCGCCCAGGCGGTCGACAAACTGCGCATGACCGAAACCGATGTTGCGCAACAGGTCGCCGGTGTTGAAGTAGCGGTCACCCTTCTCGAACACATCCTGGAACACGACCTTGGCGGTTTTCTGCGGATCGGTGTAGCCGTCCAACGGTGCCTTGTCGTCGATTTTCGCCAGCAGCAACCCCTGCTCGCCCTTGGCGACCTTGCGCATCAAGCCGTTGGCCTGACGAATCGGCGCGCCGCTGTCGTGGTCGTACGCGACCAGCTCCCAGGACATCAGGGAAAAACCGATGGTGTTGTCGAAATTGAGAATGTTGGTGAAACCGATATTGCCATCGCTGGCGGCGTACAGCTCACAGATGTGATTCACCGCAAAGCGGGTCTTGAACTCGCTCCAGGCGCCGGGACGCAAACCGTTGCCGATCATTTTCTTCACATCGTGCCGGCTGTCGTCGGCGCTGGGCGGTTGATCGACCAGGTAGCGGCACAGTTCGCCGACATAACCGATGGTGGTCGCCCGGTACTTGCGCGCATCGTTCCAGAACTGACTGGCGCTGAATTTGCGGCGGATGGCGAACCCGCTGGCACCACTGACGGCCGCCCCCCAGCACACGCAAAGGCCCGTGGCGTGGTACAGCGGCAAGGTGCAATAGACGACATCGTCGGGGCGCATGTCCAGGGCGATCATGCCGAAGCTCGCAGAGCTGCGCATCCAGCGTCCGTGCTTGAACACGCCAGCCTTGGGCAGGCCAGTGGTACCCGAGGTGTAGATATAAAAACAGGGATCGTCGAAGAAAATCTGCTGGCTGCCGGGTGGGTTTTCGCTGGCATCGTCGAGACTGGCGGTCATCAGGTTGATGAAACCTTCAGGCGCGATACCCGGTTGGCGAGAGGTGTCCTGATCAGCGACGAACCAGGTTCGGTCAGCCTTGATCGACACCCGATCACGCACCGTCAGGTACGCCGGGACCAACTCTTCACCGACAACGATCGCCACCGGCGCCACCAGATTCACACTGTGCACCAGGGTGTCGCGGGTCTGCGAGGTATTGAGCAGCGCACTGATCGCGCCGACCTTGGCCACCGCGAGAATCGTCACCAGCAGTTCCGGACGGTTCTCGATAAAGACCGCCACCACATCACCCTTGCCGATGCCTTGGCCGATCAGGTGATGGGCGATGCGATTGGCCCATTGGTTGACCTCGGAGTAACTGAGCGTTACGTCGCCTTGCAACAGCGCCGGGCCATCCGGGTTGCGCAACGCAGCTTGCTCGACACTCCAGCCCAAACCACACGCCTGGGTCGGGTCCTTGACGTTGGCGGCCTTCATGCCCTTCACCACCCGGGGGATGGCCTTGGCGATGGAAGGCAACTTGCGGAGCATCATGCCCCAGGTAATCGTGTCGTTCGACGTACGGCTCATGATTGCTCCCGTTCGATCTTTTTTTATTGTCGGGTGGCTATGACTGAGCCCGAAAATACGTCAACGGTTCTTGAGCTGTACACGCGGTTTTTGAAATGTTTTGTATCCGCGATCTTGATCTGCGATAGCGCTGCGCGAAGATGATCCCGTGCGCGCCAATTGGTTCCATCGAGTCGCCGACGTACCTGCAAAATGCAGGATGCACGATGGCCATTCATGCAGATTGCACGAAAGCAAAAATCACCAAAAACAATAAGCTATTGATTTTATTAACACTTAACCACTGAAAATACTGGCACAAAGGCTGCAACAGTCTCCCCATGCTTACCATTCAAGTCATCACGGAGCTGAACGACATGAGCCTTATCCAGGAAAAATTTTCGTCCTTGTTCTCCAACTTCGCAGTCACTACCCAGGACCGCCCTGATGGCGGGATTCTGCTGACCTTGCGCAGCGCCGACGGCAGAGAATTCATGCGCTCGATCTCCTACCAGCAATTGCACAATGGCGATCAACTGTCCTGGGTCATCAGCGCGATTCGCCGTGACCTCGCTGAACAGGCCAGCGAATTGCCGCAGATTTCCATGCTGCAGAGCCAGCAACGGTTTGCCCTGCCGACCTATCACTCGCTGTAAAAAACATTGTGGAAAAACACTGTAGGAGCGAGCCTGCTCCGGGCGGCGTTCCGACGATAGCGATCTGTCATTCAACATTGATGTTGACTGACACTCTACAATCGTCGGAACGCCGCCCGGAGCAGGCTCGCTCCTACAAGTTGTGTAGTGCTTAGAAGGCGGCAGGATCGATCCGCGCAAAGCTGTCGACCGTGACATGCCCTGCCAGTTCACCGCCCTCACGGGCCAACCCGCAAGTGGCCATCCCCGCCGCACGCGCCGCCTCGAGTTCTTCGACGATGTCCGACAAAAACAGAATCTGTGCCGCCTCGACCTCAATCGCCTGCGTAATGTTGGCGTAGGACTGCGCCTCGCGCTTGGGCCCTGAAGTGGTGTCGAAGTAACCACTGAACAACGGTGTCAAATCCCCCGCCTCCGAGCAGCCGAAGATCAACCGCTGGGCCTGGATCGAACCGGACGAATAAACAAAAAGTTGATAACCGGCCTGATGCCAGTGCTTGAGCGCGTCAACGGCGTCCGGGTACACGTGCCCCTTCAACTGCCCGGCCAGATAGCCCTGCTCCCAGACCATTCCCTGCAACGCTTTCAACGGAGTGGCCTTGCGGTCTTCGGCAATCCAGCCCAGCAGGATCTCGACAACGCGCTCGACATCGGCGTCCGGCTCATTGCTGTCGCGGCGCACGGCAGCCAGTTGCTCCGCCACATCGACGCGTTCGGCGTGCTGACGGACAAACGCCGGCAAGTGTTTGGCGGCATAGGGGAACAGCACGTCGAACACAAAACTCACCGCGCTGGTGGTGCCTTCGATGTCGGTGAGAATCGCTTTGATCGGCATCGACTCAGTCCTCCAGGCCTGGGAATTGGCTGGCGATGTCTTCGCCGGTGAAGTTGGCCACCCAGCCTTCCGGGTTGTTGAACAGGCGGATCGCAATGAAATGCGGGTGCTCGCCCATGTCGAACCAGTGTTTGGTGCCCGCCGGCACCGAGATCAGGTCGTTTTTCTCGCAGAGCACCGCGTAGACGTAATCGTCGATGTGCAGGGTAAACAGGCCACGACCGGCGACAAAAAATCGTACTTCGTCTTCGCCATGGCGGTGTTCGTTGAGGAACTTTGCACGCAATTCGGCTTTTTGCGGGTAGTCGCTGTTGAGGCTGATCACGTCAACGGTGATGTAACCGCGTTCGGTCATCAGCTTGTCGATTTGCTCTTGATAGGCGGCGATCACTTCATCCTGGCTGGCGCCCGGCTGGAGTTTTATGGCGGCCTGCCAGCGGTCGAAACGCACGCCCTGCTCGGCCAGGGTCGAGGCGATGTCTTCGAAATGGGTCAGCACCTTGTTGGGGATCTCAGGGCTGGAGACGTGATAAACGGACAGGCTGCTCATCAGGGCAACTCCTTAACGGTTCATGCTTTAAAGAGCGAGCGCATCTTCAACTCGCACTCGAACAAAAATTCAAAGGCCTCGATCTGCCGCAGGGCATCGCTCATGCGCGCGCCCCAGGTGTAGAGGCCATGACCACGGATCAGGTAGCCGACGCAATCGGGATGGGCGTCCAGCCAAGGCTGCACCTTGGCGGCCAGGCGCGCAATGTCCTGATCGTTGTCGAAAATCGGCACGCGCACCCGGGATTCGTGGGTGGTCACACCACTGAAGGCTTTTTGCAGTTCGTAGTCTTCGAACTCGATGAAGTCTTGCGGCGTCAGGCGCGACAGCACGGTGGCATTCACCGAATGGGTGTGCAACACCGCACCGATCTCAGGGCGCCAGCTGTAGAGCTGGGTGTGCAACAGGGTTTCGGCGGACGGTTTCTTGCCCAGTTCCAGGCTGTTGCCTGACAGGTCGGTGGCCAGCACATCGTCCATGCCGAGTTGCCCCTTGTGCTTGCCGGACACGGTCAGCAAGGCTTCGGTCGGCGACAGGCGGGTCGAATAATTGCTGCTGGTGGCCGGCGACCAGCCGCGGCCGTACAGAAAACGCCCGGCGTCGATGATTTCCTGGGCGAGGTGTTCACGGGTAAGGCTCATGGCCTGTCCTCTTGCATACGTGTGGCAATGATAACGGCAGCCGCGACGGCTGCGAGACTGGCAATACTAAAGGTCCATGCCGCACCGAGGGCATTCCAGCTGTAGCCGGAATACAACGCGCCCAATGCACCACCGGTGCCGGCCAGGGCGGCGTACAACGCCTGACCCTGGCCTTGCTGGCGCGCACCGAAGCTACGTTGCACGAATGAAATGGCAGCGGCGTGAAAGCTGCCGAAGGTCGCCGCGTGCAATACCTGGGCAAACAACAGCACCCAAAGAAACTCCGCGAGCGAGCCCAGCAACAGCCAGCGCAACGCCGCCAGCAGAAAGCTGGCCATCAGCACCCGGCGCAGCGAAAAGCGCGCGAGAATCCGGCTCATGGCCAGAAACATCAGCACTTCGGCGACCACGCCGACCGCCCAGAGCATGCCGATCACGCCACGGCTGTAACCCAGACGCTCAAGGTGCAAGGTCAAGAACGTGTAATACGGCCCGTGACTCATCTGCATCAGCGCCACGCAGCCGTAAAACGCCAACACGCCGGGGCTGCGCAATTGCTTGAGGAATCCTTCCCCCGTCACCCGGTTGCCCGGCGCCGGTTGGGCATTGGGCACCCACAGGCTGCTCAGGACGATACCGGACAGGATCAACACCAGCGCCGCCGGGTAGATGTCCAGGCTCAACCATTCGAACAAGCGCCCGAGCGCGACCACGGTGATGATGAAACCGATCGAGCCCCACAGGCGAATCTGGCTGTAGCGCGAGGTCTGGCCCTGCAAGTGCGCCAGGGTGATGACTTCGAACTGCGGCAAGACCGCATGCCAGAAGAACGCATGCAAGGCCATGACCATCGCCAGCCAGGCGTAGGTCTTGCTGACGAAAATCAGCGAAAAGGTCAGCAGCGTGCACACCGCGCCGAAGCGCACGATGGCCAGCCGCCTACCGGTGTAGTCGCCCAGCCAGCCCCAGATATTCGGCGCCACGCAGCGCATCAGCATCGGGATCGCCACCAGCTCGCCGATGCGCGCGGCACTGAATCCGAGATGATCGAAGTACAGCGCCAGGAACGGTGCTGTCGAACCGAGCAAGGCGAAATAGAACAGATAGAAACTGGAAAGCCGCCAGTACGGGAGCGCCGCCACGCCTGTCAAACCGCAGCGGCTGCGAGGTCAGCCATTAAAGCTGACCCAGCACCGGTGTGCTCACGCGCACATCGGCGTTTTGCCCACGGTGACGCAGCAGGTGGTCCATCAACACGATGGCCATCATCGCCTCGGCAATCGGCGTGGCGCGGATGCCGACGCACGGATCGTGACGGCCCTTGGTGACGACTTCCACCGGGTTGCCGTGAATGTCGATGGAACGGCCCGGTGTGGTGATGCTCGACGTCGGCTTCAGCGCCAGGTGCGCAACGATGGGCTGACCGGAGGAAATACCGCCGAGAATGCCGCCCGCGTTGTTGCTGAGGAAACCTTGCGGGGTCATTTCATCGCGGTGCTCGGTGCCACGCTGGGCGACGCTGGCGAAACCGGCGCCGATTTCCACGCCCTTGACCGCATTGATACTCATCAGCGCATGGGCCAGTTCGGCGTCGAGACGGTCGAAGATCGGCTCGCCCAGGCCCGGCATCACGCCTTCGGCGACCACAGTGATTTTCGCGCCGACTGAATCCTGGTCGCGGCGCAACTGGTCCATGTAGGCCTCCAGTTCCGGCACCTTGTCCGGGTCCGGGCTGAAGAAGGCGTTCTGCTCCACCGAATCCCAGGTCTTGAACGGAATTTCGATCGGCCCGAGTTGGCTCATGTAGCCGCGAATGACGATGCCCTGGCTGGCCAGGTATTTTTTTGCAATCGCACCGGCCGCGACGCGCATCGCGGTTTCGCGGGCCGAGCTACGGCCGCCGCCGCGGTAGTCGCGCTCACCGTATTTGTGGTGGTAGGTGTAGTCGGCGTGGGCCGGGCGGAACAGATCCTTGATCGCCGAGTAGTCCTTGGACTTCTGGTCGGTGTTGCGGATCAGCAGGCCGATCGAGCAGCCAGTGGTGCGACCTTCGAACACGCCAGAGAGGATCTCGACTTCGTCGGCTTCCTGGCGCTGGGTGGTGTGGCGGCTGGTGCCGGGTTTGCGGCGGTCCAGGTCGCGCTGCAGATCCTCCAGGGATATCTCCAGGCCCGGCGGGCAGCCGTCGACAATGGCGACCAACGCCGGACCATGGCTTTCGCCCGCGGTGGTGACTGTGAACAGCTTGCCGTAGGTATTGCCGGACATGCAGGACGCTCCGTGAAATGAACCTGAATACGTAATGCGCGCCAGTATACGCAGGCTACCCAAGTAGTTCATCCTCGAACCTTATGGGTGCCTGTGAGTCCAACTGGCATCTTCTGGATGATGGCGCGATGATGCTGCGAGTTCTTGCCTTGAGCCTTACCCTGATTTCCGGCTTCGCCCAGGCGACTGTCCTGCAACGACCGATCACATTGGATACAGGCACCGGCGAGCTTTTCGGCTCGCTGTTACTGCCAAAATCCGACAATCCTGTGCCGGTTGTCCTGATCATTTCCGGCTCCGGCCCTACGGATCGCGACGGAAACAACGCCGACGGCGGGCGCAATGACAGCCTCAAGCGCCTGGCCTGGGTGCTGGCCAAACACAACATCGCCAGCGTGCGTTACGACAAGCGCGGCGTGGCCGCAAGCCTGGCCGCCACGCCGGACGAGCGCAATCTGACGGTAGAGGCCTATGTGTCCGATGCCGAAGCCTGGGGCCAGAAGCTCAAGTCCGATCCGCGTTTCGGCAAATTGATTGTGCTGGGTCACAGCGAAGGTGCCTTGATCGCCAGCCTCGCTGCGCCGGGCATCGATGCCGACGCGGTGATTTCCGTCTCCGGCAGCGCCAGGCCGGTTGATCAGGTCATCCGCCAGCAACTGGGCAATCGCCTGCCTCCACCGCTGATGCTGCGCAGCAATGAATTGCTCGACAGCCTCAAGGCCGGGAAACCCGACGACAATGTGCCGCCACCGTTGCAGGCGATTTTCCGTCCGAGCGTGCAGCCGTACCTGATTTCCCTGTTCCGCCAGGACCCGTCCGCGGCGTTTGCCAAGCTGAAAATGCCGGCGCTGATCATCCAGGGCAGCAACGACATCCAGGTCGGCGTCAATGACGCAAGGCTGCTCAAGGCCGCCAAACCGGACGCCGAACTGGCGCTGATCGAGGGCATGAACCACGTCATGCGCATCGTGCCCAACGACGTCAAACGCCAACTGGCCTCTTATAAAGATCCGCAATTACCCCTGGCGGCGGAACTGGGCACACGAATCCTCGGGTTTATTGACGGACTTCGTACCAGCTAAACGCCCCCAGGCCCTCCAGTCTTGAAAAAAACGGCCGATAAGCCTTTGTCGCCGCCACATTGGTTGGCGACACGCTGAGCTTGGACAGGATCTCGCCGTTATGACTGATACCCAGACTTCACCCGACACCAGCGCTGAAACTGACGCACCGCCAGCGGTCGAGCTGCCCTGGGCGGACGTCCACGTCGAGCACCACAAGATGCTCCGTCTGGCGCCGCTGCAGACTGACCGCAACACGGGCGGGCGCCCATTGCGCTTTGTCGAATCAGGTTATGCCGAGCGCAACGACAAGGCGCGCAGCCTGATGCGCATGAGCATCACCCTGCCCGGCCAGCGTGTGCGCAAGGAACAGAATCATCTGGACGTGTGGGTCGATCACGCCGAAAAGCGCGTGCATTTCGGCCCGGACAGCGGTTTGCAGGTTGAACCGCTGAACCGTGGCATTGGCCGCTACCTGGCGGCCCAGGGCATCAACTGGGCGAAGAAACGCTGGCCGACCTACACCGTCGACGGCTTTGACCTGAACAACAAGGATGCGCTGAACGAAGACACCCGCCTGCGCCGCGATCACTTTTTGCGTGTGCACGGTTTCGACGTGGTGTATGCCGATGCCCAACATTTGAAAGGCAGCGTCAAGCCGGTCAAGGTCGGCGACCTTTCTGGCGACTGGAACAGCGAAAAACTGCAGGTCGTGGAGATCCTCGAGGCGGCGCAGATGCTCCAGCAAGCCGAACAGAACCTGGCCGAGCAGGAAGTCAAACTCAAGAAACACGAAGAGAAAGTCAGCAAGTACAAACGCGAAGACGCCGGGCTGCGTTTCACCATCACCTGTCTGGTGGCGTTCGCGGTGTTTCAGGCGGGATTGCTGATCTGGATTGCCACGCACCGGTAATCGGCGTCGGACTTGAAAAGATCGCAGCCTGCGGCAGCTCCTACAGGGGTGTTCACATAAACCTGTAGGAGCTGCCGCAGGCTGCGATCTTTTGCTTTAACGGTTAAACGCGGGAAGCGAACAACGCCTGATGCTCCCGGCACTGCTGCGCACTCAGCATGAACACACCATGGCCGCCACGCTCGAACTCCAGCCAGGCGAAGTCGACTTCCGGGTACAACGCCTCGACGTGCACCTGGCTGTTGCCCACTTCAACAATCAGCAAGCCCTTCTCGGTCAAATGATCCGCCGCTTCGGCGAGCATGCGCCGTACCAGGTTCAAACCGTCGTCACCGCAGGCCAGGCCCAGCTCCGGTTCGTGCTGGTATTCGTCCGGCATGTCAGCGAAATCTTCCGCATCGACGTAGGGCGGGTTCGACACGATCAGGTCGAAACGTTGTCCCGGCAAGCCCTCGAAACCATCGCCCTGCACCGTGTACACACGCTCATCGACACCGTGGCGCTCGATGTTCTGGTTAGCTACTTCCAGCGCTTCGAACGACAGGTCCGCCAACACCACCTCGGCACGCTGGAACTCGTAGGCGCAGGCGATACCGATGCAACCGGAACCGGTGCACAGGTCGAGAATTCGCGCCGGCTCGTTAGCCAGCCATGGGGTAAAACGGTTTTCGATCAACTCGCCAATGGGTGAACGCGGGATCAGCACGCGCTCATCGACGATGAACGACATGCCGCAGAACCAGGCCTCGCCCAACAGATACGCCGTAGGCACCCGCTCTTCGATGCGGCGCTTGAGCAAAAGCTGCAGGTGGACCACTTCGTCTTCTTCCAGATTGCAGTCGAGGTAGCTGTCGGCGATTTCCCACGGCAGGTGCAGCGCACCCAACACCAATTGCCGGGCTTCGTCCCAGGCATTGTCGGTGCCATGGCCGAAAAACAGATCCTCCCCATGGAAGCGGCTGACGGCCCAACGGATATGGTCACGCAGGGTGCGAAGGCGGGAAGTGATCACGACGGCAAACTCCAGAAAAATCGACGGGCGATTCTACCAGTCAAACGACGTTACGACGACGCGGGAAACTACCGATTCAAATGTAGGAGTTATCCGTTTTTTCGCCAGGCTATTGAACAAAATGCGACTATTGACAAGGCTACAGGCCAGCAACGACGGCACCTACGATCGTAGCGATTCACAGAACCGCTCAGCCAGAGGACAATGTCGCAAAAGCCCCACTCCAAGGAGCCCCAGAATGTCTGTTCCAAAAACGATGTTTCAACTCAGCGGTCGCGGTTATCCGGCAGCCAAACTGAGTCAAGCGACCCTTATCATCATTGATGCCCAGAAAGAGTATTTGAGCGGGCCCCTGGGGCTCAGCGGCATGGATGAGGCCGTCGCGAACATCAAGCAGTTACTCGCCGCAGCCCGTGCCGCCGGCCGGCCGATCGTGCATGTCCGCCACCTCGGAACGCTCGGTGGGATGTTCAACCCGCAAGGCGTCGGTGGTGAATTCATTCCTGGCCTGGAGCCACAGAGCGACGAAACCGTCATCGGTAAATTGCTGCCGAGCGCGTTCCATGGCACCGAACTGGCCAAACGCCTGGAAGACCTCGGCGCCCTCGACCTGATCGTCTGCGGCTTCATGAGTCACTCGAGCGTCAGCACCACCGTGCGCGCAGCGAAGAACCTGGGTTTCCGATGCACACTTATTGAAGACGCCTGCGCCACACGCGACCTACCCTACAAGGGCGGTGTCCTGAGCGCCGCGCACGTTCATCAGACCGAAATGGCGATCATGGGCGACAACTTCGCCACCCTCGCGCTGACCTGTGAACTGATCTGATCGACGCTCAATGAGCGGCCTGAAATGCCGCTCATCCGCAAAAACCTCGCATTTGCCGTAATTGTCTTAGCCTCAGGAACATCCCGGTCAACTCCCGGTCGAAGGGCCGATACCCATTGAGGAAGGTCGGAATGAAGTTATCCGATGGTTTTGACGCTCGCCGCTTGCGGCCCAAAGGCCAACGCAACTGGCGTTTTCGAATCGGCGCGACGTTCGCGGCATTGCTGGCGATGTGCGGCGTGTTGCTCGCCATGGCCGGTACCGCCAGCCTGCTCGGCCACGCACCCGCCCTGGGTGAATTGAACACAAGCCGCACCGGTGCTGCCGTGATCCTGGTCATCGGCCTGTTCGTGCTGTACCTCGGCGTGTGGCTATGGCGCCGTTGCCGTCGTCGCTCGCGCCAGTCGCGGGAACTGGCCATGTCGCCGCACCTGATGAAAAAACACGACTGAGCCAAGCGTCGCGCGCGTTTTTGTCGCGCCCGATTCGCTTCGAGTTGGGTAAACTGGCCGCCCTTCGCGGAGGCTGACATGCAAGACGACGATTTTTCCCTGTTCAAAAGCGCGATCCAAGGCGTCAAGCCAATCAGGCACGATCGCGCCGAAACCGGCAAACCCAAGGCTGACCGCGCGCAGATTGCCATGCTGCGCCAAGCGGCCACAGTGCGCACCGAATCCACCACCGTAGACGGGCTGTCCGATCAGTTCGTCATCGACGTCGGCCCTGAAGACGAGCTGATGTGGGCGCGTGACGGCGTGCAGGAAAGCCAGATGCGCAAGCTCAAAGTCGGACAGATTCCGTTCGAAGGCAGCCTCGACCTGCACGGCATGAGCGTGGAAAAGGCCCGGGAAACCCTTTGGGCGTTCCTCGCCGAAGCCACTCGATTCGAAATCCGCTGCGTGCGCGTCACCCATGGCAAGGCGGTACGCCTGGATGGCAAGCGGCCGATGATCAAAAGCCACGTCAACACCTGGCTGCGCCAGCATCCACAGGTGCTCGGCTTCACCTCGTGCCAGGCGAAACACGGCGGTGCCGGCGCGGTTTATGTGATGCTCAAACGCACCATGATGGAAGGTCGTGACGAGTAAAGCTGACGCGCTACGCTTGCAGCGTCGTGTCCGCCACCGTACCCTTGACCTTTGCGTAAAATCCCACAGGTAGTTTCATGTCCCTGGAACAGAATTACACCGCGATCCTTGGCCAACTGGGCGAGGACGTCTCCCGCGAGGGCCTGCTCGACACGCCCAAGCGTGCCGCCAAAGCCATGCAGTACCTCTGCCGCGGCTATGAACAGACACTGGAAGAGGTCACCAACGGTGCCCTGTTCAGCTCCGACAACAGCGAAATGGTGCTGGTCAAGGACATCGAGCTGTACTCGTTGTGCGAACACCACCTGCTACCGTTCATCGGCAAGGCTCACGTCGCCTACATCCCGAGCGGCAAGGTCCTGGGCCTGTCGAAGGTGGCGCGGATCGTCGACATGTACGCCCGTCGCCTGCAGATCCAGGAAAACCTCAGCCGCCAGATCGCCGACGCGGTCCAGCAAGTCACCGGCGCCCTGGGCGTTGCAGTGGTGATCGAGGCCAAGCACATGTGCATGATGATGCGCGGTGTGGAAAAGCAGAACTCGACGATGATCACCTCGGTGATGCTCGGCGAGTTCCGCGAGAACGCCGCGACCCGCAGCGAATTCCTCAGCCTCATCAAGTAATTCGCGGCACGAAGAAAACCGGCGTTCATCGCCGGTTTTTTTTCGTCTGCAAAAAATCAGGTAAGCTGCGCGCCCTTATTCATTAGCACCGTGAGGCTTTCAACGTGTTCGTAAAAGCGCTTCGTGTCGGCCTTGGCCAACTGATCATTTTCATCGACTTCATTACTCGTCCAAGCAAGAAAAAGCGCCCCGCCGCCGCTCAGGCCCAGGTCGAATCCGCCGCCAAGGGCCTGACCCTGTATCAATTCCACGCCTGTCCGTTCTGCGTGAAGACCCGCCGCACCCTGCGCCGCCTGAATGTGCCGGTGGCCCTTCGCGATGCGAAGAACAACGAACAGGATCGCCAGACCTTGCTGGAGCAAGGCGGCAAGATCAAGGTGCCATGCCTGCGCATTGAAGAGAATGGCCAGACCACCTGGATGTACGAGTCCAAGGTGATCATTGATTATCTGGACAAGCGTTTCGCGGCAGCTTGATTTTTTGGGGTGCCCGAAAGGACGCCTTCGCGGGCAAGTCGGATCGCCGCACCGCCGCTCCTACAGTGATTTACGGCGTACACAACCCTGTAGGAGCGGGCTTGCCCGCGAAGAGGCCACTACAGTCACCACAAGTCTCCAGGCAAAAATAAACCGGCCCTTACGCCGGTTTATTTGTTTTCAGGCCGCTTGCGCCGCCTGAGCTTGGCGCACCACCGCCGCCAACCGCTTGAGCCCTTCATCCAGCCGCGCCGGATCAATGTGGCTGAAGTTCAACCGCAAATACCCCGGATGGTTATCCGGCTCGGGAAAGAACGGTTCCCCCGGCATGAACGCTACGTCATTGGCCAACGCGGCGTCGAGCAAGGTGCGGGTGTCCTGCGGCTGCTTGAGTTTCAGCCAGAAAAACAACCCACCCTGCGGCACGTTCCAGTCCGCCAGATCCGAAAAATGAGTGTTCAGCGCCAACTGAAACGCATCCCGACGCCCACGGTAAAAGTCACGCAATTCACTGCGGTGTTGCCGGTACTTTTCGCTGCCGATCCATTGCAGTGCCTGCCACTGGCCAACCCGATTGGTGTGTAGATCCGCCGATTGCTTGAGTTTCAACAGATGTGGAAACAGGTCCGGGCTGGCGATCAAGTAGCCGACGCGCAATCCCGGCAACAGTGTTTTCGACACGGTGCCGGTGTAGATCCAGCTGGCCTTCTTCAAGCGGCTGACAATCGGCGTGGCGCTGCCACCGTCAAAGGTCAGCTCGCGGTAAGGCTCGTCTTCAATCAGCGTCACGCCAAATTCATCGAGCAACGCCGCCACCGCATCGCGCTTGGCTTCGCTGTACCGCACGGCCGATGGGTTCTGGAAAGTCGGGATCAGGTAGATGAAAGCCGGGCGGTGTTGTTCCAGGCGAGCGCGTAGCTCCGTCAAGTTCGGCCCGTCAGCCTCCAGCGGCACGGTCAGGCAATCGGCGCCGAACAGCTTGAATATTTGCAGTGCCGCCAGATAAGTCGGCGCTTCGAGCAGGATCTCGGTGCCCTTGTCGATGTACAGCTTGGCCGCCAGATCCAGGGTTTGTTGGGAGCCGCTGACCACTAGCACCTGGCTCGCCTCGCAGCCCACTCCCAACGCTCGCGCCTCGGCAGCCAACGCTTCGCGCAGCGCCGGCTCGCCTTCGCTCATGCCGTATTGGCCCATGGCTACCGGCATGTCGTTCCAATCGACTTTTGGCAGCATGGCTTCGGCCGGCAGACCGCCGGCAAACGACATCATCTGCGGACGCTGTGCTGCGGCGAGGATTTCACGGATCAAAGAACTTTTAAGGCGCGAGACACGTTCGGAAAAAGCCATGGGGATCACCGGTAGCGAGGCATGTGAAAAATGAGTCAAACTTGTTGACCGAAATTACGCCTCCCCGAACGGATACGTCAATATGCTTGACCTTAAAAACCCGCTTTCCCAGCAGCAGGCCATGGAAGCGTTTTTCTTCGGCTACCAGGCCTTCACCGCCAAGGCCGATGAAATGCTCGAACGTCGCGGCCTGAGTCGGGTGCATCAGCGCATCGTGTTTTTCATCGCCCGCTATCCGAACCTGAGCGTCAAGGAGCTGTTGGCGTTGCTCGGCGTGAGCAAGCAGGCGCTGAACATGCCGTTGCGGCAATTGTTGGAGATGCATCTGGTCGAGAGCGTTGCGTCCGAGGCTGACAAGCGTAAGCGTTTGCTGGAGTTGACGGCGGAAGGTGCGCGGTTTGAACAGGCGCTGCGGCGCGAGCAAGTGAAATTGCTGGAGCGGGTGTTTGCCGAGGCCGGGGAGACGGCGGTGAATGGGTGGCTGGCGGTGAATCTGGAGTTGGGGAGGAGTCATTCGTCGGTTGAATGAGTGTTTGCCTGCTGGATAATCATTAACCGATCCGGCCCCTTCGCGAGCAGGCTCGCTCCTACAGGGGTATGCGATCAACTGTAGGAGCGAGCCTGCTCGCGATAGCGTCCGAACAGGCGATATATCCCGATCGCCAAACTTTTCGTCTACAAAATCAAAAACATTATTTGCTTTCTTTGTATACAAAAGCATAATCCACTTCGTGCGAGTTCCTGACCAAGCGGTCAACAAATTCGCAAGCACCTCAAAGGGCCGCTGCCACCCCTCTCGGATCCGGCCCTGGAAATAACAATAAAACTCTTGAGGAGTATTCGCTGTGGAAAGCCGCAAATCCGAAGCATCGACGCTGGAACTCTCGCCGCCATTACGCAATGGCTTGCTGGAACGTCTGTTCAAACTCAGCTTGCACGGCACCACGGTGAAGACCGAGCTGATTGCCGGTCTGACAACCTTCATCACTATGGCCTACATCATTTTCGTTAACCCCAACATCATGGCCGACGCCGGGATCGACCACGGTGCCGCGTTCGTCGCCACCTGCATCGCCGCGGCACTCGGTTGCCTGTTGATGGGCCTGTACGCCAACTGGCCGGTCGGCCTGGCACCGGGCATGGGCCTGAACGCCTTCTTCACCTACACCGTGGTCGGCACCATGGGCTACAACTGGGAAACCGCCCTCGGTGCGGTGTTTGTTTCCGGTGTGTTGTTCATGATCCTGACCTTCTCGCGGATCCGCGAATGGTTGCTCAACAGCATCCCGGTCAGCCTGCGCTTCGCCATGGGCGCCGGCGTGGGGCTGTTCCTGGGGCTGATCGGTCTAAAAACCGCGGGTATCGTCGTCGATAGCCCGGCTACCCTGATCAAGCTCGGCTCCCTGCGCGAACCCGGCCCGCTGCTCGCCGCCGTGTGCTTCCTGATGATCGCCATCCTCAGCTACCATAAAGTGTTCGGCGCGATCCTCATCAGCATCATCACCGTGACCCTCGCCGGTTGGGGCCTCGGGCTGGTGCACTACGAGGGCATCATGTCCGCTCCACCAAGCCTGGCTCCGACCTGGATGGCCATGAACGTCGCCGGCGTATTCAACGTCAGCATGATCAGCGTGGTCCTGGCGTTCCTCTTCGTGCACATGTTCGACACCGCCGGCACACTGATGGGCGTTGCCCAGCGCGCCAACCTGGTCGGCGCTGACGGCAAGATCGAAAACCTCTCCCGCGCGATGAAAGCCGACAGTGCGTCCAGCGTATTCGGTGCAGTGGTCGGTGTTCCGCCGGTCACAAGCTACGTAGAAAGTGCTGCTGGCGTGGCCGCTGGTGGTCGGACAGGTCTTACCGCAGTCACCGTTGGTGTGCTATTTATAGCCGCAATGTTTTTCGCACCACTGGCCGGCATGATTCCCGCCTATGCCACCGCTGGCGCACTGATTTATGTAGCGATGCTGATGATGGGCGGCATGGCCCACATTGAATGGGACGAAGCGACCGACAGCATTCCGGCGATCGTTACCGCCATCATGATGCCGCTGACCTTCTCGGTCGCCGACGGTATCGCCCTGGGCTTCATCACCTACGTGGCGCTGAAGGCCGGTACCGGCAAGTACAAGGAAATTTCCGTGAGTTTGTGGGTGCTTTGCGCGATCTTCATCGCCAAGTTCATCTTCCTGTAAACCTTACGCGGGACCCGCTTGAAAACAGCCTCACCCCGTCGGGTGGGGCTTTTGTGCAAATGGAGGAAAGTGATGAGTCTGGAAACCTGGCTGCTGTTCAGCGGCGCTGCGCTGATAGTGATCCTGATCCCGGGGCCGTTGTCTTTGCTGATGATCAGCAACAGCCTGAATTACGGTTTGGTCCGCTCCTACCCGGCGTTTCTGGGTGGCGTGATTGCCTCAATCTGCCTGCTGAGCGCCTCGGCGCTGGGCCTGGGCGCGTTGCTGCTGGCGTCGGAACAGTTGTTCCGCGCCTTGAAAATCGTCGGTGCGTTGTACTTGTTCTATCTCGCCTGGCAGAGCTGGCAGCAATCGCGCCAGCCTTCCCATGGCGCCGAAGTGCCTCAAGCTGCAGCAGTGCCGCGCTTTCGCGCACTTTTCGGCCGCGCGTTCATGCTGGGCGCGAGCAACCCGAAAGACATTCTGTTCTTCGCCGCTTTCCTGCCGCAGTTCTTGAGTGCCGAACAAGCGTTCCTGCCGCAGTTGCTGGTGATGATTGCGACCTGGACCGTGCTCGACCTGCTGTGCAAACTGGCCTACGGCCTTGGTGCCCATGGTGCGGCGCGGTATCTGCGCAGCGGCAAGGGGCAGAGCTGGTTTAACCGGATCAGTGCGGGGTTGTTCAGTGGTGCGGGTGCAGCGTCCCTGCTGAGCCGCTAAACAGCAAGATCTTTTGACTTTTACACAGACGAAAAAAAGCCCGCAGTGTGAGCGGGCGAAAGACCAAAGAAGCTATATGCGCAGTCGCTTCCAGGGTGCAGCAGCTGCCTGGGGGATCAGCTGCCGCGATAGGTGGAGTAGCTGTAAGGCGAAATCAACAACGGCACATGGTAGTGATCCTGCTCGGCGGAGATGCCAAAACGCAGCACCACGACATCCAGGAAGGCAGGCTCCGGCAGCTTGACGCCACGGGCGCGGTAGTAATCGCCGGCATGAAACTGAACCTGATAGACCCCGGTGCGGTAGTCATCGCCTTGCAGCAGCGGTGCATCGACACGACCATCGCTGTTGGTTATCGCGCTGGCGACCAATTCCAGGTGCGATCCTTCAACGCGGTACAACTCGACCTTGATCGAGCTGCCCGGGCAACCGTGTGCTGCGTCCAAAACGTGTGTAGTCAAACGTCCCATTGATTCTGCGCGCCTGCCTGCGTGGAGCAGTCAGACTTCGCGCCTCCCGAAGTCAGTTGAAAAGGAGACCGCACCGATTCGGAGCACGAAAAGCTGCGGCGAGCGACTGATTAAGACACTTTTCAAAAAAATTGTACACAATAAAAACGACATTTTTCGCTTTACCCTCGCCATCTGCCTATTTACTGTCGATTTCCCGCCAAACCGCACAGCCTATGACCCCTTCATCAAATTACTGACCATTCAGGCAGATTTCTTGCAGGCTCACGCCAATAGCAGTAAAAGATGACAGTCGGTGAAAAATGCGAAAATTCAGGCTTACAAAGTGAATATAAAGTTGTATACAATCAGCCCATCGCTGTGACGCCAGCCTGCCATCCAGTTTTCAGCTACGTCACACCAACCGTCATCATCGAATAAGAAGGAAGCCTGCAGTGAGCGCTGACTACCCACGCGACCTGGTCGGTTACGGCAGTAACCCTCCGCACCCACACTGGCCGGGCAATGCCCGTATTGCCCTGTCGTTCGTACTCAATTACGAAGAAGGCGGCGAGCGCAACATCCTGCACGGCGACAAAGAGTCCGAAGCGTTCCTCTCGGAAATGGTTTCTGCCCAGCCGCTGCAAGGCGCGCGCAACATGAGCATGGAATCACTTTACGAGTATGGCAGCCGTGCCGGCGTGTGGCGGATCCTGAAACTGTTCAAGGAATTCGACATTCCGCTGACCATCTTCGCCGTGGCCATGGCCGCCCAGCGTCACCCGGACGTGATCCGCGCCATGGTCGATGCCGGCCACGAGATCTGCAGCCATGGCTATCGCTGGATCGACTACCAGTACATGGACGAAGCCCAGGAACGTGAGCACATGCTCGAAGCGATCCGCATCCTCACCGAAATCACAGGCATTCGCCCGCTGGGCTGGTACACCGGCCGCACCGGCCCGAACACCCGTCGCCTGGTGATGGAAGAAGGCGGTTTCCTCTACGACTGCGACACCTACGACGACGACCTGCCCTACTGGGAACCGAACAACCCGACCGGCAAGCCGCACCTGGTGATCCCGTACACCCTGGACACCAACGACATGCGCTTCACCCAAGTCCAGGGCTTCAACAAGGGCGACGACTTCTTCGAATACCTCAAGGATGCGTTCGATGTGCTCTACGCAGAAGGCGCCGAGGCACCGAAAATGCTCTCGATCGGCCTGCACTGCCGCCTGATCGGCCGTCCGGCGCGTCTGGCTTCGCTCAAGCGCTTTATCGAATACGCTAAAAGTCATGAACAGGTGTGGTTCAGCCGTCGCGTCGACATCGCGCGCCACTGGCAAGAAACCCACCCGTACACAGGGGCTGCCAAATGAGCACCTTCCAAACCGTCAAACCTTCGACCCTGAGCCGCGACGCCTTCGTCGCCGCTTTCGCCGACATCTACGAACATTCGCCATGGGTGGCCGAGAAGGCCTACGACCTGGGCCAGGATGCCTCGATCGACCAGATCGAAACCCTGCACCAGCGCATGAGCGACATCCTGTTGAGTGCTGATCACGCAAGCCAGCTTGATCTGATCAATGCTCACCCGGACCTGGCCGGCAAAGCTGCCGTCCAGGGCCAGCTTACCGCAGCCAGCACTGAAGAACAGTCTGGCGCCGGTATTCACCAATGCACGGCCGAAGAGTTTTCTCGCTTCACCGAGCTGAACGACGCCTACAAAGCCAAGTTCAAGTTTCCCTTCATCATGGCGGTAAAAGGCAGCAACCGGCATCAGATCCTCGCAGCGTTCGAAACGCGCATCCACAACCCGGTCGACACCGAGTTCAAATGCGCGCTGGCGCAGATCAACAAGATCGCCCTGTTCCGATTACTGACCCTATAGCAAGCCTGGCCTGAGTGTTCTTAAACGCAGAAAACACCCAGAGCCTCGCAAGCATCCCAAGCCACTTATTTAAAGGCAGACAAGAAGAATGAAAGCTTACGCCGTACCTTTCGAGAAGTTCGTCAACCTGGCCGACGCCCGCCTGGGCACCAAAATCATCTCGGTCACCGATGACTGGTTCGCAGACGCCAACCGTCTGTTCCAACCGACCCCGGCCGTATGGAAGGAGGGCGTGTTCGATGACAACGGCAAGTGGATGGATGGCTGGGAGTCGCGCCGCAAGCGCTTCGAAGGCTTCGACAGCGCCGTGATCCGCCTGGGCGTACCGGGTTCGATCAAGGGCGTCGACATCGACACTTCATTCTTCACCGGCAACTTCCCGCCATCGGCGTCCCTGGAAGCCTGCTTCCTGGCCGAAGGCGAGCCGAACGAAAACACCCAGTGGGTTGAAGTGCTGTCTGCCGTCGAGCTGCAAGGCAACAGCCACCACTACCACGAAATCAACAACGACCAGGCCTTCAGCCACCTGCGCTTCAACATCTACCCGGATGGTGGCGTGGCCCGTCTGCGCGTGTACGGCGTGCCGTTCCGTGACTGGTCCGCTACCGGCGACAACGAGCAGGTCGACCTGGCTGCAGCTCTGAACGGTGGCCGCGCCCTCGCCTGCTCCGATGAACACTTCGGTCGCATGAGCAACATCCTCAACCCGGGCCGCGGCATCAACATGGGCGATGGCTGGGAAACCGCGCGTCGTCGTACCCCGGGCAATGACTGGGTCATCGTCGCGCTGGGCCATGCCGGCGAAGTCGAGAAAGTCATCGTCGACACCCTGCACTTCAAGGGCAACTACCCGGACAGCTGCTCGATCCAGGGCGCGTTCGTGAAGGGCGGTACCGACAGCCAGATCGAAACCCAGTCGTTGTTCTGGCGCGAACTGCTGCCAAGCCAGAAGCTGGAAATGCACGCCGAACACACCTTCGCCGAGCAGATCAAGGCACTGGGCCCGATCACCCACATCCGCCTGAACGTGTTCCCGGATGGTGGTGTGAGCCGCCTGCGCGTATTGGGCAAGGTAGCGAAGTAATGCTGAGACCGTAGGAGCTGCCGCAGGCTGCGATCTTTTGATCTTGATCTTGATCTTAAAAAGCAAAGTCAAAAGATCGCAGGCTTCGCCAGCTCCTACAGGGTATGCAGTGAACTGAAAACACATTTCAAAGATAAGAAGACCAGCATGCGCACACTGACGATTGAACCGCTGACCAAAGAAGCCTTCGCCCCTTTCGGTGACGTGATCGAAACCGACGGCAGCGATCACTTCATGATCAACAACGGTTCGACCATGCGCTTCCATAAACTGGCGGCGGTGCAAACCGCTACGCCTGAGGACAACGCGATCATCAGCATCTTCCGCGCCGACGCGCAGGACATGCCGCTGACCGTCAGCATGCTGGAGCGCCATCCGCTGGGCAGCCAGGCTTTCATTCCGCTGCTCGGCAACCCCTTTCTGATCGTGGTCGCGCCACTTGGCGATGAACCTGTATCAGGCTTGGTCCGCGCCTTCGTCACCAACGGCAGGCAGGGCATTAATTACCATCGCGGCGTCTGGCACCACCCGGTGCTGACGATCGAAAAGCGGGATGACTTCCTGGTGGTTGATCGCAGTGGCACAGGCAATAACTGCGATGAGCATTTTTTCAAAGAGGATGAGCGTTTGATCCTCGCCCCCCACCAATAAGAGAAGGCCTGATCACTCGACAACAGAGTGACAGGCGAGAGGTAAAGACTGTGGAAGCACATCTGTTGGAATGGCTGAACCTGAGCGTGCGCTGGGTTCACATGATTACTGGCGTGGCCTGGATCGGTGCGTCGTTCTATTTCGTATGGCTGGAAAACAACCTCAACCGGGTCAACCCGAAAAGCGGTCTGGCTGGCGATTTGTGGGCAATCCACGGTGGCGGTATCTACCACCTGGAAAAATACAAACTGGCCCCACCGACCATGCCGGACAACCTGCACTGGTTCAAATGGGAAGCCTACTTCACCTGGATGTCGGGGATCGCGCTGCTGTGCGTGGTGTTCTACTCCAACCCGACGCTCTACCTGCTGGCTCCGGGCAGCACCCTGAGCGGTCCTGAAGGCGTGGCCATCGGTCTCGGCTCGTTGTTCGTCGGCTGGTTCATCTACTCCTTCCTGTGCGACTCGGCCCTGGGCAAACGCCCTGCCCTGCTCGGCGGCATCCTGTTCGTCCTGATCATCGGCGCGGCCTACGGCTTCAGCAAAGTGTTCAGCGGTCGGGGTGCGTACCTGCACGTCGGCGCGATCATCGGCACCATCATGGTCGGCAACGTGTTCCGCATCATCATGCCGGCGCAACGTGCACTGGTAGCGGCGATCGCCGAGAACCGCACGCCGGATCCGGCGCTGCCGGCCAAAGGCCTGCTGCGTTCGCGTCACAACAACTACTTCACCTTGCCGGTGCTGTTCATCATGATCAGCAACCACTTCCCGAGCACCTACGGCAGCCAGTACAACTGGTTGATCCTGGCCGGGATCGCGGTACTGGCGGTGTTGGTGCGTCACTACTTCAACACCCGTCACGACAGCCACAAGTTTGCCTGGACCCTGCCGGTGGCAGCCGTCGGCATGATCAGCCTGGCTTACGTCACCGGCCCCGCGCCGCTGAACAGCCCGGAAGTGGCCAAGGCGCCAGCGAAGATCGAATACCAGCCACTGCCGGAAACAGCAGTGGGCGGTGGTTTGAAACCGGCTGAAGCCAAACCTGCAGAAACGCCGGCTGCCGCACCGGCGCAAGCGTCCAACACAGGCCCAGGCTTTGACAAAGTGCACAGTGTGATTCAGGAACGTTGTGCGGTTTGCCATTCGGCCAAGCCAACCAGCCCGCTGTTCAGTGCGGCCCCTGCCGGTGTGATGTTCGACACCCCCGAACAGATCCGCCAGAACGCACCGCGGATTCAGGCGCAAGCCGTCACCAGCCAGATCATGCCACTGGGCAACATCACCCAGATGACCCAGCAGGAACGTGACCTGATCGGTGCCTGGATTGTGCAGGGCGCCCAGACCAACTGATTCATCGCTGAAAAGCTTCGCTGGCAAGCCAGCTCCTACAGGTTCCATGTCGTGCGCCTAACCGGTGAACAACACAAATCTGTAGGAGCTGGCTTGCCAGCGATCAACCGCGCAGCGGTTGCCTGATACGAAAAATCACAAGAATAAAAAGATCCGAGGTGTTGCATGTCCGAGCTATCCACAGCGCGCATCCCCGACGCACCCGCCATTCAGCGTTTGCCCCTCTTGCAACTGATCCTGGTCGGTTTGCAACATGTTCTGCTGATGTACGGTGGTGCCATCGCGGTACCGCTGATCATCGGACAGGCCGCTGGCCTGAGTCGTGAAGAAATTGCCTTCCTGATCAACGCCGACCTGCTGGTGGCGGGTATTGCCACCATCGTCCAGTCCCTCGGCATAGGCCCCATGGGCATTCGCATGCCGGTGATGATGGGCGCCAGTTTCGCCGCCGTCGGCAGCATGGTCGCCATGGCCGGCATGCCCGGCATCGGCTTGCAGGGGATCTTCGGCGCTACCATCGCCGCCGGGTTCTTCGGCATGCTCATCGCCCCGTTCATGTCCAAGGTTGTGCGCTTCTTCCCGCCACTGGTGACCGGTACGGTCATCACCTCGATCGGTTTGTCGCTGTTCCCCGTGGCCGTGAACTGGGCCGGCGGCGGTGCTGGCGCCAGCCAATTCGGTTCGCCGATCTACCTGACCATCGCCGCACTGGTACTGGGCACCATCTTGCTGGTGCACCGCTTCATGCGCGGCTTCTGGGTCAATATTTCCGTGCTGATCGGCATGTGCCTGGGCTATGTGCTCTGCGGCCTGCTCGGCATGGTCGACCTCAGTGGCATGGCTCAGGCGCCATGGCTGCAATTCGTCACGCCGCTGCACTTCGGCATGCCGAAATTCGAACTCGCGCCGATCCTGTCGATGTGCCTGGTGGTGGTGATCATTTTCGTCGAGTCCACCGGGATGTTTCTGGCGCTGGGCAAGATCACCGGCCAGGAAGTCTGCCCACGGATGCTGCGTCGCGGCTTGCTGTGTGATGCCGGCGCTTCGTTCTTCGCCGGGTTCTTCAACACCTTCACCCACTCCTCCTTCGCCCAGAACATCGGCCTGGTGCAGATGACCGGCGTGCGTTGCCGCTCGGTGACCATCGTTGCCGGCGGGTTGCTGATTGTCCTGAGCCTGCTGCCCAAAGCCGCATTCCTGGTGGCCTCGATTCCTCCGGCAGTACTGGGTGGCGCAGCGATAGCGATGTTCGGCATGGTCGCCGCTACCGGAATCAAGATTCTCCAGGAAGCCGACATCGGTGACCGTCGCAACCAGTTGCTGGTGGCGGTGAGCATCGGCATGGGTCTGATCCCGGTGGTGCGCCCGGAGTTTTTCGCCCACCTGCCCGTGTGGATGAGCCCGATCACCCACAGCGGCATCGCCATGGCCACCCTCAGCGCGCTGACGCTGAATCTGCTGTTCAACATCCTGGGTGGCGCCGAACGCGCGGCCATCAACGACTGCCACGCTCACACCCATTGATCTGACGGATAACCAAGGGGGCCTGCCTGTGGCCAGCCCCCTGACCACAACCTGCGCCTCGAACAATAAAAACAAGAGGGAGCAACAGATGATTCGGACACAAACCAACGTGCTGTTGAGTGCTGGCCTGCTGGCCGCGAGTCAGGCCATGGCCGGCGATTTACTGCTGTGGCAGACCAACAGCCTGAGCTACCTGTACGGCAAGGATTTCGTGGTCAACCCGTCGATCCAGCAGACGATAACCTTCGAACACGCCGACCGCTGGAAGTACGGCGACAACTTCCTGTTCGTCGACAGCACCTGGTACAACGGCGAGAAAGACCGCAACAAAGGCGCCCACGCCTACTACGGCGAGTTCAGCCCGCGCCTCTCCTTCGGCAAGATCCTCGACCGCCGTTTCGAATTCGGCCCGATCAAGGACGTGCTGTTAGCCATGACCTACGAGAACGGCGAAGACGACACCGAGGCCTACCTGATCGGCCCCGGTTTCGACCTCGCGGTACCGGGCTTCAATTTTTTCACTTTGAATTTCTATTACCGCCAGACCGAAGGCTCGCGCCCCGGCGACGATGTCTGGCAGATCACACCGGCCTGGTCCTACACCCTGCCATTGGGCAACTCGAATCTGTTGATCGACGGCTACATGGACTGGGTGGTGGATAACGACCAGAACTCCCATGGCACTTATCACGCCAACCTGCACTTCAACCCGCAGATCAAGTACGACCTGGGCAAGTCCCTCGGCTGGCGGGAGAAACAGGTGTACGTCGGCCTCGAATACAGCTATTGGAAAGACAAGTACGGCATCGAAAACAGTTCCAGCTTCGACACCAATGAAAACACCACCAGCCTGCTGGTGAAGGTGCATTTCTGATGCTGCCCCGCAACCGTGCCCCAAACCTGTCGTCGGTGCGCCGTTGCGGAGCACTTGAGACCTGGCCGAGGAGTCAGTATTCTCCGCGCCCGCCCGAATCCGGTTTAAAAAAAAGCCCGGATGTAAAACCTGACCAGCAGGCCAACTTACCCCGGCTCTGGCAGGCACCAAGGCACTCCAAAACCCCTCTCAATCGACCGCTCTTGAGCCGCCGAACGGGAGTTTTTTGCTTTTTGAAAGCCTTGGCTCAGCTCTTGCTAACAGCACCAAAGCTGACCGAATGGATGATTTTTTACCGCTACGGAAACAGGCGCCACACCAGAGCGCCGACCTTAAAAAAATAACGTGGAACCACCTACTTTTTGGGAGCAACCGAATGAAACGTACGTGCACTAGCCTGATGCTGGCGGGATCATTGCTGGCGGGGGGTCAGGCCATGGCCGGCGACTTGCTGCAGTGGCAGAACAACAGCCTGTCCTACCTTTACGGTAAGGACTTCCAGGTCAACCCGCGCATTCAGCAGACGGTGACCTTTGAACACGCCGACGGCTGGAAATACGGCGACAACTTCTTCTTCATCGACAAGATCTTCTACAACGGCAAGGAGGACGCCTTCGCGGGCAAGAACAGCCACTACGGCGAGCTCAGCCCGCGCCTGTCGTTCAACAAGATCTTCGACCAGAAGTTCGAGCTCGGCCCGATCAAGGACGTCCTGCTGGCCATGACCTACGAGTTCGGTGAAGACGATACCGAGTCCTACCTGATCGGCCCTGGTTTCGACCTGGCCATCCCGGGCTTCGATTACTTCCAGTTGAACTTCTACAACCGCCACACCGAAGGCGACCGCCCGGGCGACAACATCTGGCAGGTCACGCCGGTCTGGTCCTACACCATCCCGGTGGGTGGCTCGGATGTGCTGATCGACGGCTTCATGGACTGGGTCGTCGACAACGACGTGAACAAAAAAGGCGAATACCACGCCAACCTGCACTTCAATCCGCAGGTCAAATATGACCTGGGCAAGGCGCTGAACCTGGGTGCCAAGCAGCTGTACGTCGGTGTCGAGTACGACTACTGGAAAAACAAGTACGGTATTGAAGACAGCCAGGGCTTCAAGACTGATCAGAGTGTGACCAGTTTCCTGGTTAAGGTTCACTTCTGATTTAAGAAGCTTCGCGAGCAGGCTCGCTCCCACAGTGGAACCTTGTCGAACACAAACGTTGTATACGACGAAAGTCCCTGTGGGAGCGAGCCTGCTCGCGAAAGCCTCACCACAAGTCTCAAACCGAAAGTACAGGCTCTGCCAACCCCAGAAACCGGCGCAACTCCCCGCGCTTTGCCAACGCATCCCGCCGCCCTAGCTCGATCAACTCGCTGCAATACCCCGCCTCGAACAACAGATAGCTCAGCACCCCGGCCCCGCTGGTCTTGGTCGCGCCCGGCCCGCGCAGAAACAGGCGCAGTGCCGCCGGCAATTCCTGACGATGTCGCGCGGCAATTTCATCGATCGGCTGGCTCGGTGAAATCACCAATACGTCCACCGGCGCCACGCCCAATGCGCGGGTCGGCGTGCCGTCGGGCATCAGGTGACTGAACTGGTTCAGGCGCTGCAACAGCTCGATGTCACTTTCCAGGCTGTCAATGAACGTACTGTTGAGCATGTGCCCGCCAATCTGCGCCAGGGTCGGCTGCTGACCGGTGTAGCTGCGCTGCAAGGGTTGTTGCGGGTCGACGCCGCGTGGGTTGCCGCTGACGCCCACCACCAGCACCCGACTGGCGCCCAGATGCAGCGCCGGACTGATCGGCGCCGACTGACGCACCGCGCCATCACCGAAATACTCTGCACCGATTTTCACCGGGGCGAACAGCAGCGGAATGGCCGAACTGGCGAGTAGATGTTCAACCGACAGTTGGGTGGGAACGCCGACGCGTCGATGGCGCAACCAGGCATCGATCTTGCCGCCGCCTTGATAGAAGGTGACGGCCTGGCCGGACTCATAGCCGAACGCCGTGACTGCCACTGCATGCAATTGTTGCTGTGCGATCGCTTCGGCGATGCCGCCCATATGCAGCTTGTCGCTGAGCAAGTCCCGCAGCGGAGAACTATTGAGCAGCGCCACCGGCATGTGCCTGCCGATGCCGAGCAAACTGTGGCTGACAAAGCGGCTGGCCTGGCGGATCACCCCGGGCCAGTCGCTGCGCAACACCAGGTGACTGCGAAAGCCCTGCCAGAAAGCTGTCAGGCGTTCGATGGCGTTACGAAAATCCATCGCCCCGCTGGCGAGGCTGACGGCGTTGATCGCGCCCGCCGATGTGCCGACGATCACCGGAAACGGATTGCGGGCCCCCGGTGGCAGCAATTCGGCAATCGCCGCCAGCACCCCGACCTGATAGGCCGCCCGAGCCCCGCCACCGGAAAGAATCAACCCTGTAACCGGCTCAACTGGACTCATCGCAACACTCCATGGTGCTTGGGAAAACGGTTACTCAACCGCGCTTGGCGTACAACTTCGGCTCGCCCGGTGGACGACTCTTGAAGCGGCGATGAGCCCACAGGTATTGCTCGGGATGCTCGCGCAAAACGCTTTCGATCCATTGATTGATGCGAATGCAGTCCTCTTCTTCGGTTTCGCCGGGGAAGCCTTCGAGCGGCGCATGGATCACCAGCCGATAACCGCTGCCGTCCACCAGACGCTCCTGGGTGAACGGCACCACCAGCGCCTTGCCCAGCCGCGCAAACTTGCTCGTGGCGGTGACGGTCGCAGCCTGAATGCCGAACAACGGCACGAAGAGGCTTTGCTTGGCGCCATAGTCCTGATCCGGTGCGTACCAGATCGCGCGGCCCGAGCGCAGCAATTTGAGCATGCCGCGCACGTCTTCGCGCTCCACCGCCAGCGAGTCGAGATTGTGCCGCTCGCGGCCCTGGCGCTGGATGTAGTCGAACAGCGGATTCTTGTGCTCGCGGTACATGCCGTCGATGGTGTGCTGTTGGCCGAGCAGCGCGGCACCGATTTCCAGCGTCGTGAAGTGCAG
This sequence comes from Pseudomonas sp. P4_B3, assembly GCF_056402295.1. Lineage (NCBI taxonomy): Bacteria > Pseudomonadati > Pseudomonadota > Gammaproteobacteria > Pseudomonadales > Pseudomonadaceae > Pseudomonas > Pseudomonas sp. P4_B3. The sequence continues at coordinate 231,279 of NZ_JBFUHR010000005.1, forward strand.
CGCCATCAGGATCACGCCCTTGCCTTCGCGCTGAGCCTTTTGCAAATGCTCCAGCCCTTCGACATGAGCCAGGTTCGCCAGGCGCTTGCGCGACCACCACCAGCTCATCGCCATCTCAAAAAAAGCGATGCCGGTGGAGGCGAAGTTCTCCTTGAGCAGGCGTTTGCGTTCGGCGGCGGTTTTTTCCGGAAAACACAGTTCCAGATTGCGCTTGGCAATGCGCCGTCTGTCGCCGGCCACCCGATACATCAAAGATCCCAGTACACGACCGATCCACAACAGTGCCGGATACGGCAATTGGACGATCAGCCACAACAGCCCCAGGCCACACCACAGCGGCCAGAAACGTGGAGATAGAAATGCTTTTCGAAAACGCGGGCGGTCCATTAATGCTTCCGGAATGACAATGGCCGCGCATTCTACATCGTTCGACCCGGCTTGCGGCCTGCGGGCGTTCTCGTTATAAGTCTCGGCACTTTTAGTGACAAGTCGTTGTATGCCGACCATGAGCCAAACCGAACCGCTAGACCAAGATCCCGTGTTCCAGTTGAAGGGCAGCATGCTGGCCATTACGGTGCTGGAACTGGCCCGTAACGACCTCGAAAGCCTTGATCGGCAACTGGCCGCCAAGGTCGCCCAAGCGCCCAACTTCTTCAGCAACGCGCCGCTGGTACTGGCCCTGGACAAACTCCCGGCCAACGAAGGCGCGGTCGATCTGCCCGGCCTGATGCGCGTGTGCCGCCAGCATGGCCTGCGCACCCTGGCGATCCGTGCCAGCCGCATCGAAGACATCGCCGCCGCCATCGCGGTCGACCTGCCGGTGCTGCCACCGTCCGGTGCCCGCGAGCGTCCATTGGACCTGACCGAAGGCGAACCGAAGAAAAAACCGGAAAAACCGCCCGAGCCGACCATCAAACCGACGAAAATCATCACTTCGCCAGTACGCGGCGGCCAGCAGATTTATGCCCAGGGCTGCGATCTGGTGGTGATCTCCTCGGTCAGCCCGGGGGCGGAACTTCTCGCCGATGGCAACATCCATGTATACGGCCCGATGCGGGGTCGCGTGTTGGCCGGCGTCAAGGGCGACACCAAGGCGCGGATTTTCTGTCAGCAAATGAGTGCTGAACTGATTTCCATCGCCGGGCATTACAAGGTTTCCGAAGACCTGCGCCGCGACCCGCTATGGGGTTCGGGTGTGCAGGTCAGCCTGTCCGGCGACGTGTTGAACATCATTCGGCTTTAACGGATACTGCCGCATTTTCCAAGCATCTCTAAAACGTAGCGAAAACGGCTCAAACGAAGTAGGAAAAAGGCCGAAAGCAGTGTTTACCGGGGGTAAACGCCGCTCAAAACCGGATTCCAGCCAAGGCTGTCCGACTGCAGTAGTTTTTCAGGAGATGTTTTTCAAGGGCTGAAAAGTCCTCTTTCCTTAGGGGTGAAACACCTTGGCCAAGATTCTCGTGGTTACATCCGGCAAGGGTGGTGTGGGTAAGACCACCACCAGCGCCGCTATCGGTACCGGCCTCGCTCTGCGCGGCCACAAAACAGTGATCGTCGACTTCGACGTGGGCTTGCGTAACCTCGACCTGATCATGGGTTGCGAGCGCCGCGTGGTGTATGACTTCGTCAACGTGGTCAACGGCGAAGCCAACCTGCAACAGGCCCTGATCAAAGACAAGCGCCTGGAAAACCTCTACGTGCTGGCCGCCAGCCAGACCCGCGACAAAGACGCGCTGACCGTCGAAGGCGTGGAAAAAGTCCTGATGGCCCTGAAGGAAGACTTCGAATTCGTGGTCTGCGACTCTCCGGCAGGTATCGAGAAAGGCGCCCACCTGGCTATGTACTTCGCGGATGAAGCGATTGTCGTGACCAACCCGGAAGTGTCCTCGGTACGTGACTCGGACCGCATGCTGGGCTTGCTGGCCAGCAAGTCCCGTCGTGCCGAACGTGGCGAAGAGCAGATCAAGGAACACCTGCTGATTACCCGCTACCACCCGGAGCGAGTCGAAAAAGGCGAAATGCTCAGCGTCGAAGACGTCAAGGAAATCCTCTCGATCAAACTGCTCGGTGTGATCCCGGAATCCCAAGCGGTGCTCAAGGCTTCCAACCAGGGTGTGCCAGTGATTCTTGATGATCAGAGCGACGCAGGTCAGGCCTATAGCGACACGGTTGATCGCCTCTTGGGCAAAGAAAAGGAACATCGTTTTCTCGATGTAACGAAGAAGGGATTCTTCGAGCGCCTGTTTGGAGGTAGGTAATGAACCTTTTTGACTTCTTTCGTGCCAACAAAAAGCAAAGCACCGCGTCGGTAGCGAAAGAGCGTCTACAGATCATCGTGGCGCACGAACGCGGCCAACGCAGCACCCCGGACTACCTGCCGGCCTTGCAGAAGGAACTGGTCGAGGTGATCCGCAAGTACGTCAATATCGGGTCCGATGACGTGCATGTCGCACTGGAAAGCCAGGGCAGCTGCTCGATTCTGGAACTCAATATCACCCTGCCTGATCGCTGAGTCGATTCGCCAGGAGCCACGGCGGCTCGGGTTTCCAACCTTGGCGTAGGAGCTGCCGCAGGCTGCGATCTTTTGATC
>NZ_JBFUHR010000006.1:0-217949 GCF_056402295.1 Pseudomonas sp. P4_B3
CGTCGTGTGAACCGGATAAACGCGGCGTACTTGAGTCCATCGCCGGCAAGCCGACTCCTACAGYTCCCCGGGAAGTCACTTCATTTTCAACCAGGACGCGGTCTTGTAGGAGCTGGCTTGCCAGCGAAGGTCGTTAACGATAACGCGAGTAAACCGGATAAATGCGGCGTCCTTGAGTCCATCGCCGGCAAGCCGGCTCCTACAGTTCCCCCGGGAAGTCACTTCATTTTCGACCAGGACGCGGTCTGTTGTAGGAGCTGGCTTGCCAGCGATGGTCGATAACGATAACGCGTGCGAACCGGATAAACGCGGCGTACTTGAGTCCATCGCCAGCAAGCTGGCTCCTACAGTTTCCCGGGATTGCGTGAAGAACCAAAAAAAGGATACCGGGCAATCGCGTGAAGACATAAACCTGTTCGCGAGCTGGAACGTCAGCGACGCCGTAAAGATGCGGTCCTGACTGAGACCGCTACCTTCCCGGCGCTGCGAAAAAAGCTTAATGCCTACTGGGGGGGGGAGCGAAGACGAGAGCAACTGACCTTGTTGCCAGAATGGTATCTGCTGGTTGATTGGCTGGCCGGGAGCAACGCGCCGTGTCAATGCTTACTGATATCAACCAGGGGGATGCTGATTCTTTGCTCACGCTGCAGCAGCGTCATCAGGAGCAACACACGCTGCTCTCCCTCCATCGCCAGGAAGATCGCTTCCACATCGACAAAAGGCCCCTCATTGATACGCACCTTCTCGCCACAGGCAAACCGAGCCTCCACAGGGGCTCCGCTATCGTGCTCATGAAGTCGGGCGATCAAGTCATCACCTACGGGCAGCGGCTTGCCTCCAAAACTGACAATTCGCAATACACCGCGGGTAGAACGCAAAGGCGCCCAGCTCTCACCTGAGCCTAGCTGGATAAACAGGTAACCCGGAAACAGCGATTCGCGAACAATCCTCCTGCGCCCCTGTAAATCACGTTCGCGCTGGTGCGTAGGGCGAAAACAGGTATACCCCTGGTTATCCAGATTGATCTCTGCACGCTCATCCTGGTTCGCCTTGCATTGAACCAAATACCAGGCGCTAGCCGTGAGACTCTCAGGCAAGGTCGTTTGAACTGCCGAAGCACTATGGATGGACACAATCAGCCCCTTCTACGCCCATGCGGCCAAGTAGCTCCGCGGTTTTCCCCTCGACCTTGCGACGGATTTCTCCCAAGGATGGAAACGCACCCGAGAAACGGAATTGGCCGATCATGGAAACTGTGCCCTTTAAAAACGCACGAAATTCATTGGCAATAAACGAATGCTGGAGAACGCTTTACTCAAAGCAATCCCCCTACACTTATCATCAAACTGCACCTCACGCTATTTAACATAGCCCAATACTGGACAACACAGAAAAGTCAAAAATGTTAATATTTGTCCGATAAGATCCAGTAATGTTATTTTAAGAGTTAGCGATGTTATTTAATATCTGACTTTATATATTGATATTTTTTTTCCGCGCACACTTAATAATCCCGTGGCATTTAATGGTTGAGTTTGCCGTGGGTTGCCAGTTATGATTTTTAGCACAGCAACTGTCAAGCACGCTCCAAGTCGAGATTCCAGCAGACCAGAGTCTTCGCAGTGAACAGTTTCATCCAGTACGGCAATTCCTCACGGAAAGAGGCACACACCCAATAGCTGCAAGCCGTCACAAAAGTGCCATTGAAGAAGAACAGAATTTCAGTCTTTCCAATTGCACCATCACCGCAAGTGTGGAATTTCCAGGGAGGTTGCCTTGTTTAACAAGATTCTCATCGTTTGCATTGGCAACATTTGCCGAAGCCCCACTGCAGAACATTTGTTGCGAGATGCACTGGGCCGGTCCGACATCGAAGTCAGCTCCGCGGGTCTTGGCGCGCTACAAGACCACCCTATCGAGTCCACCGCCCGGGCCGTACTGGAAGAGCATGGCCATCTGCCAAATGAGCACAAAGCCAATCAACTGACCCCCGCCACCATCAGCGAATCGGATCTGATCCTGGTGATGGAGCAGTCCCACATAGACCGTGTTCTCAAGATCGCGCCTGAAGCGCGAGGCAAGGTCTTCTTGCTGGGCAAGTGGCAGAACAACCGCGAAATCAGTGACCCCTACCGTCAAGGCAAACCTGCTTTTGTGCATGCATACGCGCTGATTGAAGAAGCAGTAACCGCCTGGGCAAGGCGTCTCGCACGCTAAACCACTCCTCGAACATCTGTTAAAAAAGAACCCACTTATGCAGCAAACTCCAGCATTAACCTCACATGACGATGATGATGAAATCGACTTGATGGGCCTACTCGGAACACTGGTCGATCATAAATGGTTGATTGCCGGGATCACTGCTGCCTCTATGGCTGTTGGCACGGCGTACGCGGTGTTGGCCAATCCTGTTTACCAGGCAACTGCCTTGATACAGGTGGAGGCCAAAAAAAATGACATGCTCGGATTCTCCGACATCAACAGCATGCTGGGCAAAGAGTCGCCTTCAGCCACAGAAATTGAATTAATCAAGTCGCGCGCCATCATCGGCAAGGTTGTCGACAATCTATCGCTGGATATCACTGTCGAGCCGAACCGTTTTCCGGTGATCGGCGACTTTATTGCTCGTCATTTCAAGCCGGACGCTGTTAATACGGTTGCGACGCCCTGGTTTGGCATGAACAGTTTTGCCTGGGGTGGCGAAACCCTGAAAATATTTCAGCTCGATCTCCCACAAGAACTCCTGAGTAAGACGCTCACGTTGGTCACTGGCGAAAACGATCACTTTACATTGCTGGATGAAGACGACAATGTCCTGGTCCAAAGCCAAGTGGGCCAAGCCTATGAAAAAGACGGCATTAAACTGCAGGTCGAAGTGTTGCAGGCGAATCCTGGTACTACGTTCAACATCGTGCGTGACCCACGCCTGACCAGTATTTTGAAGTACCAAAAGGTACTTGATGTATCGGAGCGCGGTAAAGAATCCGGCATGATCGGACTGGCTCTTGAAAGCGAGGAACCGGCCGAAGCCATTCAAATCCTCAATGAAATCGCCAAGCTCTATGTACGGCAAAATGTCGAGCGGACATCGGCCGAAGCCGCCCAAAGCCTGGATTTTCTTAAAGATCAACTGCCTCAGGTCCGTAAAGACCTGGAAAAAGCCGAAAACGCCCTGAACAAGTATCAAATTCGCAGCAAATCCATCGATATCAGCCTGGAAGCCAAGGCCATTCTCGATCAGATCGTGGCGCTGGATACCAGCATCTCAGAATTGAAATTGCAGCAAGCGGAAATGGATCGCAAGTTTACCCGTCAGCACCCCGCCTATCGGGCCTTGCTCAGCCAATTGGGCGAGCTGACAGCCAAGCAGAATGGCTTGGCCAAAAAAGTCGAGGGCCTGCCTTCAACACAGCAAGAACTGCTTAGCCTCACCCGCGATGTAAAAGTCAGCACCGAAATTTATACCCAGCTCCTGAACAAATCCCAGGAACTGGACGTAATGCGTGCCGGCACCGTGGGCAACGTGCGCTTGATCGATACCGCCGATGTGGATCTGCTAAAGCCCGTTAAACCGAAGAAACCCCTGATCGTTCTCATCGCCACCCTGTTCGGGGCTTTTCTGGCGATTGCAGTGGTGCTTTTTCGCAGGGCCCTTAACCGCGGCGTGGAAAATCCGGATCAAATTGAACAGCTGGGGTTGCCGGTGTACGCATCCATTCCTTTCAGCACACTGCAAAAAGGCGAGGAAAGCAAAACCCTGCGAAGTGGCCGAGGCCGCGCAAACAACGCCGCCCCCATACTGGCCAGCAGTCACCCCACCGACCTGGCCATAGAAGGATTGCGCAGCCTGCGCACCAGTCTGCACTTCGCCATGCTCGAAGCCAGCAATAATCGCCTGATGATCTCCGGCCCAAGCCCCAAGGTAGGTAAAACCTTCGTTTCCGCCAACCTCGCTGCAGTCATCGCTCAGACCGGCCAGCGTGTATTGCTGATCGACGTGGATATGCGCAAAGGGTATTTGCATAAAGTATTCGGAACGCCCGCTGAAAACGGGCTTTCAGATTTACTCGTCAAGCGCTGCGACCTGGCAACCGCGATCAATAAAACTGAATTCGAGCACCTTGACATTATTGGCCGCGGACAAATACCGCCCAACCCTTCAGAACTGCTAATGCACGCGAACTTCAGTGCGTTTCTAGACCAAGTCAGCGCCCAGTACGACCTGGTGATTCTGGATACCCCGCCATTGCTGGCGGTGACGGATGCGGCGATTGTCGGCCGCCAGTCGGGCACCAGCTTGATTGTGACGCGTTTTGCACTTAACCCGGTTCGTGAAATTGAATTAACCATTCGCCGCTTTGCACAAAATGGCATTGATTTGAAAGGCGCCATTTTCAATGGTGTTGAAAAACGCGCCTCGGCCAAATATGGCTATGCCGATTATGGTTATTACAACTACGAATATAAATCAGAGAACGTTTAGTTAACTAACTGTTATCTGTACCCCGCTACCGTCAAGCAGAAATGCATGGCGGTAGCCATATCAACTCCACCTTGCTACCTGCAGCTGAAAAAAATGCAGACACATTAATAAATAATGACGCTCTCAGGGACTGGCAATTAATCCTGGGGCGGTAGCGTGGCAAAAATCAAACAAGTGGCACCTCACGTCGATGGTTATCCGTTAATTCGGCGTATTTCTCTGGATCAACAAAGGTTGGCTCATCGTTGTTTTATACAGCATCGATCTGAAGCGACATTTGTTAGTCCGTCCAAACATCCCTCCACCTTCAGCTACGAACATAGCAATGGATCGCCCTATGAAGACCCTATGCATTTTTGGTACCCGTCCTGAGGCCATTAAAATGGCTCCACTTGCGTTGGCACTGGCGGCAGATGAACGCTTTGAGGCGAAAGTCTGCGTCACCGGCCAACACCGTGAAATGCTCGACCAAGTGTTGGGGTTGTTTTCCATTGAGCCGGACTTCGACCTGAACATCATGAAACCCGGCCAGGACCTGACCGATGTCACCAGCGCGATCCTGCAAGGGCTGAAGAAAGTCCTGGCAGAATTCCAACCCGATATCGTGCTGGTTCACGGAGATACCGCCACCACCTTTGCTGCCAGCCTCGCGGCCTACTACCAGCAGATTCCGGTTGCGCACGTCGAAGCCGGTTTGCGCACGGGTAACCTCTACTCGCCGTGGCCGGAAGAAGGCAATCGTAAACTCACGGGGGCGTTGGCCAACCTGCACTTCGCGCCAACCGAGACGTCACAAGCCAATCTGCTGCGCGAGGGCGTTGACCCGGCCACGATCGTCGTCACGGGCAACACAGTGATCGATGCCCTGCTGGATGTCGTCAAGCGTCTCGATCAGGACCTGGCACTGCTTGCCCAGGCCTCCGCACCGGCGGCCTTTCTGGACCCCGCCCGAAAACTGATCCTCGTTACCGGCCATCGCCGGGAAAGTTTCGGTGACGGCTTCGAACGCATCTGTCAGGCGTTGATGGAGGTTGCCCAACAACATCCAGAGGTTGATATCGTCTATCCCGTGCACCTCAATCCCAATGTGCGCGAGCCGGTCAATCGACTCCTGACCGGCATTCACAACATCTACCTGATCGAGCCCCTGGACTACCTGCCCTTCGTCCACATGATGAGCCGTGCGCACATCATCTTGACCGACTCCGGAGGCATCCAGGAGGAAGCGCCGTCACTGGGCAAACCCGTGTTGGTAATGCGCGATACCACAGAACGGCCAGAGGCCGTTGCCGCAGGCACGGTGAAACTGGTCGGCACCGAAACCGCGGATATCGCCCGCGAGTTGAACCGCTTGCTCACCGATACAGTCGCTTACCGCACCATGAGTTACGCCCATAACCCTTACGGCGACGGTAAAGCCTGCCAGCGCATCATCGAGGCGCTGCTCGCTCGCTAACCCCCTCCCTTACTTAACAGCCGTAGCTTTGCTCGGCTGTTAGCTCGCTTGAACAACGTATCTACACATCACCATTCAAGGACGTTCCATGCCTTTCAAAACCATCTCCGTCGTTGGTCTCGGGTATATCGGCTTGCCCACTGCGGCTGTCTTCGCTTCGCGCAAAAAACAAGTGATCGGTGTCGACGTTAATCAAAACGCGGTTGATATCATCAACCGTGGACAGATTCATATCGTTGAGCCAGACCTGGACATGGTTGTGCATGCCGCCGTGACTGAAGGCTACCTGCGCGCCACCACCCGGCCGGAACCCGCCGATGCTTTTCTGATTGCCGTACCCACTCCGTTCAAGGGCGACCATGAACCGGACCTGACCTACATCGAATCGGCCAGTAAAAGCATTGCCCCGGTGTTGAAGAAAGGAGACCTGGTCATTCTGGAGTCGACCTCCCCGGTCGGCGCTACGGAACAGATGGCCGCCTGGCTCGCCGAAGCCCGTCCAGACCTGAGTTTTCCGCAAACCCACGGTGAAAGCTCCGACATCCGCATTGCTCACTGCCCGGAACGGGTACTGCCCGGCCACGTGCTGCGCGAGCTGGTGCAGAACGACCGTGTTATCGGTGGTATGACGCCAAAGTGCTCCGAATTGGCCATCAGCCTTTACAAGGTCTTTGTCCAGGGTGAATGCATCGTTACCAACGCCCGCACTGCGGAAATGTGCAAACTCACCGAGAACAGTTTTCGCGACGTGAACATCGCCTTCGCCAACGAACTCTCGATGATTTGCGACAAGCTGGATATCAACGTCTGGGAACTGATCCGCCTGGCCAACCGCCACCCAAGGGTCGATATCCTGCAACCCGGGCCAGGAGTCGGCGGACACTGCATCGCTGTTGATCCATGGTTCATTGTCAGCAAAACTCCTGAGACTTCAAAGCTAATAAGAAGTGCCAGGGAGGTTAACGATTCAAAACCACAGTACGTAATTGAAAAGGTAAAACGCGAAGCCGACCGTTTTAAACAACCAAAAATCATGTGCTTTGGCTTAGCCTTTAAAGCCAACATTGATGATCTCCGAGAAAGTCCAGCTGTCGAAATTACAAAAGATCTATCAGAGCTATATCCGGACGCTGTATTTGCAGTAGAGCCAAACATAGAAAAACTGCCTGAATCCCTTAGCAAAAAAATACAACTAATAAGTCAGGAGCAAGCCATCCGCGAAGCAGACATCATTCTACTTTTGGTGGACCACAAAGAATTCAAAGCTATTGAGAAAAACAGACTCGACAGAGCCCTTGTAATCGATACAAAAGGGATATGGTGACGAGTGAGCGCGCAGACAAAAAAGGCTGCGTCAACAAATGAAAAACATTATCTATAGCGCCTTAAGCAACCTGATTAACTTTCTTTTCTCAAAAGGCGCAATGGTCGTAGCGGGGGCTTTTGCCTCCCACTACGCAACCATTGAAGACGCTAAGACCCTGACAATAATAATCACGACCATCTCAGCCTTCGGAACACTATTCCAACAGGCCATTAGCACCACCCACATTAGATACAATGGAGATACGATAACCCGTGACAAAAAATACAAAGCAACTTTAATCACTTTAATTGGAGTGATATCTGTACCTGTTTCGATGTACCTATATTACTCGTCCTCTCTCTCACCCACCAACGCAGCATTAACAATAGTACTTCTAATTGCACACGGAGCTAGCGGCTTCAAGATAGCCGCAGCAACCCAATCAAAGAAATTCAAACTAATCTCTTTGATAGGCACCCTGCAAGGACTATTACTATTATTAACATTACTACCGCTTATAGCATACTCAGGAAACTCTTACTTATACACTGCTCCATTTCTTCTCACCTCTATGCTATGGCTATTTGTGAGCCCCACCCGAACTGAACCAGAAAAATGTTCTGCAACAATTGTAAACGTTGTTAAAATAACATTTCTCCCAGCCATCTTTACCGGTCTATTTTTCATGCCCGTAATTTGGTTACTCCTCGGGTATGTACAGAGTAGATTTGGAGATCAGGAGTCTTTTCTGCTTGCGACCGCAAATCAGTGGAGAATGACCATAGGTATATTGCCCACGATTTTTGGAGGGTACTTACTTCTGCTACTCGTCAACAGCCCGAAAGACACTCAACACAATAAAAATATAAATTTTTCGATCACCTACTACCCAGCCGTAATCATTGCAATTTTTCTTGCATTATCCACAGATAAATTATCAATGATTTATCCGGATACGATTGTAAGAAACGGGGACCTTCAGCAAACAATAATGTTATTTATGCTTGCGAGCATCCTTACCTCATTCAAGAGCTCAATATCTCGAGAAATGGTAGCTGCTGAACTTGCAAAACTAAGTATTCTAAGCAACATGATATGGGCGGGAATATTCTCTCTAGTTTACTTTACAGCTTTCAATGAAGCAGGAGCCACCGGGGTCGCTAAAGCCTTCTTATTATCCCAGGTTATACATCTAGCTCTTTGGACACCAGCACTCGCAAAACACAACTTAGTACCAAAAAGTTTCTTTGATAAAAAGTTTTACATCAGCTTAATACCAATAGCCTGGATAACATACACCTATGCCATTTAACAAAAAACCTTTAAAAGCTTATATTCGAGGAGCTTATGGGCCGGGAAATTTGGGTGACGACGTTCTTCTCGAGGTGTGCATTAACATTTTGCGCCGACACTTTAAAGAAGAAAATATATCAGTAGGAGTCAAACACCCTAATAACGTTGGCTATCTAAATAAGTATAAATGCAATTATGTGCCGATATCAGCCCCCATCAAGACAGATTTTCTTTTTTTTGGTGGCGGAGGACAGTTTTTTGAATTCAATGGAAACAAGACCAAAAAGCCTTTTATCCAAAAATATCTAGAAGTTAGAAAACAAGGCCTAACTCAATTTGAAATCTTGAAGATATTCGCATTGCGAGCGCTAAAGAAAAGTCGCCCTTTATACAAAAGAAGCGCAGCCGTCTGTTTAGGCGTGGGCCCGTTTGAGACTTCCTCCCCCGCCCAAATAGAACAAGCCATAAGCCCACTTGTTAACTGTGATTTCAGATCCGTACGGGACAGTGTAAGCCTCGAAATACTCGAAAAACTTCTCCACACATCTGCTCTCTATACCGATCCGACCTTTCTACTTGACCACTGGAATACTGAGACGTCAAAACCAGTGAGAGAAAAAAGTAACTCTATTGGAGTCATATTACGCGATTGGAAATTAAATCAGCACGGCGAGAATGTATTAAAAAATACGATTGAAGCAGCACGCCAACTTGCTTCACGAGGCCATACAATTAAGCTGATTTCACTATATCACGAGCATGACCGCTCCATTATAGATAAAGTCCCTGATTTTGAATGGCTAGTCTGGGACCCTCAGAAGTGCACACCAGGCACCTTCATAAAAAAATTACAACAAGAGTTCGACATATTAGTCAGCACTCGAGCCCACGGGGTTTTGCTACCCGCACAAGTTGGACTACCGAGCGTAGTAGTTGGCATAGAGCCCAAACTGAAAAACATCCATAACTTATTACCTCAAGGCACCCTTTACAGTGACGGACTGAATCCAGATGACATTATTGAGAAGACCTTAATCGGCCTCAATAATCAGGATGAGCTTTCTCAACAACTGCTTAGCGATGTTAAAAAGCAGACCACCGTTGCCAACACTTTCTTAAAAGACATAAACTCATGGATAACAAAAAGCGTTCTGGAACTGCAGTAATCCTATACTTCGGGGTTGGAATTGAAACAACCCCGAAAATCGCCTTAATAAAGAGCACACTTGAAAAACAATATGAAAAAGTAATAATTGCCGGAATTACAGCCAAGCACTACTCATCAACTGAACCACACAAAGTGATAGCTGTAAGCGCTAAACACAAGCTTTTGAAAATATTTAATTCTGTAACCGGAATATTGAAACTTTGCCACTGGATTAACAAAACACCTCCACAATTAATTTATGCAGTTAACCCAATACCAGGCTTGATCGCGACTGTATTTAAAAAATTTAAATCCATTGAGTACATCTACGAAACACTTGAGATTTTTTGCGGACTAGATTACTTCCCCTACAGCAAGAAATATCGCCCTATCTGGTACTTCTTAGAGAAGAAGACCATCAACAACAGCCTAAAATCGTTCACGACAGATGAGTTCAGAGTAAAATTTCTTCGACGGTTACTAAAAGTAAAAAAAGAAAAAATCACCTATACCTACAATACCAATAGCCAAGTGCATATTTTACCAGAGCAGGCCAAAAGTCAGCCGACCATTTTAAGCTACTGTGGTGGCGTATATCCAGGCAGAGAAATTGATAAGATTATTCGAGCATTTGCCCTGCTAAAAGCATCTACACCGAATATCAGACTAATAATAGCGGGTGGGGGAAATGCCCTTTACATCCAAGAACTAATGCAATTGAGTCGCGACTTAGAAATTACCTCATGCATTGACTTTACAGGATCCATGTCCAATAGCCAGCTCAAGAAAATAATGAGTGAATCCAAAATAACATTTGCTTTTTACAAGCGAGACTCACTCAACAACAGGCTCAATAGCCCAAATAAAATCTTTGACGCAATTTTCTGCCGCACGCTCCTATTAACTACCAATTCTCCTCTTTCAAGAAAGATCATACAATTAAACAACATAGGAGAATTGATTAAAGAAACCAGCGCTACAGAAATCAGTAAAAAATGTCATGAGCTACTTAACAACCGAGAAAACCAATCACATTTCAATAAACTGATAGACAAGTACTCTTGGGAAACAGAAGAAAGAAAAATATTAAAAGCACTTGGATCAGCCTTACAATGACTTACATCGTTCTGTCTCTTCTATTTTTATGCCTAGGCCTTCTGAGGGAAAAAGGCCTATTATCTTTTCTGATGTTAATTGCCTGCTTGCCATTTTCAAACTCTTTTTCCATATATTTTTATCAATACGGACTCTACTCTTACGACTATTTCTTCTTCGGAGTATTGATTTCGACAAGTATCAGTGGCATCGCCACTAAAGCCAACGCTATAAAGATCCCCAAATGGGCAACCATTTCGTTTTTAATAATAGCAATTTATTCAGTAATCCCTGTCTTTTCTGGGACCTCCCTGGATGTATATTTTTTGCGGGATTATAGGCCCGCAATTTTTGCTCTTGAGTTAATCGCGGCATCGTTACTGCTCAAATCACAAAAGCTACAATTATCAAATCGCAATATCCTCACCGTAGCAACTCTAGCAGGCGCTACAAACCTCGTTTGGCTTGCACTTTCCATCGCAGGAGTAATGTCATCAGAGGACGAGTATTACACGACAAACAATTTCAAGTACTTTGATGCAAGTACATATATATCCGCACTATTCATAATATATTTTTTCTCCAAAACAAAAACTCACAGACACCCAGAACGCAAACTGGCTTTTAATCCGAGACAGACCCTCGCAATCATCGCCTCATTACTTTCAGTCATTTTGTCAGGGTATAGAATACTCGCCTTCGCGACGATTATTGCAGCCGCCTTAGCTGCAGCCAAAAGCCCAAAAAAACTCATCCCTATCGTAATAATTTTGGCCATCTCCGCACTGATATTTATATACTTGGCTGAATATTTCGGTGCCGCAAGGGTAGCTGAAGGACTCACTGCAAATGGATTGCTACAGCAATTCGCGACTAGGTATGGACCAGCCTTAGACGTCATATCCTCTTTTAAATCATATAATTATATATTTGGAAGCGGCTTTGGCACTTCATTCGATATAACATGGTTTGAATACAGATCACTAGACACCAGAAACAATTTCGTTGACAGCGCCTACATTACATTTTTCGCAAAATACGGACTTCTCGGAATACTGTACATCACATCAATTACATTATCCCTACTATCCCTAGTACCAAAGCCGATTAAACTTTCGCTCTTGGCATACCTACTTATTTTGTTCATTGCTTACGCAATATCTTACCAGCCAGCATCAGCGGGAATCATCATAGGCTGCATGATAGTTAGGATACTTCAATCAAATTTAGACAACACGGCCAAAGTATGACTACGAAATTAAACATGCAAAGAATTGAATTTTTGGACTGTCCCATGGATGTCGCCTCCATGGACAACACCGTCGAGACAATTCGTAGCGCAATTGCTGCCGGCCACTTCACCCAGCACGTGGTAGTGAATGTCGCCAAGATTGTAAACATGCGCGACGACCCTCAGCTGAGCGAATCCGTTCGTTCTTGTGACATCATTAATATCGACGGTATGGGTGTGGTGTTGGGCGCCCGCTTTCTCGGCCACTCAGTGCCTGAACGTGTCGCGGGTGTCGACCTGTTTCATAAGTTGCTGGAGATGAGCGCGGCCAACCAATTTTCGGTGTTCTTGTTAGGCGCCAAGGACGACGTCGTTTCCACCGCCGCCAGCAAGGTAAAGGCGCTTTACCCTGGGCTCGAAGTCGCCGGGTATCACCATGGTTATTTCTGGGACGACGAAGCCGCACTGGTCGAGAAGGTTCGGGCTTCAGGTGCGCAGCTGCTGTTCGTCGCCATCACCTCGCCGATGAAAGAAAATTTTATCAACCGCTGGCGCGATCAGTTGGGTGTCACTTTTGTCATGGGGGTGGGCGGAACGTTCGATGTAGTCGCTGGGAAGGTAAAACGCGCGCCGCAATGGATGCAGACGTACGGGCTGGAATGGCTGTACCGCGTTATCCAGGAACCCGGCAGGATGTGGAAGCGTTACTTGACCACCAACAGCAAATTCGCCTGGTTACTCATCAAAGAAAAGCTCAAGCGCTCTTGAATATCTTCGCCACGTTCGTAGCGTGGCCGAGCAATGTTAAAAACAGCGGGCGCGTTATAAATCGTCAGGCCTGTTAGACGTCCTACACAGGTATTCTTAAGGCAATGATCGCAAGATAAGACTCACTGAGGAATGACCCAGAGGTCCGCTCTCATCGAGTTCGAATCGATACTATCCTTAACGTTACTGGACGCTCAGAGTTTTTGGCCCTGCACACTCGCTTCTCAGTTTCACCGCCAATACCGATGATGCATCAAAAAGGAATCTACCATGACCAAACTACTTGCTTCCGCTCTAATGCTTTCTTTGAGTGCCTCCGTTTTCGCCGCTGAGCCTTCCACAGGGTCTTCTGCTCCAGGCACACCTGCAAAACCCGCAGCAAACGCTTCTTTGAATCAACCCACCCCTCTCGTGGGCAACCTGACCACAGAGTCTGCGCTCGGCCTCGGCGCCGTGATTGTAGGCGGAATCGCTGCACTGTCATCCAGTGGCGGAAGCAGCAATGGCGGCGGCACTACTGGCACTACCGGCACCACTGGCACCACCGGTACACGCTAAGCGCACCGCGAGGTCGATAGCCTTCTACCACCCGGAGCAATCCGGGTGGTTTCGTTCTGATGTGTTCCCTCCACAAGTGTCCTCAATCATGATTCGTAGTTTGTCGCTCGCTGTGCTTGCAGGTGTTGCCCTGCAGGGCTGTATGTTCTCGCCTGGTCAACACCTGGATACCAGTCAGGTTGGCCGTGAAGGCTCACCGGAAAGCACTCGGATCGAGTTGATTCCGATAACGCCCAAACTGATTGCCCAGAACGCGGCGACAAAAGTGCAAGCCTCGGTGCCTGCCGAGCTGCTGGCGTACAAGCCGGGTGCTTACCGGATTGGCGCCAATGATGTGTTGTACATCACCGTGTGGGACCATCCTGAGTTGACTGCGCCATCGGGTGCACAACAGCAGATTGATGCGAACGGTCGCCTGGTACGCCCGGACGGCACCATGTTTTACCCCTATATCGGCAATATTCATGCTGCTGGTAAAACCATCGAGGAGCTACGCGGTTTTATTGCCGAGCGCCTGACTCAATTTGTCGACAGCCCCCAGGTTGACTTGAGTGTTTTGCGCTTTGCCAGTCAAAAAGTCGTTATTTCCGGTGCCATTTTAAAAGCCGGTCAACAACCCATTACCACTTCGCCGCTCAGTGTCGTCGAAGCCATGGGTACTGCTACTGTCGATCCATTGAATGCCGACCTTGCCGGCCTGACACTGACCCGGGACGGACGTGAGTATCCGCTCGACCTGGACTCGCTGAACGGCAAAGGCTCGCTGTTGCATAACGTCTATTTGAAAGACGGCGATCAGTTGTACCTGCCCTACAACGACCGGAAAAAGATCTACGTCATGGGCGAGGTCAATCAGCCTCGGGCGCTCACGTTCAAAATCAATCGGATGAATCTGGCGGATGCGGTCGGAACGGTCGGTGGACTGAACCAGGCCACCTCCAATGGTAATGCGCTGTACGTGATTCGAGGTGCCGAGAACCTTGAAACCGAGCCGGCAAAAGTCTTTCAACTGGACGCCGAGTCGCCTACCGCGTTTGCTCTCGCCAGTCGCTTCGATCTGCACCCCCAGGACATTGTCTACGTCGGCCCTGCAGGCGTGACCCGCTGGAACCGCTTGATCAGCCAGTTGCTGCCATCTGCCGTTGTCCTGGGTACCGGCGCAGCGGCCACAAACAATCTCAGTGAAGCCAGCAGTCGATAAGGTTTGAGCCGCTTTGAAAACTTTGCGTAACAGCTCATGCCTGGCGGTGGGTTTACTGCTGTGTGGCTGCAATCCGTTGATGCAGGCGTCCCTGGATACCTTTAAAGCCTCCACACAGGGCGTCCAGCCGCTGGAATTGACTGCGGCGCAAGTGGAGGCCGTGCCCTATGCGCAGATCAAGGTCAGCACCGACGTAAGCGACGGTGTGTTGGCCAAGCTACGCCAGCAGGGCGACCTGGAGTTCTGGGTCGCCTCCGGTAAACAGGTGTTGTTGATGCGCGACGGTCTGGTCGTGCGCAGCGTCGGCCTGGGCATCAACCTCGATGGCACGCGCTTCGACGGTGAGTCGCCGTTCAAGCTTGGCTTGCAGCGATTGCCCGACGGTTACAGCAGTACCCGCTGGATAGATGTCTATCAGGGGCCGCGGGTCGGACTGGCGGTCAACAGTCGCTTCAGTCGACAGGCCATCGAAACCGTCACCATCCTGGACAAGGACTATGCGTTGCAGCGCATAGACGAACGCATCGACATACCCGAGCTGGGATTCAAGGCCACCAACCGTTTTTGGGTCAGGCCTGACGATGGCTTGATCCTGCAGAGCGAACAACATCTGACGCCGGAACTTTTCTTGAAGATTGTGCAATTGCGCCCTGACCGGGAGACGGCTCGGTGAGATATTTGAAAACGCTGTCGGCTTGCCTGTTGCTGGCAAGTTCTGCGATGACTCAGGCCGCTGTCACGGTCACGGGTGATGTAAAAAACGCCGGTTCCTTCGCGTTCGTGCCAGGCACACGCTTGGTCGATGCCGTCAGCCAGGGACGCCCGAACGTCGAAAGTTACTGGCTGGCCGCCGCCTGGCTGCACCAGCCACTGGTGGAGCAGCAAATCCGCCTTAAAGCCGGTGTGCTGTTCGATCTGAAATTGCTGCAACGTGGAGCCTTGCTTGAAGAAAAAAGCAGCCTTGCAGCCCTCGCTGCGCGTCTGTTGGAAGAGGTCAGCCGACTACCCGTTACCGGCCGCAGAGTCGCGGTGCTCGACCCCGTGGCGCTGGAGGTTGCGTTCGCCCGCAATTACTCGCTCAGTGACGGCGACCAGCTGATTTACCCTCTACGCCCGACTACGGTCACTGTCCAGGGCGCAGTTGAACAGCCCTGCGCGCTGCCTTATCGCGCCCTGCAGCCCGTCCAGGAATATCTTGAAAGTTGTCTGCCGGTGACCGACGCAGATGCCGATTACTTGTGGTTGATTCAGCCCGATGGCCAGGTCAGGCGAGTCGGCAACGCCGCCTGGAACCGCGAAGACGGGGTGTTTGCCGCCGCAGGCAGCACAATCCTGGTACCCGTGCGCAACGATGATCCGGACCTGCCCACACCCGACTTGAACGAGCAGCTTGCCCAGTTTCTCGCCACCCAACCGCTGCCCGAGGTGGCCCCTTGAAGTTACGTTTCGCCGCCGTAGTGTTGTTGCCCTACAGCCTGGCTCATGGAGAGCCGCGTTTTACCCAGAATGATTTCGGTGGCGTGGGTTTGCTGCAAACCCCCACCGCACGGATGGCACCCGCCGGCGAATTCAGCCTGAACGCCAACCGGACCGACCCATATTCGCGCTATAGCATTTCAATACAGCCCCTTGACTGGCTGGAAGGCAGTTTCCGTTATACCGCTATCGGCAACCATAAATACGGGGCCGAGGCATTAAGCGGCGACCAGGTCTATAAAGACAAGGCGGTCGATGTCAAAGCCCGCCTCTGGCAAGAAAGCCACTGGTTGCCCGAGGTCGCGCTCGGCTTTCGGGACGTTGGGGGCACCGGCCTGTTTTCCAGCGAATACTTTGTGGCGAACAAACGTTACTACGATCTGGATTTCAGCCTGGGCGTTGCCTGGGGCTACATCGGTAACCGCGGGGATTTCGAAAACCCGCTGGGGTACCTCGATGAGCGCTTTGATACACGCCCGGTAAACACGGGCGCGGACGCGGGCAACGTCAATACCGGCTCGTATTTTCGAGGCTCGCCCGCGTTGTTTGGCGGCGTGGCCTATCAGACGCCCTGGTCGCCTTTGAGCTTGAAACTCGAGTTCGACGGTAACGACTACAAGCACGAGCCGTTCAACACTACCCTGAAGCAGGACTCGCCCATCAACATCGGGGCGGTCTTCAAGCTAACTGACTCAGTCGATTTGAGCGCCGGTTGGGAGCGCGGCAACACCGCGTTGTTCGGTATTACTTTTCATACCAATTTCGCCAGCCGCAAGGCGCCGGCCAAGCGCTACGACCCCGCTGTCGAAGCGCTGCCGGCACGTGCGCCAACTACACCGCTCGATCAGGTCGACTGGGCGGGGGTTTCCAAACGACTGGAAAACAACGCAGGTTATAAGGTCGAGCGTATCGCTCAGCGCGATTCCGAGCTGATTGTGTATGGCGAGCAGTCGCGCTATTTCTACTCCGCCAAAGGCGTGGGCCGGGCCAGCCGGATTCTGGACAACAGCGCGAACGACGACATCGACTGGTTCACGATGGTGAACAAGCGTTACGACATGCCTGTGGACGAAGTCAGTGTGCCGCGCGACACCTTCCGGGCCGTGGTGAACAACCAGCAAGACCTTACAGACCTGCACCGCACCACCGAATTGAACCGGGCCACGCCACACATTGAAAACACGCTGTACACCCAGGCCCTCGAGCGTTTTACCTATGGTATCGGCTTGGGTTACAAGCAAAACATTGGTGGTCCTGACGGTTTGCTGTACCAGCTGACCGCAGATGTGGACGCTGAATACCGCTTTACCCGCAGCACGTGGACGAGCGGGGTCATCAGCACCAATCTGCTGAACAACTTTGAAAAGTTCACGTACGACGCGCCGAGCAATCTGCCCCGAGTGCGGACCGATTTGCGTAAGTACGTCGTCACCTCTGATGTAACGATGCCGACATTTCAGCTCAACCATGCCAAGCAACTGGATCAAGACTTGTTTGGCATGGTGTATGGCGGTTACCTGGAGTCAATGTTCGCCGGGGTCGGCGGTGAATTGCTGTACCGCCCGATGGGCGAGCGCTGGGCCCTGGGTGCTGATTTGAACTATGTACGCCAGCGTGACTTTGACCAGGGTTTTGGTCTGCGCGATTACAAGACCATGACCGGTCACATCACCACCTATACCGAACTGCCGTTCGATTTGCAGGCGGCGGTCAGTGTCGGACGTTACCTGGCGCGCGATTGGGGTGCCACGTTTGATGTGTCGCATGAGTTCAGTAACGGCGTGAAGTTCGGTGGCTGGGTCACCCGCACCACGGCCTCGACAGAAGAGTACGGCGAGGGCAGTTTCGACAAAGGTATCTATATCTCGGTCCCCTTCGACGAGCTGATGAGCGTTTCCACGATGCGTCGTGCCAATTTGGTCTGGGCTCCTTTGACCCGCGATGGTGGCGCGCGTCTTAACCGCCAATATTCGCTGTACACAATGACCAATGGCCGCGACAAAGACGCGTTCTATAAAAACTTTGAGAAAATCACCGAATGAGGTCGTTACTCCTGGGTGTCACACAACTTTCCCAAAGGATACGCACGCTGTTTTTCATCAGCGTCAGTGTGGTCTTGCTGACCGCCGCTTTGCGAGCGCAACCGGTTCCCGAAGCCTTTGCCCAGGAAGACAAGCTGCATCACCTGGTTGGTTTTTTCATGTTGTCTTTTAGTTGCCGGCTGGCCTTCCTGCGGGTCAAGGCGCACTGGATTGCCTTGGGCTGTCTGCTGACGGGGATCCTGATCGAATATGCACAAGCACTGATGCCGCTGCGCACGGCATCACCTTACGACGCCTTGGCCAATGCTGTCGGTGTGTCGATCGGCTTGATTGCGTGGCGTTGGGTGCGGCCCGTCAAACAGTCCGCCGGGGTCCCTGGCACTTAAGACCATGGCTTTTGCGTGGGCATAGCGACAACACGCCTGAAAACATCAAAGCACTGAATCGACGCCACCTGTTTCTGTTATGTGATTTTCTATAAGAAAGGCCTGTAAACGTCAGTTAGGCGAATGTAGTCCTCTGTAGGAGCCAGCTTGCTGGCGATGGACTCAAGTACGCCGCGTTTATCCGGTTCACACGCGTTATCGTTATCGACCATCGCTGCGATGCGGCGACCCGACAAGCCAGCTCCTACAAGGGAGCGTGCCCCACGCTTTTTTTTGCTCTTGGGTGCCGCGCTTTTTAAGCGGCCATAAACTTTTTCAAGGCAGACCACTATGAACGCTTCCGGATCACCGATCGACTCCGTCTATAAATCGCTGGACCCTTTTGCACCCGGTAACATGGTTTTGGGGCAGAAGTTCACCGAGGGCAACAGTGGATTGATGGCCTGGTTGCGGACGTACGAAAGTACTCCCCCCACGATCACCCCACAGCCAAAGTTGTTGGTGGAGCGCATCGGGCTCTTTCCTTCCTCGGGTGATATTCGGTGCATGGTCGGTAATCCCATTGCGCTACTCGAGTACTTGCGGGCCCTGTATGCCAGTGAAGCACTGGATGTGGATGACAGCGACGGCCTGAGCCTGACGTTCACTGAATGGCGCTTCAAGATCTGCCCAGCGCAGAGCGAGATCCTGTTGAAGGTTGAGAGTCGTGGCGATATAGCACTGATGCAGAAAAAAACTGCAGAGCTGCTGGATCGGATCGAAGAGAAAAACAGTCGTGAATTCGGGTGACGCCACTTCGCCAGAACTCACAATCGAAGCAAAATCTACAACCTTGACGATTCTCCGCGAGTGCGCCACTGAGGCTGCATGAATGCCTTTTCTGCCCCCGAAAGAGTGACGGCGAAAGAGTTCAAGAGCCTCTCGGCTGTATATTTTGGAAGACTCGTACTCAGCATGATCATCGCGAGCCCTAGCATGAGGGCCGTGCGGGGAATTTTGCGGATTTCCTTTCGCTCCAGCCTGAAAAGAAATACGCACGCCGCGATTGACCCCACAACCGCTCCGGCAATCGCTTCCGGCAGAGGATGAATCGTCTGACCGACATACTGGACGCTGAACCACCAGGTCGACAGCAGCCCGGCACCCAGTGCCAGCCATCGAAGCCGATGATCCAATTGGCGCAATAGCAAACTCAGGACAACGGTCGACACCAGGCAGGCGTTCATTGCGTGGCCGCTGATGACCGCGATATCCAGGCTTTCCAGGCCGATTCCCCAGCCCTTGAACAGCACTTTACTCAGACCGACGAAAAAATAGGCCACGAACAGTACGCCTAGCCATAAGAGGGCGAGTTTTCTGGATGCCATGCACCACAGCCAACCGGCGACGACCATGGCCGCTGGAAGCATGACGGTGATGCCGGCGTATTGTGCGATGTACAGTTTTGACACCAATCTACTTCCTCACGCCTCGTGCAATTTTCCAGTGCAATGGACACTGGGTGCGTGTTCAGTAGATACAACGCTCATCGATCCGAAAAGCACTTCAGGCGATTCTCTACGACAACCACCGAATAACTCGCGATGTGCATTGCCAGTCCGTCCTCTATCAGGGCTTCCAGCAAGGCAGCTTGTGCCGCGAAGCGCAGGTCGCGGTTGAGTTTTCGAGAGGCGTGCATCTGATCGATCAGGACATGCGTGACTTGATAGGGGGTGCTGCCTCTCAGACGCCCCAGCCAGACGGGGATTTTTTTTGCGGCTTTGGATTGTCTGATACCCAGCACGCACGTTGCCTTGTCCGAAGCGGTGTTTTTCGAAACCTCCTCGATTTCTTCAAACACGTCGGTCAATTTTTTTAGTGCGTAGCCAAGCATCAAATCATCAAACGCATCCAAAAACATATACCTCTTCACGTGGTGAAGTTATTTCTACAAACACATTTCCGATTATCACATTACACTTTATTCCATGTATGTACTGGACGTATTCTAACGATCAAAACATCTGCCAGATAACATTACACTTGTTAGCGCGAAGACTAACTTGAGCAGAGTATTAATTGACTTTTTATAACAATTATTGAGCCCGCAATCGAACTATATAGACTTCAACAATATCGGTAATTACACGTAAGGTGCGGCGAGCGTTATCAGAGGATTCAGCAGTCAGATGATCTGGTTGCAAGGCGTTAACCGTCAGATCAGTTGAACCTGTGAGCCCGCCTGGCATCCTATTTATCGACACCGCGCCCCACCTTTCAAACACCTGTTTTCAGGTTGTTGCCGCAGGGGCCATCGATACACGTACACGCCCTTGAGTGGCTGTCAGCGCTCGGGTAATGTCATCAGACCCATAGGACAGAGCACGCCCATGACTTCCAAGCTGGAACAACTTAAGCAAATGACCACCGTGGTTGCCGACACCGGCGACTTCGAAGCTATCGCTCGCGTTAAACCCGTGGACGCCACCACCAACCCTTCCCTGCTGCTCAAGGCCGCGGCCATTCCGGCGTATGCCGGGCTGCTGAACGCCAGCGTCAATGACTGCAAGGGCGATGTGGGCCTGGCCAGCGACCGTTTTGGCGTGGCCGTGGGGCAAGAAATCCTGAAAGTGATCCCGGGCCGTATTTCCACCGAAGTGGATGCGCGCCTGTCGTTCGACACTGACGCCGTGTTGAAGCGTGCGCATCGCCTGATCGAGCTGTACGACAAGGCCGGTATTGGCCGCGACCGTGTGCTGATCAAGATCGCGTCCACCTGGGAAGGCATCCGCGCTGCCGAGATCCTGGAAAAGGAAGGCATCCAGACCAACCTGACCCTGCTGTTCTCCTTCGCCCAGGCAGCCGCTTGCGCCGATGCCGGGGTGTTCCTGATTTCACCGTTCGTAGGCCGCATCTACGACTGGTACAAGAAAGCCAACGGCAACGACTACACCGGCGCGGATGATCCAGGCGTGCAGTCGGTGACGCGCATCTACAACTACTACAAGGCCAATGACTACAAGACCGTGGTCATGGGGGCGAGTTTCCGCAATCTGGGCCAGATCGAGCATCTGGCCGGCTGCGACCGCCTGACTATCAGCCCGGACCTGATCGACAAGCTGGCGGCGGATACCGGCAAGCTGGAGCGCAAACTGGTGCCGGGCCATGCCGGTGAAGCGCGCCTGAGCCTCAACGAGGCGCAGTTCCGCTGGTTGTCCAACGAAGATGCGATGGCGACCGAGAAGCTGGCTGAGGGGATTCGTCAGTTCGCGCGGGATCAGGAGAAGCTTGAGGCGTTGTTGCAGGCCAAGCTGTGATCTGAGTGGGTGTGATGCAAAAAGGGCGAACCCTGGTGGGTTCGCCCTTTTTTGTGGGTGCGGGGTTCTTGCGGACGCCATCGTCGGAACGCCGCCCGGAGCAAGCTCGCTCCTACAGGGGATCAATGGCGTTCGAGCGCATTCACCAGGTCATGGAACGCTTCACGATTGGTGTCGTTCAGGCCCATGAGGATTTTGTGCGCTTCAAGCACTTTGATCCGCACCACTTCTTCGGACTGATCCTGGTCTGGCAGGTCGTCCAGGCATTCCGGGCATGGCACCGGCTTGTCGACGATGTTGAACACCTGCTCGAAGCCCATGGACTGCAGCAGACGGGTGATGTCTTCGTGGGTGGTGACGACGGTCGGCAGCAGGCCGACCTGTTGCCGCGACAGGATCGACAGCTTGGCCAGCAGGCCCAGGGTGGTGCTGTCGATGCTGCGGGTTTCGGTCAAATCGATCACGATCGCGTTGAAATTCTTCGCGGTGAAGATTTTCTCTATAGTCGCATCCAACGCCGAACACAGGGTCAGGCGAACTTCACCGACGAACTTGAGGACGAAGGTGCCGTCCTGCTCGGCGAACTGGATTCTACCAGTACTCATCAAAGATTCCTGCTCAACACCAACAGGGCGATATCATCCGGCATCTCCCCTAGCGTGGCCAATCCAAAAACCTGCCGCAGCCCATCCAGGGTGCCGCCCGCAGCCTTGACCCGTTGGGGCAACGCCGCCTCTTTTTCTTTGAGTGTGGGTTCTGGCAAAAGGTCCAGAATACCGTCAGACATCAGCGTCAGGCTGAACGTCGGTGGCAGTTCCAGCACGTGGTCTTCGTAGGTGGCTTCGTTGAAGAGGCCCACCGGCAGGCCACGCCCTTCCAGATAACGAACACTGTCTGGCGTGTACAACACTGGCAACGGCAGATGACCGCCGATGCTATAGGTCAACAAACCGGTCTCCTCGTCGATGACTCCACCGACCATTGTGACGTGTTTACCCAGCTTACAACTGATCAGGCCCCGGTTGATATGACCAAGAACCTCTGAAGGCTTGAATTCCGGCAAGGTGCCGCTGCGCCGGGACTCGAACAGCAAGCGCGTGGTCATGAACTTCAACAGCACGGTGACGAAGGCTGAAGAGGCGCCATGACCGGAAACGTCCGCCAGGTAAAAGGCTACCCGGCGCTCGTCGACCCGGAAGTAGTCGACGAAATCACCCGACAGGTACAGCGACGGGATGATCTGGTGAGCGAATTTGAACTCGTTGATGGTCCAGGGGCTGACCGGCAGCATGTTCATCTGCACCTGGCGACCGGCGTTCTGGTCCTCCTGGAGCAGGTTCAGGCTGGCTTCGAGCTCGCGATTGGCCTTTTCCAGCTTCTCGCGGTAGCGCTGGTTCTCCAGCAACAGGCGCGCACGATCCAGGGCCCGGCGCACAGAGTGCTCGAGCACGGCCAGATCTTCGAGAGGCTTGATCAGGTAGTCCGCTGCGCCCAGGCGCAGGGCTTCGACCGCGTCGTTCATCACGCCCGCACCCGAAACCACAATCACCGGCGTTTGCGGCGACAACCCGGTCACCTGGCGAATGAGTTCGAGTCCGCCCATCTGCGGCATGCGCAGATCGCAGATGACCAGGTCGGGCTTGTCTTGCTCGAATACCTGAAGGCCCTGCTGGCCATTGCTGGCCTGCAAGACACTGAAACCACTGTCTTCCAAATAGGCGGCGAGGCTCGCGCGCACTACTTCGTCATCATCGATTATCAGCAGCGTGGCACTGGTTTTTGGCATGTGGGCAAACGGCGCCAGAATTAGGTTGGCGTAGCAGGCGGGGACTTTGGCCCGGCGCTGACTACTGGATTCGCTTTCTAGCCTCTCTGTCGCACCGCTTTCGGGCATTTGCCCTACACACTTGTACACCAGAGGTGCCCTTCTAAGGCGCAGACGGTACTCCCATCCGCGGGGCGTTTCAAGCTCACACCGATGGTCGCTTGACGTCTTTATTTGTCAAATCACCGAGAGTTATAAGAACAGGCAGATCCGTAACCCAATGGAAGGTTCGAACCCACGAGTCAAACCGGCCGGGACTACAGTGAAAAGCGTGATTACATCCGCATGCGGGTCTTCACAGACAAAAAAGGCGGCCTGTTGATGGCCGCCTTTTTCAGTTTACCGGTCGAGATCAGAAATCGTCTTCAACCTGACCGTCTTTCACCTTGAACTCACGGTTCTGCAAGTACGCATTGCGGATGAAGGTGTACTTGTCGCCGGTGATCAGCCTCTCGCTCGACAGCAGATTGGCGCGGGTATCGACGACATCCAGGGCAAAGAACGAGTTACGCACCGGAATGTCGTTTACGTAACGATAAGCGCCGGTGTAGCTGTCGACGTACCTGGACGGTGCATCACGCAAGGTGCTTGGCCCCAGGAATGGCAGCATCAAGTAAGGGCCGCTGCCGACCCCCCAGTAACCCAGCGTCTGACCGAAGTCTTCGTCATTGCGCTGCAGGCCCATTCTGGTGCCGACATCAATGACGCCCAGCAAGCCGAAGGTGGTGTTGAAAATGATTCGTGCGCTATCAACACCTGCGGCGCGAGGTTTGGCCTGCAGGATATCGTTGGCCAGGTTGCGCACATCGCCGATGTTGCGGAAGAAGTTGTGAACGCCGTCTTCGACAAACTGCGGCGTTATGTACTGGTAGCCCTGGGCCAGGGGTTTGAGCGCATAGGTGTCGATCACGTCGTTGAACTTGTAAATCGGGCGGTTGATGCTTTCCCAAGGATCCTCTTCCGTGGCTGCCTGGGCAACGAACGGAACCAGCATCACACTGGCGCACACACAAATCCTGGCTAGATGATTGCTCCAGCGCATAGAAAAAACTCCTTGGTTTGTACTGGCTCGGGCACTTGGCCCGGGCAATAAGTTGCCAAGTATAAGACGTAAACGCTGTTTAAGGCACTTTGCACGAAATCCACATCGAAGGAATCGTGCAAAATGCGAGCGATTCACGTCCATGTCACTCAACTGTCACCGTCGCCCGCTAGCCTTCAGGCTATTTCAGGGACGTCCACATGCCGCTCGCCGAAGCCTTGCCCCAAACCGCACCCAGCCTGACCGCCGTACTGTTCGGTCTCAGTGGCTGCCTGGTGGATTTCGGCGCACACACGCGCCGGCACGGCAGCCACTCGGCCGAACACGCCGAGGCCACACCCGGCGCACTGGATAGCCTGCGCAGCTTGCAGCGCCGGCAAATCCCCTGCGCCTGGCTCGATGAGCTGCCCCCTGCCCTGAGCCAATCCCTGGCCGCTGCGTTGCCTGAATGGATCAAGCAATCGCAACATCTAGCAACAAATACCCCATGGCCCGCCCCGAACGCCTGCTGGCAAGCCTTGATGACCCTGAATGTCGAGCGACTCGACGGCTGCGTACTGGTGAGCGGCGAACC
Source organism: Pseudomonas sp. P4_B3 (assembly GCF_056402295.1). NCBI lineage: Bacteria > Pseudomonadati > Pseudomonadota > Gammaproteobacteria > Pseudomonadales > Pseudomonadaceae > Pseudomonas > Pseudomonas sp. P4_B3. The sequence goes on from NZ_JBFUHR010000006.1 coordinate 25,180, forward strand.
CCGCCTGCTGCAAGCGGGGCTCAATGCCGGGTTGTGGACCATCGGCCTGGCGTCCTGCGGCTCGCTGTGCGGATTGACGCCTCAGGAATGGCAAGCGCTGACCCCGCAGGGGCGCGACATCAAACGCGCCAGGGCGACAATGCAACTGTTCGGCCTGGGCGTGCATTCGGTGATTGACCACCTCGGTGAACTCGACACCTGCCTGGCCGATATCAGCTTGCGTCGGCTCAAGGGCGAAAAGCCCTGACCGAGATCATGCAGGTTGCGCGCGAGTGGATTAATCTAAAGGTCAGGCATCGACCTTTGGCCTTCTGTCATGGTCTATGCCAGTGCCTATCGATTAAAGAAGGAAGAACGCCATGCCCGCCCGCGAACTGCAAGAACAGCTCAATGCCCTGCGCGAGCAATTGGAACAGAATCCTCCGCTTTCCGAAGCCGAGCGCGCTGACCTGCACGCGCTGATGGAACAGATCGAACTTGAACTTGAGCTGGAAACCAAAACCCAGGGATCCAGCCTCGCCGATGGCGTCAACCTGGCCGTGGAACGCTTCGAACTCGAACACCCTACCCTTGCCGGCACCCTGCGCAACATCGGGCAGGCCTTGGCCAACATGGGGATCTGAACCCTCCTGATGCAAAAAAGCCCCGTTGGCGATAGCAGGGCTTTTTCATTTCTGAAATTTGAAACTTGAACCTTGAACCTTGAACCTTGTAGGAGCTGGCTTGCCAGCGAAGGCAATCTACCAGTCAACTAAAATGTCGACCGAACCACCGCTTTCGCTGGCAAGCCAGCTCCTACAGTTTGATGTTACTGACGGACGATGCAAAAAAGCCCCGCTGGCGATAGCAGGGCTTTTTCATTTCTGAAATTTGAAACTTGAACCTTGTAGGCGCTGGCTTGCCAGCGAAGGCAATTTCCCAGTCAACTAATATGTCGACCGAACCACCGCTTTCGCTGGCAAGCCAGCTCCTACAGTTTGATGTTACTGACGGACGATGCAAAAAAGTCCCGCTGGCGATAGCGGGGCTTTTTCATTTCTCAAATTTGAAACTTGAACCTTGTAGGAGCTGGCTTGCCAGCGAAGGCAATTTCCCAGTCGACTAATATGTCGGCCGAACCRCCGCTTTCGCTGGYAAGCCAGCTCCTACAGTTTGATGTTACTGACGGACGATGCAAAAAAGCCCCGCTGGCGATAGCGGGGCTTTTTCATTTCTGAAATTTGAAACTTGAACCTTGTAGGAGCTGGCTTGCCAGCGAAGGCAATCTACCAGTCGACTAATATGTCGGCCGAACCRCCGCTTTCGCTGGCAAGCCAGCTCCTACAGTTTGATGTTACTGACGGACCAGGCGATGGTTCGGCAGCTGCACCTCTTCGGTGCTGCGGTACGGGTTGATATCCAGCCCGCCACGGCGCACATAACGCGCATACACCGTCAGTTTCTCCGGTTTGAGCAACCGCTGCAGGTCGAGGAAGATCCGCTCTACACACTGCTCATGGAAGTCCGAGTGCTGGCGGAAGCTGACGATGTATTCGAGCAGGCTCGCGTGATCCAGCGCCGCGCCACGGTACTCCACCGCCACGCTGCCCCAGTCCGGCTGGCTGGTGACCGGGCAGTTGGACTTGAGCAAATGGCTGTGCACGCTCTCCTCGACAATGCGCGAATCATCGCAACGCAGCAGTTCCGGCCGTGGATGCTCGTAGTTGCTGACGCTGATATCCAGCTCGTCGATGCACACGCCCGGCAAGGCCACGACGCCTTCGCTCTCGACATCCTTGAGACTGCGAATGCGCACGCCCACCGGCTTGCCGGCAGCCGCCGACAAATCCTTGACCAACGTCGCCTCAAGGCTCGCGGTATCGGCAAACGGCGTCTGGTTCAGGGAGTTGAGGTACAGCTTGAACGACTTCGACTCGATGATGTTCGGCGAATCCGCCGGAATGCTGAATTCGCCGATCGCCACCACCGGCTTGCCCGACGGCAGCAGCCAGGACAGCTCGAAGCAGTTCCAGAAGTCCACGCCTTTATACGGCAGGGTTTCAGCCGTCAGGCCCAGTTCCGCCCACTTCGCGGTGCGCGGGATCGGGAACAGCAAGGACGGCGTGTAGGTGGCGATGTATTCGCTGGACTTGCCCAGCGGCGAGTGTTCGGCTGCGGGATGCATGGCGGAAACCTGACTGAATAATCAGCGGATTCTATCAGCCTTTGCTCCCGCCTTTGAGTGCTTACTGACTGACAGTCAGTTTGCCGACCATGCCAGCCTCGTAATGACCGGGGATGTTGCAGGCAAATTCGAGGCTGGTGGCCTTGCTGAAGGTCCAGGTCAGCTCGGCGGTCTTGCCCGGCTCCACCAGCACGCTGTTCGGGTCGTCATGCTTCATGCCGTGGTCCATCGAACCGTGATCCATGCCGGYCATGTTGCCGTGGTCCATTGCCTTCATGCCGGTGGGCGTCAGCATGCCGCTCTGCTGCATCTGCAACATTTCCTGCTGGTGTCTGGCGTGCATCGCCGCATCCCCCAGGTTGAACTCATGCAACAACTGGCCTTTATTGACCAGCACGAAGCGCACGGTTTCCCCGGCCTTGATGTCGATGGCCTGCGGCGTGAATGACATGTCCTCCATCACCACCTCGATGCTGCGGGTCGCCTTGGCCGCCGGGGCCGGCTGACCGAAATCGTAGCTATGCCCGGCGTCCGCCCACACCGGTGAACTCAGCGCCAGCAAACACAGGATGTGCGCCACGGACTTGCGTAAAAACATCGTCATACTCCAACAAGATAAGGCTCAGCATGGGGAAAACTCTAAACTGCTGCCACTGCCCGCAACCTGACAGCCAGATTACAACTTTGTCAGGTTGACCTGTATGAACGCTGCCCACGGTATAAAGCGTTCGTTCCATCTGCCAAGAGCTGCCCATGAAACTGCTGATCGTCGAAGACCAACCGAAAACCGGCCATTACCTGCGCCAGGGCCTGGCCGAGGCCGGGTTCAACACGGAACTGGTGGCCGACGGCAACACCGGCCAGCAATTGGCCCTCAGCGGCGAATATGCCCTGCTGATTCTCGATGTGATGCTGCCCGGTCGTGACGGCTGGCAGATTCTGCAAGCGGTGCGCAGCGCTGGCCTGGACACGCCGGTACTGTTTCTGACAGCACGTGACGCCGTGGAGGACAGGGTTCACGGCCTCGAACTGGGCGCCGATGACTATCTGGTCAAGCCGTTTGCCTTCTCCGAACTGCTGGCGCGAGTGCGCAGCCTGTTGCGTCGCGGCAGTGCCACGCCGCAGGAGACCAGCCTGCAACTGGCCGATTTGCGCCTGGACCTGATCCGTCGCCGGGTCGAACGCAGCGGCCAGCGTATCGACCTGACCGCCAAGGAATTCGCCCTGCTGGAAATGCTCCTGCGCCGCCAGGGTGAAGTCCTGCCCAAGTCGCTGATTGCGTCCCAGGTCTGGGACATGAATTTCGACAGCGACACCAATGTCATCGAGGTGGCGATCCGTCGTCTGCGCCTGAAGATCGACGATGAATTCCCCAACAAACTGATCCACACCGTGCGCGGCATGGGTTACGTCCTCGAAGAGCGCCCCGCCTGATGCGCCGGCTGTCCTTGAGCAGCCGCCTGGCGCTGTTGTTTGCCGCCTGCACCGCCGTGGTGTCGTTGTTCGCCGGGGTGCTGTTCAGCCGCGCCAGCGAGGCGCACTTCATTGAGCTCGACCAGCAACTGCTGGACGGCAAACTGATTGGCTTGCGTCGGGCCTTGCACGACTTCCAGTCGAGTGACAGCGAAACGAAGCTGGCGGAGGAATTGAGCCGGCAGGCTGGCCTGCCCCTGCGAATCACCGGCAGCGACGGCCAGCGCTGGTATGACAGCTCGACCAACATTCCCCAGGTATTGCCGCGCCAGCCCGGATTGTCGACGGTAAGCCATGACGGCATGGATTACCGCGTCCTGAATGCACCGCTTTTCGCGGACAAACCCGAGTCACCGCAACTGACCTTGCTGCTGGACATCACCCACCACCAGCACTTCCTGCAACGCATGCAGCATTTGATCTGGCTGACCGTCGGCCTGTCGGCCCTGGCTACCGCCCTGCTTGGCGCCTGGGCGGCACGCAGCGGTTTGCGCCCGTTGCGGCGGATCAGTGCGGTGGCCAGCGGTGTTTCCGCGCAATCGCTGAACGCGCGGTTGCCTGAAGAAAACATGCCGCCGGAACTGGCGGAAATGGCCCACAACTTCAACGCCATGCTCGGACGCCTCGACGACTCGTTTCAGCGCCTGTCCGCGTTCTCCGCCGACATTGCCCATGAACTGCGCACGCCATTGTCGAACCTGCTGACCCACACCCAGGTCACCCTCACCCGCCCTCGCCCCCTCGAGGACTATCGCGAGGCCCTGCACAGCAACCTCGAAGAATTGCAATGGATGGCGCAACTGGTCAATGACATGCTCTATCTGGCCAAGGCTGACCATGGGTTGTTGATGCCCAAGCGCGAAGCGCTGGAACTGGCCGAAGAAGCAGACCTGCTGCTGGAGTTTTTTGCGCCACTGGCGGAAGACGCGCGGGTGACGCTCGCACGGGAAGGTCATGGGAGTCTGGAAGGCGACCGCAGTATGTTGAGGCGAGCATTGTCCAACTTGCTGGATAACGCGCTACGTTTTACCCCCGCCGACGGCGAGGTTCGGGTAAATATCGTCGAGCAAGCGAATGGCCTGAGATTGAGCGTCGAAAACACCGGGAGCGGGATAGACGCACAGTTACTGCCGAAGCTGTTTGACCGTTTCTACCGTGCAGACCCGGCACGCCGCGAAGGCAGCAGTGAACATGCGGGATTGGGATTAGCGATCACCCAGTCGATCATCCGCGCCCATGGCGGGCAGATTCGTTGTGAATCGGAGAATGGGTGGACGCGGTTTGTGATCGAGTTGCCAAGGGGGGATTGAGGCTGGCAGGACCGGCCTCTTCGCTGGCAAGCCAGCTCCTACGAAGAGCTGGCGGTGTCAGGTCTTACGAATAGCGCAAAGCGTGAGCCGGCTCGATCTTCGCTGCCCGCCACGCCGGGTAAACCGTGGCCAGGAAGCTCATGACGAAGCCCGCCGTGCAGATCAGCGCCACATCCGCGCCTTGCAGCTCGGACGGCAGGTTGCTGACGAAATACACGTCGGAACTGAAGATATGCTGCCCGCTGACCCGCTCGATCCAGCCCACGATCTGGCTGACGTTCAGCGCGGCAATCACGCCCAACACACCGCCAATCAGGGTGCCGACGATACCGATCACCGTGCCCTGCACCATGAAGATCGCCATGATCTGCCGTGGCGTGGCGCCGATGGTGCGCAGGATCGCGATGTCCGCACCCTTGTCGTTCACCACCATGATCAGGGTCGCGATGATGTTGAACGCCGCCACCGCGACGATCATCAGCAACAGCAGGCCGATCATGGTTTTTTCCATTTTCATTGCGCTGAACAGGCTGCCCTGGGTGTGGGTCCAGTCGTCTGCCTTGTAGGCGGCGCCCAGCCCCGTGGCGATGTCGCTCGACACTTGCGGCGCGGCATACAGGTCCTTCACCGCCAGGCGCACGCTCTGCACCTGATTCGGCTCCCAGTGCTGCATCTGCGCGGCATCGGCCATGTGGATCAGCGCCATGGTGCCGTCCAGCTCCGCACCGACCTTGAACACGCCGACCACATTCAGCCGCTGCATGCGCGGGGTAATGCCGCCCGGCGCATTGCTGACTTCCGGCACGATCAGGGTGATCTTGTCGCCAACGTTCAAGCGGAAGCGGCGCGCCGTGATCTCGCCGATCACCACGCCGAATTCGCCCGGCTTCAGGGCTTCGAGACTGCCCTGGACAATGTGCTTGGCGACGATCGATACCTGGCCTTCCAGCGCCGGGTCGACACCGCTGACCTGGATTGGCTGCATCGTGCCCTTGTAGGACAGCATGCCCTCCATCTCGGTGAACGGCACTGCCGCCGTCACTTCCGGGTTTTTCATCGCCGCCGCTGCCACGGGTTTCCAGTCATCAATCGGATTGACGCCGACGATGTTGGCGTGCGGCACCATGCCGAGGATGCGCGAGCTCATTTCGCGCTGGAAGCCGTTCATCACCGACAACACCACGATCATCGCCAGAACGCCGAGGGCGAGGCCGATCATCGACGTCATCGAGATGAAGGAAACAAAGCGATTGCGGCGCTTGGCGCGGGTATAGCGCGTGCCGATAAAGATCGATAACGGTCTGAACATTCGCTGGGGCACCGTATGGAAATAATAGACCCGACGCCTTTCCAGACATCGGGTTTCAGCCAATCAGATGGGAGTGAGACAGCCTTCCTGCAGGTGCAGGACGCGGTCCATCTGGCGGGCCAGGTTCATGTCGTGGGTCACCACCAGGAACGCCGTGCGCATCGAGGTGCTGAGTTCCAGCATCAAGTCCTGAATGCCCTGGGCGGTGTGGGAGTCGAGGTTGCCGGTTGGCTCGTCGAGCATCACCAGGCCCGGTGTGTTCACCAGGGCGCGGGCGATGGCCACGCGCTGACGCTCACCACCGGACAATTCGGCCGGCTTGTGCTCCAGGCGATGGCCCAGCCCTACCCGCTCCAGCAACGCCGTGGCACGCTGGCGCGCTTCGGGGATCGCGGTCTTGCCGATCAGCAGCGGCATGCAGACGTTTTCCAGCGCGGTGAATTCCGGCAGCAGGTGGTGGAACTGGTACACGAAGCCGAGGGCACGATTACGCAGCAGGCCGCGTTTCTTCTCGCTCAACGCCGACAGTTCCTCGCCGTCGAGCCAGACGCTGCCCTTGGTCGGCGTATCGAGGCCGCCCAGCAGATTGAGCAAGGTACTTTTGCCCGAGCCCGACTTGCCGACGATCGCCACGCGCTCGCCCGGGTGCAACTCCAGTTGCAGGTCGGCCAACACTTCCACCGACTCCGGACCTTCCTCGTAGGACTTGCCCAGGCTGCGGCAGCTCAAGATTGCTTTATCACTCATGCCCGACTCACTCATAACGTAGCGCCTCCGCAGGCTGGGTGCGCGCGGCACGCCAGGCTGGATACAGGGTGGCGAGGAAACTCAGGACCAACGCCGCAGAGCAGACCATCACCACGTCCTGGCTCTGCACTTGCGATGGCAGGTAATCGATGAAGTACACGTCGGCGTTGAGGAACTTGTGGCCGATCAGGCCTTCGAGCACCGCAATCGCGGCACTGACATTCAGCGCCGCGAAGATCCCGACCACGGCGCCGATCACGGTACCGACCACGCCAATCACCGTACCTTGCACCATGAACGTGCGCATGATCGTGCCCGGCGTGGCGCCCAAGGTGCGCAGGATCGCGATGTCGCCCTTCTTGTCGTTCACCACCATCACCAGCGTGGAAATGATGTTGAACGCCGCGACCGCGACAATCAGCAGCAGCAACAGGCCGATCATGGCTTTTTCCATGCGGATCGCCTGGTACAGGTTGCCGTGGGTGCGGGTCCAGTCGCGGGCGTAGTAGCGGTCTTCACCGAGATCGCGGGCGATGCTCCACGCGGTGCGCGGTGCCTGGAACAGGTCGTCGAACTTCAGGCGCAGGCCCTGGACCTGATCCGGTTTCCAGCGGTGCAGCCGAGCCAGATCCTGCAGGTTGGTGACGCCCAGGTAGCCATCGAGCTCGCCGGCGCCGACATGGAAGATGCCGACCACGGTAAAGCGCTTCATGCGCGGGAACATCCCGGCCGGGGTCACGGTGACCTCCGGTGCGACGAAGGTCAGCTTGTCGCCGATCGCGGCACCGAGCTTGGCCGCGGCCTTGTCGCCGATGACGATGCCAAACTCGCCCGGCACCAGATCGTCGAGTTTTCCCTGGGTCATGAAGTGATCGATGATCGACACCTGGCGCTCTTGCGCCGGGTCGATGGCATTGAGCAGTACTTTCGAGACCTTGCCGTTATTGGTCAGCAAGCCTTGCATTTGCGTAAACGGCGCCACGGCCGTCACCTGCGGGTTCTGCTTGACCTTGGCCGCCAGGCTTTGCCAATCGCTGATCGGCTCGCCGGACTCGATGGTCGCGTGGGGCACCATGCCCAGCACGCGGGTGCGCATCTCATGATCGAAGCCGTTCATCACCGAGAGCACCACGATCATCACGACCACGCCAAGGGCGAGCCCGATCATCGAAGTCAGGGAAATGAATGACACAAAATGATTGCGACGCTTTGCACGGGTGTAACGCGTGCCGATAAATACGAAGAGAGGTCTGAACATGTCGGGGCTTGTTCGGAGGGAAAAGGAACGTCCTTGTGGCGGGGGTCGATAACCAGCTTTACACTCAGACCACCGCCGCTACCATGGGTTCGCCATGTCGACATTAGATGAAGAAGATCGCCGCGAATACTACCGTATCGAGGATACGATCGCACTGGAAATTCGGCCCCTGTCCGCTCGCGAAGCCGCAGGCCAGGAAGTGTTGCAGGATGCTTCCCCGCTCTTCAACTTGCTCAGCGAACTGCACCTGAGCGAATTCGAGTCGCAACACCTGTTGCGCCAGATCAGCGAACGCGACCGCACGACAGCCGCATTCCTCAAATCCCAGAACAAACGCATCGATTTGCTGAGTCAGGTCGTCGCTCTGACAGTGCTCGGGCAGATCGGCGAACCGCGGCCGGTGATCATTTCCGAAGGCGGCATCGACTTTCAGCATCCACATCCCATCGCCGCCGGCGCACGCCTGTCGGTCAAGCTGGTGCTGATGCCGCAGGCCCTGGGCCTGCAGCTGCGCGCTCGCGTCACCCACTGCGACCGCAAGGGAGATGGCTATGACGTCGGCACCGAGTTCGAACACCCGACCGACGCCCAGCGCCAACTGCTGGCCCGCCACATCTTGCAAAAGCAGGCCCAGGAACGACGCCAGGCCCGCGAACAGCTCGAATCAGGCAATTAATTTAAGGAAGAACCGTGACCCTCATCTACGGCCATCGCGGCGCCAAGGGCGAAGCACCGGAAAACACCCTGACCAGCTTTCAGGAATGTCTCAAGCACGGCGTGCGTCGCTGTGAACTGGACCTGCACCTGTCCATGGACGGCGAGTTGATGGTCATCCACGACCCGACCCTCAAGCGCACCACGGACCGTCGCGGCAAGGTCGTCGAACACACGGCGGCCGAGCTGGTGACGTATGACGCACGCAAGGGCGGCCCGGACTGGATCAAGCCGTGCCCGATTCCGACGCTGGAAGAACTGTTCGAGAAATGCGACTTCGATCACTGGCAGTTGGAAGTCAAAAGCGCATCGAGGATGCGTGCCGCGACCACCGTGCTGGCGATTCGCGAAATGGTCCAGCGTCATGGGCTGATGGACAAGGTGACCATCACCTCGAGTTCCCGGGAAGTGCTGAAGGCCGCGCTGGAACTGGTGCCGGACGTATCCCGCGGGCTGGTGGCCGAGTACGCCTGGCTCGACCCGCTGAAGGTCGCGGCCAGCTATGGCTGTGAGATCCTGGCGCTGAACTGGACCCTGTGCACGCCGGAACGCCTGCAAAGGGCGCAGCGTCAGGGGCTGCATGTGTCGGTGTGGACCGTCAACGAGCCTGCGCTGATGCGCAGACTCGCCGACTTCGGCGTTGACAGCCTGATTACAGACTTTCCCGGTTTGGCCACCGCCACCCTCGAGAATTGCTGAAATCGGTCTCCCCGGCCGGCTCAGGCCACCGGCCGGAGCCGCTCAAAAAAGCCGGTTGAGGCCGTCGTACGCGGCTACCCGATAGGCTTCGGCCATGGTCGGGTAGTTGAACGTGGTGTTGACGAAATACTTCAGCGTGTTCAGTTCGCCCGGCTGGTTCATGATCGCCTGACCGATGTGCACGATCTCCGACGCCTGATAACCGAAGCAGTGAACGCCCAGGACTTCCAGGGTTTCACGGTGGAACAGGATCTTCAGCATGCCTTGCGGCTCGCCGGCGATCTGCGCCCGCGCCATGCTCTTGAAGAACGCCTTGCCGACTTCGTACGGCACCTTGGCCTGGGTCAGCTCCTGCTCATTCTTGCCGATCGAGCTGATCTCCGGAATGGTGTAGATGCCGGTCGGCACGTCATTCACGAAACGCCAGCTACCGTTATCGACGATGCTGCCAGCGGCCGAACGACCCTGGTCATGGGCCGCACTGGCCAGGCTCGGCCAGCCGATCACGTCACCGGCGCCGTAGATGTTCGGCACGCAGGTGCGGTACGCCTCGTCGACTTCGATCTGACCACGGCTGTTGACCTTCACGCCGATGTTTTCCAGACCCAGCTGATCGGTGTTGCCGGTACGACCATTGCACCAGAGCAAGGCGTCGGCCTTGATCTTCTTGCCGGACTTGAGGTGCAGGATCACGCCGTTGTCCACGCCTTCGACGCGGTCGTAGTCTTCGTTATGGCGAACCGTGATGTTGTTGTTGCTGAAGTGATAACTCAGGGCCTGGGAAATTTCCGAGTCGAGGAAGCTCAGCAACTGACCACGGTTGTCCACCAGCTCCACCAGCACACCCAGACCGCTGAAGATCGAGGCGTATTCGCAACCGATCACGCCGGCGCCATAAACGATGAGTTTGCGCGGGGTGTGGCCGAGGCTGAGGATGGTGTCGCTATCGTAGATACGCGGGTGGTGGAAATCGATGTCCGCCGGGCGATAAGGGCGCGAACCGGTGGCGATGATGATGTGCTTGGCCACCAGTTTTTCGACCACGCCGTTGGCGCAGACCACTTCGATGGTTTGCTCGTCGGCGAAGCTGCCGGTGCCGAAGAACACGTCGACGCGGTTACGGGCGTAGTAGCCGGTACGCGAAGCGACTTGTTTGGAGATGACTTTCTCGGCGCTTTTCAACACGTCCGGGAACGAGAACCAGCGCGGCTCACCAATGGCCCGGAACATCGGGTTGGTGTTGAATTGCATGATCTGCCGCACCGAGTGACGCAGTGCCTTGGACGGGATGGTGCCCAAGTGAGTGCAGTTGCCGCCGACCTGGCGACGGCTATCGACCATCGCCACCTTGCGCCCTGCCTTGGCGGCGTTCATTGCCGCGCCTTCTCCCGCCGGGCCGGAACCCAACACCACCACGTCGTAGTTGTAGACAGCCATGCGTACTCCTCAGAACAGGCCGCGGCACCCTCGGCACCTGCGGCTAAATCACGCCAATGCGTGGCATGAAGGAACAATTTGGGGCCAGTGCAGAACCCGGACACAGTCTATAGAAGCGTCAACGCCGCGCACATTAACCCTTGGTCGCGTCGTAGGCTACTTTTGCCTGCGCTACAACGCCAGTTTTCAATGCTCAAATCGCCGAAATCATTCGGTTTTTTCGCCACTGAGGCGTTCAAAAGCGTGACTGCTGCGTGTGACGAAACCTGTATCGGCACGAATCACAAAAAATGCGCCGATATCGTGCTTTTCTGCGTAGTCCCAACCGCGCTCCGGGCCGAGAATCAGCAACAGCGTCGATAAGCCATCGGCCATCAACGCTGAAGGATGAATCACCGTGACCGATGCCAGACGGTGTGAGACCGGCGCACCGGTGCGCGCATCGAAGGTGTGGGAAAAACGCTGGCCGTTCTGCTCGAAATAATTACGATAGTCGCCGGAAGTGGACAGGCCATAACCGTCGACAACAATGACGCGCTCGGCCACTTGCCGGTCATCCCGCGGCTCTTCCAGGGCGATGCGCCATGGCGAACCGTCGGCCTTCTTGCCGGCCGCCTTGAGCTCACCCGTGGCCTCGGCGAGGTAGTCGTGTATGCCCATCGCCTCGAGTTTTGCAGCGATCGTATCCACCGCATAACCGGCGGCGATGCTGTTGAAGTCGACCTCGACGGCGGCGTCCTTGCACAACCGGTCGCCATCGATGCGCAAGTGTTGGTGGCCGACGCGCTGGCGGACATCGGCGAGCGCTTCGGCGGTCGGGACTTTCTCTTCTCGGGCCTGCGGTCCGAACCCCCAGAGGTTCAGCAACGGCTCCACCGTCAGATCGTAGGAACCGTCGCTTTGCACTGACAGTTGCTCGCCCACGCGGACCAATTCGAGGATCGACGCCGGCATTGCCTGACAGCGGTTGGCCGGCAATGCATTGAAGCGCTCGATGTCCGAGTCGCTGCGGTACGTGGACATTTGCCGATCGACTTCAGCGAGAATTTTTTCGACTTCGGCGCGCACGTCTGCCAGCGCGGGAAGACCGGCGTGACGGACGTACTTGATCGAATACGTGCTGCCCATGGTGGGGCCGCTGAAAGACTCCATCGAATCGCCATGGCCGCAGCCAGACAACAGGCCAATCAAAACGACCAGACCGCCCAGGCGCCAGCTCAATACATCCATCTTTTACAGCCCGCCCCGACATGGCCCCAAGGCCGACCATTATGCACCACCCCTGAACCGGCTTACCGGCAAAGACGGCTGCATATGTTCAACGCTGCTCAGTTAAGCGAAGTGATTCTTTGTAGGAGCGAGCTTGCTCGCGATGGTCGTCAACGATAACGCGTGTTTACTAGTTAAACGCAGCGCTCTTGGCTCCATCGTCGGAACGCCGCCCGGAGCAAACTCGCTCCTACAAAATTCTTAACTGAACAGTATTGGCTGCAAATGTTGGTCTTTTCATGGAGTCGCGGTATCGGTGACGCATTGTTTTAGTCGATCCGAATCCGTACCGCTGCCTTCGCTGAGATCAATATCGCCGTTGGCATCAAGGTAGATGTTCGTATTCGGCCACCTCGGAGTAATGTTGACGCAGTGGGCTCGAACATTTTTGCTCCACCAGGATATTTCCATAAAAAAATCGTCATCAGGAAACAGAAAACCGTTATCAACCGTACCTCCGCCGGGTTGCATCCCGCCCTTGTATATCTGGTGCTGGACATTCCAGATATACCTGAGTTCTTCCCTTCCATTTTCGGAGTAGTGAATGGTTACGGTCGGAAGTGCAATATCCCAGTAGCTAATGGCCAGATACAAAAATGGAATCCATAACCACCTTCTATACCTTGGACCTGTTTTACGTACAGGTGTGGACACGATTTCCATCCCCTCAGCTTTATGAAGTAATTGCCGACACCTTATTCACGATCATCTATGGACATCCCGCTCTGTGGGTATTACTTGGCCCACCTCACACCGATACTGATTGTCAACTATGGCACATATCAAGGTTTCGCCAAGTCCCACTGGCACTCCTTCAACCGATCTACGTCAGTACCGCTCCCCTCCCGCATATCAATATTGCCGCCGGAGTCGAGGAATATATGCGTATTTGGCCACTTAGGTTTAATGCTGATGCAGTGCAAACGGCCTTTCTCACTCCCCCAAGAAAACTCCATGAAGAACTCAGCATCCGGAAATAGAAATCCATGATCGATAACGGCGCCTCCCGGAGGCATTCGTCCCTTATATATCCGGTCCTGGACGCTCCATATGTATCGCAGTTCTTGTACAGCATCCGTGGAGTAATGGACGGTGGCAGTAGGTAGTACAAAAATATTCCATAGCACTATCGGCAGTAGCGCGAGTAACGGAAGCAGTAGCGGTAACAACGGAATCCATAGCCACCGAATGTAACGCGACCTAGGTTTTTTACTGGAATGGACACGAGCTCCATCTCCCAGAATCGCACTGCATATCGCTTTGATCCCTTGGCTCTTCATGGGCTCGCTGTATCAGTGATGCATTGTTTTAGTCGATGCGAATCCGTGCCGCTGCCTTCGCTGCGATCAATATCGCCATTGGCATCGAGGTAGATGTGCGTATTGGACCATGTCGGGGTGATATTTACGCAGTGTCGGAGATCTTTATCGTTCCACCAAGAGACCTCCATGAAAAACTTCTCATCTGGAAACAAGAACCCATGATCTCGTGTGCTGCCGCCTGGAGGGAGGCCTCCTTTGTAAATCCGGTGTTGCACATTCCAGATGAACCGCAGTTCGTCAACGCCGTTCTTGGAGTAATGGACGATTGCGGTAGGCAACACAATAATTTGCCAGAGGACAATCAGCAAAAGCACCAGCAGGGGCAGTAATAGCGGTAGCAACGGAATCCATAGCCACTTAATGTAACGTGTTCTTGGTTTATTTACAGACGTGGACACGGACTCCATCCCCCCAGTTCTCTTATGGAACTGCCAGCACTTTATTCATGATCATCTACGCCGTCATCCCACCTTCAGGGTGCTGACTGGCGAGCTTTATACCGATGTTTATCGACACTTTATCATCCAATGTTCACAATTCAGTCCAAGGGCCGGCCGTAGAATGAGTGTCGGAGCATTTTATTTTTTTGATGTTGTACTCATTGCCGAGGGCATTCCGTTAATCGATCTGAATCGGTTGCACTAGTGTGACCGCTATCGAGAGCTCCATCTGCTCCAATATATATACGGGTCGTTGGCCACTTAGGACTTATCCTTACGCAATGACTTTTCCCTGAGACAGTCCAGTCGAACTGCATAAAGAAATTATCATCTTTAAAAATATGGCCAGGACCTCCTGTAGATTGGCCAGGGGAGATTCGCCCTCGAAATATATCGTGCTGAGTATTTAGAACAAAACTCAACTTCCCGACCCCCGCCTCTGAGAAATAGACTTTCACCCTCGGCACGGAGACATACCAGACAAAATACATCAGAAGCAATATTGCTAGCGGTCTACCCTTAAACAAAAGCAGCACCATTTACTTGCATTTGTGCCCCCCCCCAACCCGGAGTAAATCGCTAGCATTTCGTTAATCAAACCAATACCGACTTTTAATCTTGACGCATGTTAGGGCTTCACCAAATCCCATTGACACTCTTTCAGCCTATCCACATCTGCACCACTCCCTTTGCGCATATCAATGTTGCCGTCGGCGTCGAGAAAAATATGCATGTTGGGCCACTTCGGTGTGATGCTGATGCAGTGCCAACGCCCGTTCTCGGCTGCCCAAGAAAACTCCATGAAAAATTCGGTATCCGGAAATAGATATCCGTGGTCGCTGGTGGCACCTCCTGGGGACATCCGCCCCCTGTATATCCGGTCTTGAACGTTCCAGGTGTACCGCAATCCGCGCTCGGCATCCTTGGAATAATTGACGGTTGCACTGGGTAGAACATAAACATTCCAGAGGGCCATCAACTGCAGTACCAGCAGTGGCAGCAGCAGTGGTAAAAACGGAATCCATAGCCACCGTAAGTAACGAGATCGGGGGTTATTTACAGACGTGGACACGGACTCCATCTCCCCAGTTCTCTGGTGGAACTGCCAACACCTTATTCATGATCATCTGCGCTGTTATCCCGCCTTCAGGGTGCTGATTGGCGAGCTTTATACCGATGCTTATCGACACTCTATCAGCTACATCATCCCATGATCGCAATTCAGTCCAAGGGCTAGCTGTAGGACGAGGGCCAAGGAGCTCTCTATCCTCTTTGGGCGTTGTTCGTAACTCTTCGGCTTTGCGCAGGGTATCTGAGGCGATTTGCTCGGCCCCTGCTCCGTCTAGCAGTAAGCTTTCTGAAAGTCCACCTATGATTCCGACATAACCGTAGTGGATGTTCGACCAAATGTCGTAGTAGTAGAGATACTTCCCTTGCTTGTGTCGTACCCCGGGAAACAGCTCCCGAAGCTTCGGCTTGTGATCCCACTCCATGTTTTGACCCACTTGTTTAGTCCAGATCGCCATCGCCTCAAGCTTCTTCGTCCATGCAATTCCGTTGAAATTTGGTGGTCCAGCCAGCCTGGCGTACCAGGGTAACGCCCGAAATTTCCTGGCTTGCGCGCTGCTGTCGTAGCTCATCAGCTCTTTCATTTTCAACACGGACGGATGCTTGATGTTCCTGTTCATCTCACCTGCGATGTAGCTGGCAAGCTCTTCCATCTGGTCTGGATGGTTACAGGCTTCGCTTCCACCAAGGTCGCCGGGTGGTGCAGAGATTTTATCTGCCAGCTTCAGATCAACCACCTGAGGCTTGGCCGTAAAGCTGTTTTCAGCCGGAGCCGCCGATGAGCCCGCAGCCCTGGTGGCCGGCTGTGCAGGGCTTGCGTTGCTTTGATACGTGGCCGTCATTACGGAGGGGATCAGTCGAGCTTTACAGGGGCAATTGCTGTAACTGTCCAGCGTACCAGCCATGGGTTTTCCATGACTGATCATGTACGAAATGCCACCGACGATCCGATACGTCTTCCCGTCTTTTCCACAGGTGACCCGATCACCATCGCAGGCGTGGGCAACGCCATACATCATGATCCGGGTGTCACCATCCAGAACTTTGCCACCACAGGTGGTTCGGTCATTCAGACCGATGAAATGTCCTTCTTTCATTGAATTTCTTCTTCATTACATCCGGCCGTCCCCAGAAGGTTTACGGCCATGGGTTACGACCGTCAGCTGCGTTAGCATTTAAGCAACGCAGCACTGAGACAGCCTTGGGCAGCGCCAGACCTCGTCACTCAGTCCGCGACTGATGGCAAAAAATCTTCGACCATCGATACACCTTCGCGCGCAATAAACACGTAGCCGCCTTGCGGCGTATTGATGATCTCATCGCCATTGCTGAGCACGCTGCCGACCAGCGCCACATCATTGTTGTCTTGCCCTGCGCCGGTGATGATTTGCGCCGTACCGCCATCGGCATACAGGACGTAGTCACCTGTTCGCGCTACGCGCACCGACCGTCCATTTTCCAACTTGAACTCCAGCGGCCCTGTCCCTTGCTGGATCACCCCGCCGTTACGGGTCTGGCTGCCCTCGGTTGCGCACCGGAAGATGGCGATAGCAGGATGAGTGTCGATGTAAGCCTGCTGTTGACGCACAACCACTTGGGCGTGCTCATGGAATTGCGCAATTTGCTGCTCAGTGAAGTGTGGATTGTCCAGACTGCGCAGATACTCTGGGGAAACATCGTTGGTATACAAAGGTTGCAAGGGTGCATTCATTTCAAAATCCTTATCCTTGGTAGGGTGTTCAGAAATAATGCGGCGGACGCTAACAGCGGCGCGACTCTCACGGCAGGGTCAAAAGAATGATTCAGAAATTTCGCCAAAAGAAACGATCCTTTTCCTACAGGATTGTTTCTAAAGCGTATTTATTGCGGAGCGCCCAAACAAAAACGCCCCGACCAAAGTCGGGGCGCTTCATGTGCCGCTAAAGGCTTAGCGCGGGAAGGCTGGCGGGTTTACACCGGCCATGTCTTCCATCACGCGAACCACCTGGCAGCTGTAACCGAACTCGTTGTCGTACCAAACGTACAGAACAACGCGGTTATCCTGGGTGATGGTCGCTTCCGCGTCCACTACGCCTGCGTGGCGCGAGCCAACGAAGTCGGTGGAAACCACTTCCTGGGAGCTCACGTAGTCGATCTGCTTGTGCAGATCCGAGTGCATGGCCATCTGGCGCAGGTACTCGTTGATCTCTTCGCGAGTGGTGGCCTTTTCCAGGTTCAGGTTCAGGATGGCCATCGACACGTTCGGCGTAGGAACGCGAATCGCGTTGCCGGTCAGCTTGCCCTTGAGCACTGGCAGCGCCTTGGCGGCTGCGGTGGCGGCACCGGTCTCGGTGATAACCATGTTCAGCGGCGCGGCGCGGCCACGACGGCTGCCCTTGTGGAAGTTGTCGATCAGGTTCTGGTCGTTGGTGAACGAGTGAACGGTTTCGACGTGGCCGTTGATGATGCCGTACTTGTCGTTGACTGCCTTGAGCACCGGCACGATGGCGTTGGTGGTGCAGGAAGCCGCCGAGATGATCTTGTCGTCAGGGCTGATATCGCCATGGTTGATGCCGTGCACGATGTTCTTCAGCGCGCCCTTGCCAGGTGCGGTGAGGATCACGCGGGCAGCGCCCGGGCAGGCCAGGTGCTGGCCCAGACCGTCAGCGTCACGCCATACACCGGTGTTGTCGACGATCAGAGCGTTTTCGATGCCGTACTGGGTGTAGTCGACTTCGGCCGGGCTCTTGGCGTAGATCACCTGGATCAGGTTGCCGTTGGCGGTGATGGTGTTGTTGGCTTCATCGATGGTGATGGTGCCATCGAACGGGCCATGGACCGAGTCGCGGCGCAGCAGGCTGGCACGCTTGACCAGGTCGTTCTCGGCGCCCTTGCGGACAACGATGGCGCGCAGGCGCAGGCCGTCGCCACCACCGGTTTTCTCGATCAGGATGCGCGCCAGCAGACGGCCGATACGACCGAAGCCGTAGAGGACAACGTCGGTGCCTTTGCGGGCGGATACGTTTTGCTGGCCAACCACGTCAGCCAGTTCTTCACGGACGAACTGCTCGGCAGTACGGCCATTGCCTTCGGCCTTGAATTTGGCCGCCAGCTTGCCCAGGTCCACCGAAGCGGCGCCGAGCTTGAGCTCGCTCATCGCCTTGATCAGCGGGAATGTTTCGTGGACGGACAGCTCGCTTTCGTCGGACTGACGGTGACGAGCAAAGCGGTGAGCTTTGAGAATCGCAATGACTGAACGATTGATCAGGCTGCGGCCATAGATCGAGCTCACCACGTTGTTATTGCGGTAGAGCTGACCGATAAGCGGAATCATCGCTTCTGCGAGTGCTTCACGGTCGATCCATTCACCAAGACACTGGTCGGGCTTCTGAGTCACGGGAACCTTCCACATGTAGGGGCAGAAAAAAGGGGCTACATTATGCCGCCGAGTGACCGCCGTAGCAATGCGCGCCCGTCGTGCTTTACGTAACAAATCGTCGTTCAAAAAACTTACGCATCGCGCCAGCCCAATAAAACCGGGGCTTGCAGCGCAGTCAATTTTTTGGAGGTCACGCCTCGTTATCCGTAACCCTCCGTAACACTCGTTGTTTTTGCCACTACATATTCAGTAATTTCTGGCAAAAAACCGCCGAATTTTGTCTTTACCACTACATTTCACCAAACCCGTGCTTTAGACGCAGTCAGCAACTGACAGGCGGCATCGTAGACCGCTACAATTACCGACTTTGTCGCAACGCTTGGAGCTCAACCTTCCGTGCCCGTTCTGCGTCTACCGCTTCTCCCTGCCGCGGCAGGTAAACAGCACTGGGGCAACCTGCCCGGTGCCGCCCTGAGCCTGGCCATTGCCGAGGCCGCCAGCGCTGCCAAGCGCTTTACCCTGCTGCTGACCGCCGACAGCCAAAGTGCCGAACGGCTGGAACAGGAGCTGGGTTTCTTCGCCCCGGATTTGCCCGTATTGCACTTTCCCGACTGGGAAACCCTGCCCTACGACCTGTTCTCGCCGCACCAGGACATCATTTCCCAGCGCATCGCCAGCCTGTACCGGCTGCCGGAGCTGAGCCATGGCGTGCTGGTGGTGCCGATCACGACCGCCCTGCATCGCCTCGCGCCGACCAAGTTCCTGCTCGGCAGCAGCCTGGTACTGGATATCGGCCAGAAACTCGACGTCGAGCAAATGCGCACCCGCCTCGAGGCCACCGGCTATCGCTACGTCGATACCGTGTACGAGCATGGCGAGTTCACCGTTCGCGGTTCGCTGATCGATCTGTTCCCGATGGGCAGCAAGCTGCCGTATCGCATCGATCTGTTCGACGACGAAATCGAAACCCTGCGCACCTTCGACCCGGAGAACCAGCGCTCCATCGACAAGGTCGACTCGGTCAAGCTGTTGCCGGCCAAGGAGTTTCCGCTACAGAAAGAAGCGGTCACCCGCTTCAAGGCGCGGTTTCGCGAGCGTTTTGACGTCGACTTCCGCCGCTGCCCGATCTTTCAGGACCTGAGCAGCGGGATTACCCCGGCCGGTATCGAGTACTACCTGCCGCTGTTCTTCGAAGAAACCTCGACCCTGTTCGATTACTTGCCCCAGGACACGCAAGTGTTCTCGCTGCCCGGTATCGAACAGGCCGCGGAAAACTTCTGGAACGACGTGCGCAATCGTTATGAAGAACGCCGCGTCGACCCGTCCCGTCCTTTATTACCACCCGCCGAACTGTTCCTGCCGGTGGAAGACTGCTTCGCGCGCCTGAAGAACTGGCCGCGCGTGGTGGCCAGTCAACAGGACGTGGAAAGCGGTAGCGGTCGCGAGCGCTTCCCCGCTCGCGAGCTGCCGAACCTGGCCATCGAAGCCAAGGCCACCCAGCCAATGGCAGCGCTGGCCGAATTCCTCGACCAGTTCCCCGGTCGCGTGCTGTTTACCGCCGAATCCGCAGGCCGCCGCGAAGTGTTGCTGGAGCTGCTGGAACGTCTGAAGCTGCGACCGAAAACCGTCGACAGCTGGCCAGACTTTGTCGCCGGCAAGGATCGCCTGGCGATCACCATCGCCCCGCTCGACGAAGGCTTGCTGCTCGACGACCCGGCCCTGGCCCTCGTCGCGGAAAGCCCGCTGTTCGGCCAGCGCGTGATGCAGCGCCGTCGCCGCGAAAAGCGCGCCGATGCCAACAACGATGCCGTGATCAAGAACCTCACCGAGCTGCGTGAAGGTGCGCCGGTGGTGCACATCGACCACGGTGTCGGTCGCTACCTGGGCCTGGCAACCCTGGAAATCGATAGCCAGACCGCTGAATTCCTCGCCCTGGAGTACGCCGAAGGCGCCAAGCTTTACGTGCCGGTGGCCAACCTGCACCTGATCGCCCGCTACACCGGCAGCGACGACGCCCTGGCCCCGCTGCACCGCCTCGGTTCCGAGACCTGGCAGAAAGCCAAGCGCAAAGCCGCCGAACAGGTGCGTGACGTGGCCGCCGAGTTGCTCGACATCTATGCCCGCCGCGCCGCCCGCGAAGGCTACGCTTTCGCCGATCCGAAAGCCGACTACGCCACCTTCAGCGCAGGCTTCCCGTTCGAAGAAACCCCGGACCAGCAAACCACCATCGAAGCGGTGCGCGAAGACATGCTCGCGCCCAAGCCAATGGATCGCCTGGTGTGCGGCGACGTCGGCTTCGGCAAGACCGAAGTGGCGATGCGCGCCGCGTTCATTGCCGTGCATGGCGGTCGCCAGGTGGCGATCCTGGTGCCGACCACCCTGCTCGCCCAGCAGCATTACAACAGCTTCCGCGACCGCTT
Source organism: Pseudomonas sp. P4_B3 (assembly GCF_056402295.1). Lineage (NCBI taxonomy): Bacteria > Pseudomonadati > Pseudomonadota > Gammaproteobacteria > Pseudomonadales > Pseudomonadaceae > Pseudomonas > Pseudomonas sp. P4_B3. The sequence continues at coordinate 46,168 of NZ_JBFUHR010000006.1, forward strand.
CGCCGACTGGCCGGTGACTGTGGAAGTGATGAGCCGCTTCAAGTCGGCCAAGGAAGTGAATGCGGCGGTCGCGGACCTGGCCGAAGGCAAGATCGACATCGTCATCGGCACGCACAAGTTGCTGCAGGACGACGTGAAGATCAAAAACCTCGGCCTGGTGATTATCGACGAAGAACACCGTTTCGGCGTACGCCAGAAAGAACAGCTCAAGGCGCTGCGCAGTGAAGTCGACATCCTGACCCTGACCGCTACGCCGATTCCGCGCACGCTCAACATGGCGGTGTCGGGCATGCGCGATCTGTCGATCATCGCCACGCCGCCGGCTCGTCGTCTGTCGGTACGCACCTTCGTCATGGAGCAGAACAAGAGCACGGTCAAAGAGGCCTTGCTGCGTGAGTTGCTGCGTGGCGGCCAGGTCTACTACCTGCACAACGACGTGAAGACCATCGAGAAATGCGCCGCCGACCTCGCCGAACTGGTACCGGAAGCACGGATCGCTATCGGTCATGGGCAGATGCGCGAACGCGATCTCGAACAGGTGATGAGCGACTTCTACCACAAGCGCTTCAACGTGCTGATCGCCTCGACCATCATCGAGACCGGCATCGACGTGCCGAGCGCCAACACCATCATCATCGAGCGTGCCGACAAGTTCGGCCTGGCACAGTTGCACCAGTTGCGCGGCCGGGTCGGACGCAGCCACCACCAGGCCTACGCCTACCTGCTGACGCCGCCACGCCAGCAAATCACCCCGGACGCGGAAAAGCGCCTGGAAGCGATTGCCAACACCCAGGACCTCGGCGCGGGCTTCGTGCTCGCCACCAACGACCTGGAAATCCGTGGCGCCGGCGAACTGCTCGGCGACGGCCAGAGCGGGCAGATCCAGGCTGTCGGCTTCACGCTGTACATGGAAATGCTCGAGCGCGCAGTGAAGTCGATCCGCAAGGGCGAGCAGCCGAACCTCGATCAACCGCTCGGCGGTGGTCCGGAAGTCAACCTGCGGGTTCCGGCGTTGATTCCCGAGGACTACCTGCCGGACGTTCACGCCCGCCTGATTCTCTACAAGCGCATCGCCTCGGCCACCGATGAGGACGGCCTCAAGGATTTGCAGGTGGAGATGATTGACCGTTTCGGCCTGTTGCCGGAACCGACCAAGAACCTGATCCGCATCACTGCATTGAAATTGCAGGCCGAGCAACTGGGCATCAAGAAAGTCGATGGCGGCCCCCAAGGCGGTCGCGTCGAGTTCGCCGCACAGACGCCGGTCGACCCGCTGACCCTGATCAAACTGATCCAGAGCCAGCCAAAACGCTACAAATTCGAAGGCGCCACGATGTTCAAGTTCATGGTTCCGATGGAGCGCCCGGAAGAGCGCTTTAATACTGTAGAGGCGCTGTTCGAGCGCCTCGTTCCGAAAACTGCTTGAAGGACGCCGCATGCGCCTGTTTCGCTCACTGACCTTGCTGACCCTGTTGATGCCAGCACTGGTTGCACCCACGGCATTTGCCGATGACCTGTATCAGGTCGAAATGATTCTGGTCCGTCAAAACGCCGTGCCGGCGATTGTCAGCCGCGCCGCACCGGAAGACTGGGCCGCTGGCGCCCAACCCGTCAGCCCCGACAGCCTGCGTACACCAAGCCTGAATGGCGAGGTGGATAAACTCACCAGCAGCGCCGACTACACGGTGTTGCTGCACAAGGCCTGGCAACAGACTCTCGGCGAAAACGCCAGCAAAGTGGCGATCAGCGACGGCAAGGAACAATATGGTCAGTTCCCGATCGAGGGCACGCTGAACATGACGCTGGGACGCTTTACCGACGTCGACGCCGATTTCTGGGTCAATCAGATCGATGCCAATGGCATGGTGACCGCCAGCGAGCGCCTGAAACAGGAAAGCCACACCAAAAACGGCCAGTTGAACTTCCTCGACAACGGCCACCTCGGCCTGCTGATCAAGATCACCTCGCTGACCGCTCCCGCACCCCGAGCAGCTCCCGAAGAAATTCCGGACTGATTCCCTATGTCCGCGACCCTGAGCAAACCCCTGGCACCATCCTGGGTCAGCCGATTCAAGGAACAGAGCCTGGAGCGTGGTCGCCGTTACGCGCTGGAGAATCGTGTCAGGATCGTCGAGGCCGGCGACGCCACGATCATTGCCGCCTGCGAAGGCTCTGGCAGTAACGTTTACCGTCAGACCATTCGCCTGCGCGAGTCAGCCAAGGGCACGCTGCTGATGGTCGACGCCACCTGCTCCTGCCCGGTCCACATCAACTGCAAACATTGCGCAGCGGTGCTCCTGCAAGTGCAGGAAACCCTCGACTACCCCGCTGCCGCCAAAGACGCCGAACTTCTGGAAAAACTCCAGGCAGTCCTGGAAAACCGCAGCCCGAAAGCCCCGCCGCAAGTGCTGGTGGACAATGTGCAGCCCGTCCCGCGCCTGTGGCTGGCCAGCATCGAGTTCAGCGCGTTCGAACCGCGCAACGGCCGAATGCAGCGGTACATTCAGCATCGGGCGGCGCTGTCTTTCAGCTACCTGGATGAGTACGTGTCCGGGCAGAGAAACTCCGACATCCTGATTCGTCAGGAAACCCAGACGCTGCGGATAAAACGCCACCCGGAAGTGGAACAGTCCTACCGGGAACAGCTGCGAATCCTCGGTTTCAAAGTCGCCACCCGGCAAAGCAAGGCCTTGCCGGAAAGTGCCGGCGAGCTGTTCGAGATGGTCAATGACAGCGCCTGGCTGACCTTTACCCTCAATGAATTGCCGAAGTTGCGCACCCAGGGCTGGGAATTGCAGATCGACGAGGACTTCGGTTTCGACCTGACGGCGGTAGACGACTGGTACGCCACGGTCGAACAGGCACCGGAGCGCGACTGGTTCGATCTGGAACTGGGGATCATCGTCAACGGCGAACGCCTGAGCCTGTTGCCGATCCTGCTCAACCTGATGCGCTCCCACACCGAAATCCTCAACCCGGAACGCCTGGCCCGACGCCGCGACGACGAGCTGATCCTGGTCAACATCCCCAATCGCCCGAACTCCGAGTACGGCCCGCTGCAAGTCGCCCTGCCCTTCGGCCGCTTGAAGCCGGTGCTGGCCACCCTCGGCGAGTTCTACCTGCAGGAGCCCGGCGACACCACGCTGCGCCTGAGCAAGGCCGATGCCACGCGCCTGAACCCGCTGGAAGACATGCCACTACTGTGGGAGGGTGGCGAACAGATCCGCACCCTTGCCCAGCGGCTGCGCGACATCAAGGACCACACGGCCACCGCCCCGGACGGCCTGAATGCGACGCTGCGTCCGTATCAGCTCGAAGGCTTGAGCTGGATGCAGTCGCTGCGACAACTGGAAGTGGGTGGAATTCTCGCGGACGACATGGGCCTGGGCAAAACCCTGCAGACACTGGCGCATGTTCTGAGCGAGAAAAACGCCGGCCGCCTCGATCGGCCGTGCATGGTCGTAATGCCGACCAGCCTGATTCCCAACTGGCTCGACGAAGCGGCGCACTTTACGCCGCAGCTCAAGGTACTGGCGCTATACGGTGCCAGCCGCAAAAAGCACTTCGACAAGCTGGCTGACTACGATCTGATCCTGACCACCTATGCGCTGCTGCCCAAGGATGTCGAACGCCTGGCGGCGCAGCCCTTGCACATACTGGTGCTGGACGAAGCGCAATACATCAAGAACCCGAGCAGCAAGGCCGCCCAGGCTGCCCGTGAGCTCAATGCCCGGCAACGCCTGTGCCTGAGCGGCACGCCGCTGGAAAACCATCTGGGCGAGCTGTGGTCGCTGTTTCACTTCCTCTTGCCCGGCTGGTTGGGCGACGTCAAAAGCTTCAACCGCGATTACCGCGTGCCGATTGAAAAACGCACCAGCGAGGTCAGGCTCCAGCACCTCAACGGCCGGATCAAACCTTTCCTGCTGCGCCGCACCAAGGAACAGGTGGCCACCGAGTTGCCGCCGAAAACCGAGATCATCCACTGGGTCGAACTCAACGAGGCCCAACGCGACGTGTACGAAACCATGCGTTTGGCCATGGACAAGAAAGTCCGCGACGAGATCACCCGCAAAGGCGTGGCCCGCAGCCAGATCATCATTCTCGAAGCGCTGCTGAAACTGCGCCAGGTGTGCTGCGATTTGCGCCTGGTCAACGAGGCGACCCTGCCAAGCCGTGGCAGCACGTCAGGCAAGCTCGACAGCCTGATGGAAATGCTCGAGGAATTGTTCGAAGAAGGTCGACGGATCCTCCTGTTCTCGCAGTTCACTTCAATGCTGTCGCTGATCGAAGACGAACTGAACAAACGCGGCGTGGCCTACGCCCTGCTGACCGGCCAGACCCGCGACCGCCGCACGCCGGTGAAGGAATTCCAGAGCGGCAAACGTCAGATATTTCTGATCAGCCTGAAGGCCGGTGGCGTTGGCCTGAACCTGACCGAAGCGGACACGGTGATTCATTACGATCCGTGGTGGAACCCGGCGACGGAAAACCAGGCGACTGACCGGGCGTATCGCATCGGCCAGGAGAAGCCGGTGTTCGTTTATAAACTGATTGCGCGCGGCACGGTGGAAGAAAAGATTCAGCACCTGCAAAAGGAAAAATCCGACCTCGCGGCCGGCGTGCTGGATGGGCGCAAGGCCGGGGACTGGAAACTGCAGGGCGATGATATCGAAGCGCTGTTTGCGCCGCTGCCGGAAAACCTCGAAAAACGCTGAGATTTGCGGCGCCTGAACCGGCCTCTTCGCTGGCAAGCCAGCTCCCACAGGTTCAGTGGCGTTCGTAGAATTTGTATTCGACGCGACACTGTAGGAGCTGGCTTGCCAGCGAAGGAAGCCACTCGGTGTCGAGTGAACTCAGCCCTTGAGCACCCGCGCCAATGTCGATTTCACCTTGCCCATGCCGTCATGCAACGCCTGCTCGATTTCGGCCATGGTGATCACCGCCGTCGACTTGCCCGCCGCCGGGTTCACCACCAGCGCCAGACAGGCGTAATCCAGTTCCAGTTCCCGGGCCAGGGCGGCCTCCGGCATACCGGTCATGCCAACGATGTCGCAGCCATCGCGCTCCAGCCGGGCGATTTCAGCCACTGTCTCCAGGCGCGGCCCTTGAGTGCACGCATACACGCCATGACTGCTGTAGCCCACACCTTCCGCCGCCAATGCCGCGATCAGTTGCTGGCGCAACGGTTCGCTGTAGGGGTAGCTGAAGTCGATATGGGTGACGTGTTCCAGGTCATCGGCAAAGTAGGTGTGCTCACGACCGCTGGTGTAGTCGATCAACTGATGCGGCACGCAGAAGTGCCCGGTGCCCATGGCGGAATGAATTCCACCCACGGCATTGACTGCGAGAATCGCTTGCGCCCCTGCCTGCTTCAGCGCCCAGAGGTTGGCGCGGTAGTTGACCTGATGCGGCGGAAAACGATGGGGATGACCGTGACGGGCGAGGAACAGCACTTCCTTGCCGGCATACTCGCCGATCTGAATGTCGGCCGAAGGTGCACCATAAGGCGTGTCCACTGCCAGTGACTGGCGAATGCTCAGGCCTTCGAGTTGAGTCAGGCCAGTGCCACCGATAATCGCGTAAACCGTCATAACGAACAGTCCTTAATCAATCAATTGAGCTTCTTTGAGTGCGCCGACAGCGGTCAGCCAGCGCGGGTCCTGACGGTATTCGGTGCTGGCGAACGACTGGCCGCGCATCCGCGCAATGCGCTCGGAAGGCTTGACCTTCAGACGCTGGGCAGCGCTCAGGGCGAGCTCGGCAGCCGCACGGTCGTTGCACACCAGGCCCATGTCGCAACCGGCAGTCAGCGCCGCTTCGATACGGCTGGCGGCATCGCCGACCACGTGGGCGCCCGCCATGGACAGGTCGTCACTGAAGATCACCCCGTCGAACTGCAACTCGCCACGCAGGATGTCCTGCAACCAGCGGCGGGAGAAACCAGCGGGCTGGGTATCGACTTGTGGATAAATAACGTGGGCCGGCATGACCGCGGCCAGCTGCTTGCTCAATTTGGCAAACGGCACCAGGTCGTTGGCACGGATCTCGTCGAGGCTGCGCTCATCATTCGGGATCGCGACGTGGGAATCCGCTTCCGCCCAGCCGTGACCGGGGAAATGCTTGCCGGTGGCCGCCATGCCTGCGCTGTTCATCCCGCGGATGAATGCACCGGCCAATTGAGCGGCGCGCTCCGGGTTACCCTCGAACGAACGGGTACCCACCACCGCACTGCGCTGGTAATCGAGGTCGAGCACCGGGGCGAAGCTCAGGTCCAGGCCGACGGCCAGCACTTCGGTCGCCATGATCCAGCCGCACTGCTCGGCCAGGTACTCGGCGTTCGGGTTGTCGGCGATGGCGCGCATGGCGGGCAAGCGCACGAAACCCTGGCGCAGGCGCTGCACACGACCGCCCTCCTGGTCCACAGCCAGCAACAAGTCGGGACGGACGGCTCTGATCGCCGCACTCAATTCACGCACCTGGCGTGGGTGCTCGATGTTACGGGCAAAGATGATCAGGCCGCCCACTTCGGGCTGGCGCAACAATTGGCGATCTTCAGCCGTCAGCCAGGTACCGGCGACGTCCACCATCAACGAGCCTTGCAAGCCAGCAGTCATAAAAATTCCTTGATAACAGAAAACCCGGCCCACACGAATTCGCCGCCGGGCGCTGTGCCCGGCAGGTCGGCGATATCAATGGAAAACGGGTTCAGAACGAGAGTCGGCATGGGCGGCTAGCTTAGCGGATGTCGGCTGCCGCGCCCACCCGTGTGCGGTTAAACCTTGGCGGCAACCGGTGTCGATTTGCTGCGTGGACGCAACTGGGCAGTGGCCATGGCCGCGTCCGTCACACCGGATTCGGCACGCATGCCGGCGGCCAGGAATGGCACCATCAGACGCATGACCTGCTCGATCGAGGTATTCACGCCGAAGTCGGTTTCAGCAATCGCCCGCAAGGCCTTGATACCGGACATGCTGAACGCCGCAGCACCGAGCATGAAGTGCACGCGCCAGAACAGCTCGATGGGCGGAATACGCGGTGCCGCGTCGTTGACCAGTATCATGTAGCGGCGGAACACCTTGCCGTACATGTCTTCCAGATAACGACGCAAGTGCCCCTGGCTCTGACTGAACGCCAGTCCCAGCAAACGCATGAAGATAGACAGGTCGTTGCCACTGCGCGGCTGCACCACCAGAGCCTGCTCGACGAGGATTTCCAGCAACTCTTCGAGTGTCGGCCTGATTTCAGGTTTGGCCTGGCGCCGCTCCAGCTCTTTATCGAGACTGATGCAGAACGGCCCGAGGAACCGCGAGAAAACCGCCTGGATCAACGCCTTCTTCGAACCGAAGTGATAGTTCACCGCCGCCAGGTTGACACCGGCCTTGCTGGTGATCAGGCGCAACGAGGTTTCGGCGAAACCTTTTTCCGCGAACAACTGCTCGGCAGCATCGAGAATGCGTTCAACGGTTTCCGACTGGGCCATGGCTACTCCGCCTGACAAACACTTGTTTGAAACATACGTTTCAGCCTGCGCCTTGTCAAGCCTGGCAGTTCGTTTCGGGAATGGTCGGTCAGACATTTAACCACACAACAGCGAAGCTTCAATCCACTGCCTGATTGACCGTCCGGCGGCCATTAAAAAAAGGAGCATTGCCAAGACCGGCTCACTGTATATAATCCCAGTCACTGTATAAAAAAACAGAGCGATCAATATGCTAAAGCTGACGCCACGCCAAGCCGAGATTCTGGCCTTCATCAAACGCTGCCTGGAAGACAACGGTTATCCACCTACCCGCGCGGAAATCGCTCAGGAACTGGGTTTCAAATCACCCAACGCGGCGGAAGAACACCTCAAGGCACTGGCCCGCAAGGGTGCAATCGAGATGACGCCTGGCGCCTCCCGTGGCATTCGCATCCCCGGCTTCGAAGCCAAGGCCGACGATTCCACCCTGCCGATCATTGGCCGGGTCGCAGCCGGCGCCCCGATTCTTGCGCAGCAACACATCGAAGAGTCCTGCAACATCAATCCCGCCTTCTTCCATCCGCGCGCCGACTACCTGCTGCGCGTCCATGGGATGAGCATGAAGGATATCGGCATTTTCGACGGTGACCTGCTGGCGGTCCACACCACCCGCGAAGCCCGTAACGGCCAGATCGTGGTGGCGCGAATCGGCGACGAAGTGACCGTCAAGCGCTTCAAGCGTGACGGCAGCAAAGTCTGGCTGATCGCCGAGAACCCCGAGTTCGCCCCGATTGAAGTGAACCTTCAAGACCAGGAACTGGTGATCGAAGGCTTGAGTGTCGGCGTCATTCGCCGCTAAAGGAGGCACCATGCAGTTCCCACAGCCATCACCACAGCAAACCCAACTGCCGTTGTTCGAAGCGTTCATGGCGCAGCCATTGGCGCCGATTCTGAAAGACGTAGTCGAGTCCCCCTGGAGCGCCGAACCTGACGTTTTCAGCGAGCTGTCACTGCGTGGTGCAACCGGGAACTGCCTGAGCCTGCTGGCACCGATCCTCAGGGAATTGAGCCAGGACCAGGATGCACGCTGGCTGACACTGATCGCGCCACCCGCCAGCCTGACTCAAGCCTGGCTGCGAGATGCCGGCCTCAACCGCGAGCGCATTCTGTTGCTGCAACCGCGGGGCACCCAGAGCGCCCAGCAACTGACCTGCGAAGCGCTGCGCCTGGGTCGCAGCCACACGGTAGTCAGCTGGATCAACCCGTTGAGCCCGCAATCGCGGCAACAACTGATCAGCGCCGCCCGCACCGGGGACGCTCAGAGCCTGAATATTCGACTGGGCTGACTGACAGACAAAACGTGTGCTTCACCGCGCGAGGCTTCTCCAGGGACTGAGAAGCCGATGGGTAGCGATATCAAGAAAAACGACAGACGGGGATCAATGAAGCACCCGCGACCCCTCGTCCTTGTCGAATTCGCCTTCAACCAGGCGACCTGCCATCTGAACACCCACGCTCAACATCGCCTTGGCGACTTCCACGTGCTGCCCTTGCAGGAACGCTTTGGCGTCCTCGGAGAAATCCAAAGTAACCAGAGAACCCTCGTCCTCGGCCCTGCGCAGCTCGATACGGCCGTCTGGTAACTCGACAATTTCTAGAAAGGACGTTGGCATAAAGGACTGTTCTCCACGAAAGGCGGGGATTATATAGGCATCGTTCGGGGTTCGCTTGAGATCTTGACCAGATGTCATTACCCAAATGTGTGCGTCAGCACTCGTTCAACCCTTCACGAAACCGGATCGCCAATGCTTTCAGGTTCTGACGCCAACTCTCCAGCTCTTCCCGGCTCAGTTCCTGCGGCGCGTCCTCTTCATCCAGATTGACAGCCTGAATCAGTGGCTGGGTCACGTCCCCTTTCGGCTTGTGCGGCGCGCGCGGCGGCTGAAACAGCGCAGCATGGGCGGCCAGGAGTTTGGCCAGCCAGGTCTCCGGGTTATTGGCCAGCTCGACCAGCTCAGCCATTTCCGGAATGGCGATGGTATCCAGCACCTCGCGAGTCAGCAATAACTCTGCACGGGGCGCATTGGCCTGAGGCAAGCGATAGTAACCGGCGATTTCGTGACACAGCCCCAACAGCGCGCCGTACAGGTGAAACAGAGCGGATTCGCGTCCCGCCTGGATCAGCGCCAGCGAATTCATCGCCCGCCCCTCTTCAGTGCGGGCCAGTGCTTCCAGCGACAGGCCGGCGAAATAAATCTTCTGATTGGTGCGGGTATAAAGTTCGTGGGCCATGACGGCAGCCTCCACAACGAAATAATTGCTTCACGCAGGTTGGACAGTGTCGTGGATCAGCCGATCCAACCGCAAGCCCAAAACAAGAAAGGCCGCATGAAAACCCGAAGGTTCTCATGCGGCCTTGCGCACTGTAGGAGCTGGCTTGCCAGCGAAGGCGTCCGCAAGTTCGGCGCATGACTCAAGGGACCCTTCGCTGGCAAGCCAGCTCCTACAGGGTCGGCGGCTTTAAGCCTTGGCAGCCGGACGCTTGTCTTCGACTTTCCACTTGCCGCCGTCGTAGAACGCTTTCCAGCCAGTGGGCTTACCGTCAACCTCGGTCTGCACGTACTGTTCCTTGGTCTTGCGGCTGTAACGAATCACAGTCGGGAGACCATCCGGATCTTTCTTCGGCGCCTCACAGAGGAAGTGATACTTCGGATCGATCTCATCCTTGTGCGGGATGATTTCCATCACCAGCGGAGCACGGGTCTCGCGGTTTTTCGGGAACTGGCTGGCCGCCAGGAACAGACCGGATGCACCGTCGCGCAGAATGTAGGTGTCGTTGACCTTTTCGCACTTCAGCTCAGGCATCTTCACCGGGTCCATCTTCGGCGGTGCCGCATCGCCGCTCTTCAGCAGTTTGCGCGTGTTCTTGCAGGTCGCGTTGGTGCAACCGAAGAACTTGCCGAAACGGCCGGTCTTGAGCTGCATTTCGCTACCGCACTTGTCGCATTCCAGGCTCGGGCCTTCATAGCCCTTGATGCGATAGGTGCCCTCTTCGATTTCGTAGCCATCGCAATCCGGGTTGTTACCGCAGATGTGCAACTTGCGCTTCTCATCGAGCAGGTAGGCATCCATCGCCGTGCTGCAGATCGGGCAGCGATGCTTGCCACGCAACACCAGCGACTCCGACTCACCCTCGTCGTCCGCGGCGATTTCATCGCCCGGCACCAGGTTGACGGTGGCCTTGCAGCGCTCTTTCGGCGGCAGGCTGTAGCCCGAGCAACCGAGGAACACGCCGGTCGACGCAGTACGAATCTGCATCGGACGACCGCAGGTGGTGCACGGGATGTCGGTCATCACCGGTTGATTGGCACGCATGCCGCTTTCCGGGCTTTCGGCTACTTCGAGTTTCTTCTTGAAGTCGCCGTAGAACTCGTCGAGCACGTTTTTCCAGTCGCGTTCGCCCTGGGCCACGTCATCGAGATGCTCTTCCATGCCAGCAGTGAAGCCGTAGTCCATCAGGTTGGAGAAGCTCTCGGCCAGACGCTCGGTGACGATATCGCCCATCTTTTCCGAGTAGAAACGACGGTTGTGCAGCGCCACGTAACCACGGTCCTGGATGGTCGAAATGATCGCCGCGTAGGTCGAAGGACGACCGATGCCGCGTTTTTCCATTTCTTTTACCAGGCTGGCTTCCGAGTAACGTGCCGGTGGCTTGGTGAAGTGCTGGGTCGGATCAAGCTTGATCAGCTTCATCGCGTCGCCCTGGGCCATGTCCGGCAATACATCGTCGTCGCCCGGCTTGGCGATTTGCGGCATGACACGGGTGTAACCGTCGAACTTGAGGATGCGGCCCTTGGCGCGCAGCTCGAAGTCGCCGGCACCCACGGTGACGGTAGTCGACAGGTATTGCGCCGGCAGCATCTGGCAAGCGAGGAACTGGCGCCAGATCAGTTCGTAGAGGCGCTCAGCGTCACGCTCCATGCCCGATAGCTTGCTTGGCTCGGTATTGGCGTCGGAGGGACGAATCGCTTCGTGAGCCTCTTGTGCGCCTTCCTTGCTGCTGTAGACGTTCGGGGTCTCCGGCAGGTACTTCTTGCCGAACTCGCCTTCGATATAGGTACGCGCCATCGCCACCGCATCGACCGAAAGGTTGGTGGAGTCGGTACGCATGTAGGTGATGTAGCCGGCTTCGTACAAACGCTGGGCCATCATCATGGTTTTCTTCACACCAAAGCCCAGGCGGTTGCTTGCGGCCTGTTGCAGGGTGGAAGTGATGAACGGTGCCGACGGTTTGCTGCTGGTCGGCTTGTCTTCACGCTTGACGATGCTGTAGCTGGAAGCTTTGAGCTTCTCCAGCGCGGCCATGGCCTGGGTTTCATTGAGCGGCTTGAAGGCTTCGCCTTTCTCGCGAGCCACGTCGAAGCGCACAGTCGCGCCCTTGGCGGTGCCGAGGTCAGCGTGGACTTCCCAGTATTCTTCCGGGTTGAACGCACGGATTTCGCGCTCGCGCTCAACCACCAGTTTTACCGCAACCGACTGCACGCGACCGGCGGAAAGGCCACGGGCGATCTTGGCCCACAGCAGCGGTGAAACCATGTAACCCACGACGCGGTCGAGGAAACGACGCGCCTGCTGGGCGTTGACGCGGTCGATATCCAGCTCGCCCGGCTTTGAGAAGGCTTCCTGAATCGCCTTCTTGGTGATTTCGTTGAACACCACGCGCTTGTAGCGGCTGTCGTCACCACCGATGGCTTCGCGCAGGTGCCAGGCAATGGCTTCCCCCTCGCGGTCCAAGTCGGTTGCGAGATAGATGGTGTCAGCATCTTTGGCGAGCCGGCGCAGCTCTTCGATGACTTTTTCCTTGCCCGGGAGGATCTCGTACTTGGCTTTCCAGCCATGATCCGGATCGACACCCATGCGCGCGACCAGCTGCTTGCGCGCTTTTTCCTTCGGCGACAGTGCCGGCACTTCACCCGCAGCAGCCTTGCCGCGCTTGGCGGCTGGCTCTTTGCTGGCGCTAGCCGAACCGCTGGTGGGCAGGTCTCGGATATGGCCGATACTCGACTTCACCACGTATTCGTTGCCCAAATACTTGTTGATGGTCTTGGCCTTAGCCGGGGATTCCACAATGACCAGCGATTTGCCCATGGATCAGAAAATTCCTGAATTCGAGAAGTGAAAGGCGATTGGCGCCTGACGCGGCACCGCTATATATAGTGGCTACAAGGTGAGGTCAAGCGCAGGGTTCTGCGCGCACTCCCCTTATGGCTGCGGAAAAATGCTCGGTTCGGCCTGCACCAAAGCAAAGCGTGGCACCTGTTCGCCGTCAACCTCGACGGACTCCAGGAACATGCTCAAGGGACGCACCCAAAAGCCGTAATCGCCATACAGGGCTTGATAGAAGACCACTTCTTCTTCGCTTTCCGAATGCCGCGCAACACTGAATACGCGGTACTGCGGACCTTTGTAATGTTGGTAGAGCCCAGGTTGTATCGGCATGCTTTGGCCCTCACTCAAATGTTTTCAAAATAAAAACAAAAATAAATCCGGAAAAACAAAAACCGGGGCACTTGGCCCCGGCTTCCATCAACGAGACGCTTAAACGCGTTCGAAGACGGTGGAGATGCCTTGGCCGAGACCAATGCACATGGTGGCCACCCCGAAGGTGCCGCCATTCTGCTTCATCACATTGAGCAAAGTGCCGGAGATACGCGCACCGGAGCAACCGAACGGGTGGCCCAGGGCGATCGCGCCGCCGTGCAGGTTAACCTTCTCGTTCATCTTGTCGAGCACTTTCAGATCTTTCAGCACTGGCAGGGCCTGTGCGGCGAAAGCTTCGTTGAGCTCGAAGAAGTCGATGTCGGAGATGCCCAGACCTGCGCGCTTCAATGCTTTTTGTGTGGCCGGTACTGGACCATAGCCCATGATTGCCGGATCCACACCTGCCACTGCCATCGAACGAATCACCGCCAGAGGCTGGATACCCAGGTCCTGTGCACGCTGCGCCGACATCACGATCATGCACGAGGCACCATCGGTGATCTGCGACGAGGTACCGGCTGTCACGGTGCCGCCCTTCGGATTGAACGCCGGCTTCAGGGCCGCCAGGCTTTCCAGGGTGGTTTCCGGACGAATGGTTTCGTCGTAGTCGAAGGTTTTCAGGAAACCGTTCTCGTCGTAGCCCTGCATCGGGATGATTTCGTCTTTGAACTTGCCTTCCACGGTCGCCTTGTGGGCGAGTTGGTGGGAGCGCACGCCGAAAGCGTCCTGTTGCTCGCGGGTGATGCCGTGCATTTTGCCCAGCATTTCCGCGGTCAGGCCCATCATGCCCGAGGCTTTCGCCGCGTACAGCGACATGTGCGGGTTCGGATCGACACCGTGCATCATGCTCACATGGCCCATATGCTCGACGCCACCAACCACGAAGACGTCACCATTACCGGTCATGATCGCTTGCGCAGCTGTGTGCAGAGCGCTCATGGACGAGCCACACAGGCGGCTGACGGTCTGGCCGGCCGAGGTGTGCGGGATCTGGGTCATCAGCGACGCCATGCGCGCAATGTTCCAGCCCTGCTCCAGGGTCTGGTTCACACAGCCCCAGATCACGTCTTCGACTTCGCTCGGGTCAACCTTGACGTTGCGTTCCAGCAGTTTGCTGATCAGGTGCGCCGACATGTCTTCGGCGCGGGTGTTGCGGTGCATGCCGCCCTTGGAGCGGCCCATCGGAGTACGACCGAAGTCGACAATCACGACGTCTCTAGGATTCAAGCTCATAAGTTCACTCTCACTCTAGTTGGGGGCGCTTAACCGAAGAAGCTCTGGCCGTTCTTGGCCATTTCGCGCAGCTTCGCGGTCGGGTGGTACAGCGCGCCCAAATCAGCGTACTGGTCAGCCAGGGCAGCGAACTCTGCCACACCGAGCGAGTCGATGTAGCGCAGCGCACCGCCACGGAATGGAGGGAAACCAATACCGTAGACCAGACCCATGTCGGCTTCGGCGGCGGTTTCGACGATGCCGTCTTCCAGGCAACGCACGGTTTCCAGGCACAGCGGGATCATCATCCAGTTGATGATGTCTTCGTCGGTGACTTCGCGTTGCTCGTAAACGATCGGCTTGAGCACTTCCAGTACCGACGGGTCGGCCACTTTCTTCTGCTTGCCTTTCTTGTCGGTCTCGTAGGCGTAGAAGCCCTTGCCGTTCTTCTGGCCCAGGCGCTTGGCTTCGTAGAGCACGTCGACGGCCGAGCGACGGTCGTCCTTCATGCGGTCCGGGAAGCCTTCAGCCATCACGTCACGACCGTGGTGACCGGTGTCGATGCCGACCACGTCCATCAGGTAGGCCGGGCCCATCGGCCAGCCGAACTTTTCCATGATCTTGTCGATACGGACGAAGTCCACACCGGCGCTGACCAGTTTGGCGAAACCGCCGAAGTACGGGAACAGGACGCGGTTGACCAGGAAGCCCGGGCAATCGTTGACGACGATCGGGTTCTTGCCCATTTTCTTGGCGTAGGCAACGGTAGTCGCTACGGCCAGTTCGCTGGACTTCTCGCCACGGATCACTTCCACAAGCGGCATCATGTGCACCGGGTTGAAGAAGTGCATGCCGACGAAGTTTTCCGGACGCTTGAGGGCTTTGGCCAGCAAGGTGATGGAAATGGTCGAGGTGTTGGACGCCAGGATGGTGTCCTCCTTGACCTGGTCTTCAACTTCAGCCAGTACCGCTTGTTTGACCTTCGGGTTCTCGACGACCGCTTCCACCACCAGGTCCACGTGACCGAAGTCGCCGTAAGACAGGGTTGGACGGATGCCGTTGAGCACTTCGGCCATTTTCGCGGCGGTCATACGGCCTTTATCAACGCGGCCAACCAGCAGCTTGGCGGCTTCGGCCAGACCCTGCTCGATACCGTGCTCGTTGATGTCTTTCATCAGGATCGGCGTGCCTTTGGAAGCCGACTGATAGGCGATACCGCCACCCATGATGCCGGCGCCGAGTACAGCGGCCTGCTTCACTTCCTTGGCGATTTCGTCGTAGGCCTTGGCCTTTTTCTTCAGTTCCTGATCGTTCAGGAACAAGCCGATCAAGCTCTGCGCGGCAGAGGTCTTGGCCAGTTTGACGAAACCGGCCGCTTCGATTTCCAGCGCCTTGTCGCGACCGAAGTTCGCGGCTTTCTGGATAGTCTTGATCGCTTCAACCGGCGCCGGGTAGTTCGGGCCAGCCTGGCCGGCCACGAAACCTTTGGCGGTTTCGAAAGCCATCATTTGTTCGATGGCGTTCAGCTTGAGCTTTTCCAGCTTCGGCTGGCGCTTGGCCTTGTAGTCGAACTCGCCGGAGATGGCACGCTTGATCAGTTCCAGCGCGGCATCCTGCAGCTGCTCAGGAGCAACCACTGCGTCGACAGCGCCGACTTTCAGCGCGTCTTCAGGACGGTTTTCCTTGCCGGCGGCAATCCACTCGATGGCGTTGTCGGCACCGATCAGGCGCGGCAGGCGCACGGTACCGCCGAAGCCCGGGTAGATACCCAGCTTGACTTCCGGCAGGCCGATCTTGGCATTGGTGGACATGACGCGGTAGTCCGCCGCCAGGCACATTTCCAGACCGCCACCCAGCGCGATGCCGTTGATTGCGGCGACGGTCGGGACGTTGAGGTCTTCGAAATCGCTGAAAATCCTGTTGGCTTCGAGGTTGCCAGCAACAAGTTCTGCATCCGGCAGCTTGAAGTTGTCGACAAATTCGGTGATGTCGGCGCCGACGATGAACACGTCCTTGCCACTGCTGACGATCACGCCCTTGATCGAAGCATCTGCCTTGATGGTGTCTACGGCCTGACGCAGTTCGTTCAGGGTTAGACGGTTGAACTTGTTGACGGACTCACCCTTGAGATCGAACTTCAGTTCGACGATGCCACTTTCAAGAGCCTTAACCGTGATGGCTTTACCTTCGTAAATCATCAACTGATCTCCACGATATGGAAGCTGAACAGTACACGTCGGACGCAGGCGAATGGCTTGGCAGGGACGTTGATCGTCAATGCTACGCCCATTCCCCCGGCACACCCGCCAACGCGATAGTCGGGATTCTGTAGGAGCGGTCTGAAATACAAACGCTCAATTCATACGCCCGTTTGATTTGGGTACGTCACCTTCACGGAATTTCCGACAATTGTCAATCGCCTGAAAAACGGGTTGAAACGCGACTTTCCGGTCATTTCCGTACTGCGAAGACCTTAAACACGTTTGAGCATGCAAGGTCATTCATAGAATCAATTGTTAGAAAATTCGCCCTAATTCGCTGCAGCCCGTGTTTAACACGCTACGCTGGCGAAACCAGGGGGAAAATTGTGAACGCTTTTGGCGAATGCCCAGCGTAAGATCAGCCAACACCGATTTACCGGCCTGCCTGGCCAACCCGCCCGATGATTTTGTCGGGCTTTTTATTGCCTGCAAAAAGCTTTTCGTAGGAGCTGGCTTGCCAGCGAAGACGGTAGTTCGCTCAACATTTTTGTTGAATGTGAAATAGTCTTCGCTGGCAAGCCAGCTCCTACAGGGGGAGTCGGCTTAAGCGAGGGCTTTGAGGATGGCGTCGATCTGTTGCAACACCTCGGCCTCGCCCTTCTCGCCCCAATACAAGGCGATTATTTGCTTGTCGGCCTCGACCTTGAAGACATTGCCTGGCAATTTTTCGAAATGATCGAGCAGCGCTCGATCTTCACAGACTTCCTGCCACTGATTCACCCAGACACCCGGTGATTTTTGCCAGTAACTCCAGCACGCCGGCTGACTGCCACGTCGCGGGCGATGGTACTGGGCGCAGGGGCTCGGCGGCTCCTGGCTCAGCCAGTGCGGCCATTGCTGGGGCGCCAGTTGCATGGCCAGGCCGATGCGCCGGGCCTCCATCCGCAGGGCGATACGCCCACTCTGGGCGCGCGAGGGGCGCAACCATGCCAGCGGGCTAAGTACCACCAGCAGGATTGACACCACTATCCAGACCGTCATATCTGTACTCCCGAATTTGAATGAGCCCATTGTGTCACTTTGGAACCAATGCGCTTGAAACCAGCCATACTTACCAATATTGCATCCCTCAGGAGGAGCACCTCATGCCCTACAACCATATTCTGGTCGCTGTAGATCTGACCGAAGAGTGCGACCCTGTGATCCACCGCGCTCGCGAACTGTCGGTGAGCAACGGCGCGAAGTTGTCACTGGTGCACATTGTCGAGCCGATGGCCATGGCCTTCGGCGGCGACGTGCCGATGGACCTGTCACAACTGCAACAGCAGCAGTTCGATCAGGCCAAGGAGCGACTGGAGCGCCTCAAGCACAAATACGCCGAACTCGAAGGCGCCAACTGCCACCTGACCTACGGCCAGCCACGCCAGGAAATTCACCAGATGGCCAAGGAGCAAACCTGCGACCTGATCGTGGTGGGCAGCCATGGCCGGCACGGCCTGGCACTGCTGCTGGGCTCCACCGCCAATGACGTGCTGCATGGCGCGCCTTGCGATGTGCTTGCTGTGCGCCTGCAAACCAAAAGCTGACAACACAAAACCCATGCAGGATTGCATTGCATATGAAAAGCCCGGCGTTCATCACTGAGCGCCGGGCTTTTTATTGCGGGATCAATCAGGCATCCAGCTCGGCCCAACGCTCGACCATGATGTCGAGCTCAGCCTGCAACTGCTCCAGCTGAGCAATCACCGCAGCCGTTTCGGCAGCAGGACGCTGATAGAAGCCCGCATCCGCCATCTGTGCTTCAACGGCGGCGATCTGTTGCTCCATGGCTTCGATCTGCCCCGGCAACGCTTCCAGTTCGCGCTGCAACTTGTAGCTGAGCTTTTTCTTCGCCACTGGCGCTTCGACGGCCGCCGCAACCGGCGCAGGCTCGGCCTTCACCACCGCGGAGTTCAGGTCGGCCTTGCCGGATTTGCTTTCGGTCACGCCCAGCAGGCGCGGCGAGCCGCCCTGGCGCAGCCAGTCCTGGTAGCCACCGACGTACTCGCGAACCTTGCCTTCACCTTCGAAGACCAGGGTGCTGGTGACCACGTTGTCGAGGAATGCCCGGTCGTGGCTGACCATCAGTACGGTGCCGTTGAAGGTCAGCAAGACCTCTTCGAGCAATTCGAGGGTTTCGACGTCGAGGTCGTTGGTCGGTTCGTCGAGTACCAGCAGGTTCGCCGGCTTGCTGAACAACTTGGCCAGCAACAGACGGGCACGCTCACCACCGGACAGCGCCTTGACCGGCGTGCGCGCACGCTGCGGGCTGAACAGGAAGTCGCCGAGGTAGCTCAGCACATGGCGGCTCTGACCATCGATATCGATGAAGTCGCGACCTTCGGCCACGTTGTCGATTACGGTTTTTTCCAGATCCAGTTGATGACGCAACTGGTCGAAGTAGGCGACATCGATCCTGGTGCCTTCTTCCACTTTGCCGCTGGTCGGTTGCAGGCCGCTGAGCATCAGCTTCAGCAGCGTGGTCTTGCCGGTACCGTTGGCGCCGAGCAGACCGATACGGTCGCCGCGCTGCAACACCATCGAGAAGTCCTTGATCAGGAACGGGCCGCCCGGGTGAGCGAAGCTGACGTTCTCGAGCACCATCACTTGCTTGCCGGACTTGTCGGCAGTGTCCAGCTGGATATTGGCCTTGCCGGTACGCTCACGACGCTCGCTGCGCTCGACACGCAGAGCCTTGAGGGCACGTACGCGGCCTTCGTTACGGGTGCGACGGGCCTTGATACCCTGACGAATCCACACTTCTTCCTGGGCCAGGCGCTTGTCGAACAACGCATTGGCGGTGGCTTCGGCAGCGAGTTCGGCTTCCTTGTGCACGAGGAAACTGGCGTAGTCGCCGTTCCAGTCGATCAGGCCGCCGCGATCCAGTTCGAGGATGCGGGTGGCCAGGTTCTGCAGGAAAGAACGGTCGTGCGTGATGAACAGCACGGCGCCCTGGAAATCCTTCAATGCTTCTTCAAGCCAGGCGATGGCACCGATGTCCAGGTGGTTGGTCGGTTCGTCGAGCAGCAGCAGGTCCGGCTCGGACACCAGGGCCTGGGCCAGCAGGACGCGACGACGCCAGCCGCCGGACAACTCGGCGAGGGTCTTGTCGGCCGGCAGTTGCAGGCGGCTCAGGGTACTGTCGACTAAAGTCTGCAAACGCCAGCCGTCACGGGCTTCGAGGTCGTGCTGGACGTGCATCAGCTTGTCCAGGTCGGCGTCGGTGACGCAGTTCTGGCTCAGGTGGTGATACTCGGCAAGCAACGCACCGACGCCGTCCAGGCCTTCGGCCACCACATCGAACACGGTCCGCTCGTCGGCCACCGGCAATTCTTGCGGCAATTCGCCGATTTTCAGACCGGGGGCACGCCACACCGAGCCGTCATCGGGCTTCTGGTCGCCCTTGACGAGCTTCATCATGCTGGACTTGCCAGTGCCGTTGCGGCCGATGATGCACACCCGCTCACCACGGGCGATCTGCCAGGACACCTTGTCCAACAACGGCATAGCGCCGAAAGCAAGGGACACATCGCTGAATTTGAGCAGGGTCATGAGCTTCTCCAAAAACCGGGCGCGCATTCTACCTGACTTGAGGCTTCAGAAGGCCGGCAATTTCGCTGTCGTAGCACTCTGCATGACAAATGTTGCGAACTGACGCGGGAAGACCCGCAAAGCTTTCACCGGCTGCTGGCAAAAGGCTAAGCTACAGACAATTCAGCGCGGGTCTGGCCCGCGCTTGTCATGATTTTTCTCTGCCCGGACGTCTCATGCGCAGTCGCCTTTTCAATCTTTTATCTGTTTTTTTACTGTCTGCCGCTGCCGTTCAATCCGTCCAGGCGGTGGACCTGTCCACCCAACGCCAGTATTACGATGAAGCCAAACGCGCCTTGGCCAAGGGCGACAGTGGCCCGTATTTCCGTTACAGCCAGGCCCTCGCCGATTATCCGCTGGAACCCTACCTGGCCTACGACGAGCTGACCGCGCGCCTGAAAACCGCGAGCAACGCCGAAATCGAGAAATTCCTCGCCGAACACGGCGACCTGCCCCAGGCCAACTGGATGAAACTGCGCTGGTTGCGCTGGCTGGCGGATCGGGGCGACTGGGCGACCTTCGTCAAGTACTACGACCCGAAAATGAACTTTACCGAACTGGACTGCCTGAACGCGCAGTACCAGCTCAGCCACGGTCTCAAGGCCGAAGGCAACGCCAACGCGGAAAAGCTCTGGCTGACCGGCAAGTCCCAACCCGACGCCTGTGACACGCTGTTCGGCATGTGGGCCGCCGAAGGCCAGTTGACCGAGCAAAAACGCTGGGAGCGCGCCAAACTCGCCGCCCAGACGCGCAACTACCCGCTGGCCAACAGCCTGGTCAACGGCATGACCGCCCTCGCCCCTCGCGGTCGCTTGCTGGTGGACGTCGCGCAGAAACCGGAACTGCTCAACCAGCCGTCACGCTTCACCCCGGCCGATGAAGCCATGTCCGATGTGGTCAGCCTCGGCCTGCGCCGCCTGGCCCGCCAGGACCCGGACAAGGCCATGGACCTGCTCGACGGTTACGCCAGTAGCATGCACTTCTCCCGGGATGAAAAAGTGGCGATCGCCCGGGAAATCGGCCTGACCCTCGCACGACGTTTCGACAGCCGTGCACTGGACGTCATGACCAAATACGACCCCGAGCTGCGCGACAACACGGTTTCCGAATGGCGCTTGCGCCTGCTCCTGCGCCTGGCGCGCTGGGACGACGCCTATCAGTTGACCCGCCGCCTGCCCCAGGACCTGGCCACCACCAACCGCTGGCGTTACTGGCAGGCCCGCAGCCTGGAACTGGCGCAACCGCAGAATCCGCAAGCGCAGACGCTCTATAAAAGCCTGGCCCGCGAACGCGACTTCTATGGTTTCCTCGCCGCCGATCGCTCCCAGTCGCCCTACTCTTTGCTCAACAAACCGCTGGTGCTCAGCCAAGCCACCATCAACAAGGTGCGTAACACGCCCGGCGTACGCCGCGCCCTGGAGCTGCACGCCCGCGGGCAGATCGTCGATGGCCGTCGCGAGTGGTATTACGTCAGCCGTCACTTCAGCCGCGACGAAATGGTCGCCCAGGCGAAACTGGCCTACGACCTGAAATGGTACTTCCCGGCGATCCGCACCATCAGTCAGGCGCAGTATTGGGATGACCTGGATATCCGCTTCCCGATGGCTCACCGCGAGACCCTGGTCCGTGAAGCGAAAAACCGCGGCCTGCATCCGAGCTGGGCGTTCGCCATTACCCGCCAGGAAAGTGCGTTCATGGACGACGCCCGCTCCGGGGTCGGCGCCTCGGGCCTGATGCAACTGATGCCGGCCACCGCCAAGGAAACCGCACGCAAGTTCAGCATTCCCTATAGCTCGCCACAGCAACTGTTCGATCCGGACAAGAACATCCAGCTCGGTGCCGCCTACCTGAGCCAGGTGCACAGCCAGTTCAACGGCAACCGCGTCCTCGCCTCCGCCGCCTACAACGCCGGCCCCGGCCGCGTACGCCAATGGCTGCGTGGTGCGGACCACCTGAGTTTCGACGTGTGGGTGGAAAGCATCCCGTTCGACGAAACCCGCCAGTACGTGCAAAACGTGTTGTCGTACTCGGTGATCTACGGTCAGAAGCTCAATGCGCCACAGCCGATAGTGGATTGGCATGAGCGGTTTTTCGACGATCAATGATTCAAATCGACCCGCAAAAGCCCGCATCGCAGATGCTAATGTTGTTCAGTTAAGGGAATAGTAGGAGCGAGCTTGCTCCGGGCGGCGTTCCGACGATGGACTCAAGAGCGCCGCGTTTAGCCAGTAAATACGCGTTATCGTTAACGACCATCGCGAGCAAGCTCGCTCCTACAGAGGTGCTCAGTGTTTCTTCGCCGACTTGAGCTGTGCGAAGACCTGTTTTCCGAGCTGGGTCAGGCGATACTTTTGTGCCGGACTACTTGGCGATTCGGGCTGGGTCATCTCTATCCATTCGATCGCTAATGCCGGCCTGAGATAGTTAGCCCGAAACGTCGCCTTGTGCACCAATCCGATGTCAGCCAACAATTCGCTGATCTTTCGTGGGCCGTTAACATTCAGCACAGAAAGCAACTTCTCTACTGGGTCGGTTACCAGGTCGGTTACTGGGTCGGTTACTGGGTCGGTTACTGGGTCGATTTCTGGCTCACCCCGTACCGCCTCCGATAGTGCAAGGCTCATGGCTTGCAACATGAACTCTACGAAAGGCGTTGATTCGGCCAAATGATCGGCCGCCGACAATGCCGCGTAGTACGCCTCCTGCTGATCCCGAATCACCGCCTCAACCGGCAAATAAGATAATACCAGGCGTCATTCATGCCGCTTCATGTCCATCACTGAACTGCAACGCCGCCAACCGCGCATACAACGCATTGCTGGCAATCAGCTCCTGATGCGTGCCCACCGCCACCAGTTTCCCCTGGTCCATCACCGCAATTCGGTCGGCGTTTTTCACCGTGGCCAGGCGATGGGCGATTACCAGGGTGGTACGGTTTTTCATCAGGCTCGGCAGCGCCTGCTGGATCAGGTGTTCACTCTGGGCATCGAGGGCGCTGGTAGCTTCGTCGAGGAGCAGGATCGGGGCGTCCACCAGCAACGCGCGGGCGATGGCCAGACGTTGGCGCTGACCACCGGACAAGCCGAGACCACCGTCCCCCAGATGAGTCTGGTAACCGTTGGCCATGGCTTCGATAAAGTCATGGGCATAAGCGATTTTTGCCGCTTCCTGTACCTCGGCCAAAGTCGCCTTCGGACTGCCGTAGCGAATGTTTTCTTCAATGCTGCCGAAAAACAGTGCCGGGGCTTGCGACACCAGGGCGAAACAGCGACGCAGGTCCAGCGGATCGAGTTGAGTCAACGGCACGCCATCGAGCAGGATCCGTCCCTCGGCCGGGTCGTAAAAACGCAGCAGCAAGTCATACACCGTCGATTTTCCGGCCCCCGATGGCCCGACCAGCGCCAGCGTCTCACCGGCATTTACAGTCAGGCTCAAGCCGTCGACGGCATAACTTTCCGGCCGCGACGGGTAGGAAAAACGCACATTTTGCAGTTGCAGTTGGCCGTCGACCCGGTCCGGCAGTGTCACCGCGCCTGCCACCGGCGGCAGGATGATGTTTTCCGAACGCAGCAACTCGGCAATCCGTTCGGCCGCGCCGGCTGCCCGTTGCAATTCGCCAATCACTTCGCTCAAGGTGCCGAACGCGCTGCCGACGATCAGGCTATAGAACACGAACGCCGCCAGCTCGCCGGCGGAAATTCGCCCGGCGATGACGTCCATGCCACCGACCCAGAGCATCACCCCGACCGCGCCCAATACCAAGACGATCACCAGGGTAATCAGCCAGGCCCGCTGGAAGATGCGCTTGCGTGCGGTGTTGAACGCCTCCTCCACGGTCACGGCAAACCGGCGCTCGTCCTCGGCCTGATGGTTGTAGGCCTGCACGGTCTTGATCTGGCCCAGGGTTTCGGAAACATAGCTGCCGATGTCGGCAATCCGGTCCTGACTCAGGCGCGAGAGGTTACGCACCCGCCGGCCGAAGATCAGGATCGGCGCGATCACCAAAGGCAAGGCCAGCACCACGATGCTGGTGAGCTTGGGGTTGGTGATGAACAGCAAGACGATTCCGCCGATCACCATCAACAGATTGCGCAGGAACAACGACAGCGAAGAACCGATGACCGATTGCAGCAGCGTGGTATCGGCGGTCAGGCGTGACTGGATTTCGGAGCTGCGATTGTCTTCGTAAAACCCCGGGTGCAGGTAAATCAGATGATTGAACACGTTGCGCCGGATATCGGCGACGCAGCGTTCACCGATCCACGACACCAGGTAAAACCGCGCAAACGTACCGATTGCCAGCCCCATGACCAGCAACATGAACAGCGTGATGGATTGATTGAGCAGATGCGGTGACTGGGTCATGAACCCCTGGTCCACCAGCAGGCGAATGCCCTGCCCCATGGACAAGGTGATGCCGGCGGTGGCGATCAGCGCCAGCAAGGCGCCAAAGGCCTGCCAGCGATACGGCGCGATGAAACGACGGGCCAGGCGAACAGCACGGCGGTGACGGGCAGAGAGCATCGCAATCATCCAGGACAAAGCAGTCATTAGGGTCAGCCTACACCGCTCAATGGGGTGGCTCGCTGCAAATCACAATGAGTCAGGTTAATTATGTCCACCAACACTAGAGGCTAGACGCTATTGGTCTAAAGTTCGGCTAGCCACGCGAAGGCATTTCTGGTGGACTGTTTCTGTCCGCCCGGAAAGATCGCAGGGAGTTGTCATAGCCCGGTCACCTGGCGGTTCTACAGTAAGCACACAACCTGATGAGGAGACAGGCCATGTCCTTGCAACACAGCAGCGATGACAAGATTCAAGTGATCCGCACGCAACCAGACCAGTCTCTGGGTTGCTCGATTATTGACGAGCAGGGTCGCGAAGTACCGATCACTGAAAAAATGATCCAGAAAGCTTGCAGCGAACTGGAAAAGCGATTGGTCAAACCTGCCGAACAAGAGTGATATAGCCACCGTCTTCTTGACCCGGCCCATGGTTGGCCGGGTTTTTTATGCCTGCTTAATCCAATCCGGGACTGTGTCGCGCCCTTCACGGGCAAGTCGGTCTTTAAACCAGTGTTGCCCCCAACGCTGCCACAATCCCCAGCAACTCAGGCGATTCACCTTCGATCCGCACCTGCAATCCGTCGATCTCCCGGCGCAACGGGTATTGCTTGCGCAGCATATCGAATGCCGCACGCTGCTCGCTGACACTGCCGACCAGGCTGCGACGGAAATCCGCATCGTCACGACGCGGGTCATATACGCCACGGCACAGCATCGCCAAGGCCCAGGCCGGGTCGCTTTGCGCATTCAGGGTCACGTGCGACAGCCACGGTGCCGGCAGCAAATCGCTCAGGCTGACGCGGGCCGGTTGCCCGAGAAAGTCGCAATACGCCTGATAAATCTGCGCGGTCCCCCGCTGCTTGCCGTCGAGGCTGTAACCGGCAATGTGCGGCGTTGCCAGCACGCACAGCTCGGCCAGCGCCACGTCGACTTCAGGCTCGTTTTCCCACACATCGAGCACCGCTTGCAGGTCTTCGCGCTCCAGCAGCACATCGCGCAGGGCCGTGTTGTTCACCACCGGTCCGCGACTGGCATTGATCAGCCAGGTGCCGGACTTGAGCTGGTTCAGGCGTGTCTCATCGAACAAATGCCAGGTCGATAGCTGTCCCTGCCTGGTCAGCGGCGTGTGCAGGCTGATGACGTCGCACGCTTCGATGATCTGCTCGAGGCTGACGTAGTCACCGCCTTCAGCGGCCTGCCGTGGCGGATCGCACACCAGCACCTTCCAGCCCAGACCCTGCAGGACTTTGACCAATCGCCCGCCCACTTCGCCGGCACCGACTACGCCGTAGGTACGCCGGGTCAGGTCG
Source organism: Pseudomonas sp. P4_B3 (assembly GCF_056402295.1). NCBI lineage: Bacteria > Pseudomonadati > Pseudomonadota > Gammaproteobacteria > Pseudomonadales > Pseudomonadaceae > Pseudomonas > Pseudomonas sp. P4_B3. Next base: position 72,086 of record NZ_JBFUHR010000006.1, read on the forward strand.
ACGCCTTCGATTTCGGCCAGGGTCAGCAAGCTGCCGAGCACATAGTCGACCACGCCGCGGGCATTGCAGCCCGGTGCGCTGGACCAGGTGATACCGGCCTGCTGAAAGTAATCCAGGTCCAGATGATCGGTGCCGATGGTGCACGTACCGACAAAACGCACCTTGCTGCCTTCGAGCAGCGCGCGATTGACGTTGGTCACCGAACGCACCAACAGCACATCGGCCTGTTCGACCGTGGCACGGTCAATGGAACGACCCGGCACCCGGCGGATTTCACCGAAGCCTTCGAAGAAGGCATCGAGCAGGGGGATATTTTCGTCGGCAACAATCAGCATGGCAGGCTCCTTTGGCGGATCGGCAGTGTAGGCGTAGATGACGCATCGCGCCTAGACGCATCTCTCTGTAGGAGCAAGCTCGCTCCTACAGAGAGTTGATTACAAATCCACAACACGGGTCTTTTCCTGACTGCCGCGTCAACGCGTAGAATGCGCGCCTGTGCATCAACACCTTTTGGACGTTTCGCTATTGAATCCTGTAATCGAGAATACCGCCGCCATTGCGCCTGCGCGGACAACCCCCGTTCGCCTGGAACTCAAAGGCCTGCTCAACCTGGCCCTGCCCATCATGATCGCGCAACTGGCGACCACGGCCATGGGCTTCGTCGATGCGGTGATGGCCGGCCGCGTCAGCCCACGGGACCTGGCCTCGGTGGCCCTGGGCAACTCGATCTGGATTCCCGTCTACCTGTTGATGTCCGGCGTCCTGCTGGCTACCACACCCAAGGTCGCACAACGCTTTGGCGCCGGGCAGTTTGACGAGATCGGCCCGCTGGTTCGCCAGGCGCTGTGGCTCGCGCTGTGTGTCGGGTTGATCGGCAGTGGCCTGCTGCTCGGCGCCGAGCCGATCCTGCACTGGATGAAAGTCGATCCGCAGTTGATCGAGCCGAGCATGGGTTACCTGCACGGGATCGCCTTCGGCTTGCCGGGCATGGCTTTTTATTACGTACTGCGCTGCTACAGCGATGGCATGGGGCGCACCCGTCCGAGCATGGTCATTGGCTTGTGCGGCCTGCTGCTGAACATCCCGCTGAACTATGCGTTGATCTACGGCCACTTCGGCGCACCGGCCCTGGGCGGCGTCGGTTGCGGCTGGGCCAGCGGCATCGTGATGTGGTTCATGGCGTTGAGCATGGCCGGCTGGACGTTCTGGGCGCCCTTCTATTCCCGCACCCGTGTGCTGGTGCGCTTCGACCGTCCGCAATGGGTCGTGATCAAGCGCCTGGTCGGCATTGGCCTGCCGATTGGTATCGCCGTCTTCGCCGAGTCCAGCATCTTCGCGGTCATCGCGCTATTGATCGGTAGTCTCGGCTCTACCGTGGTGGCCGGGCATCAAATCGCCCTGAACATCAGCTCACTGTTGTTCATGATTCCTTACTCGCTGGGCATGGCGGTGACCGTGCGCGTCGGTCAGGCACTGGGGGCCGGCAATCCTTGGCAGGCGCGCTTCGCGGCAAAGGTCGGGCTCGGCGCGGCACTGGTGTTCGCGGCGTTCTCGGCGAGCCTGATCCTGCTGCTGCGCGAGCCCATCGCCTCGATCTACACGCCTGACAGGAACGTGATCCAGATTGCATCGATGCTGATTGTCTATGCTGCGCTGTACCAGTTTTCCGATGCCATCCAGGTGATTTGCGCTGGCGCGTTGCGTGGATACCAGGACACCCGGGTGACGATGATCCTGACCTTGTTCGCCTATTGGGGCATCGGCCTGCCGGTCGGCTACGTGCTGGGACTGACCGACTGGTTCGGTCCGGCCAGCGGCCCAAGCGGGTTGTGGGAAGGGCTGATTGCCGGCTTGAGCTGTGCGGCGCTGATGCTGTCGATCCGCCTGACGCTCAGTGCGCGCCGGCGGATTCGTAACAGTCAGGGCTGATCGCCGTACCCCTTGTAGGAGCGAGCTTGCTCGCGAAAAACGCCAGGACACCGCGGGGCATCAGGTATTACGCGTTATCGTTGACGTCCATCGCGAGCAAGCTCGCTCCTACAGGGGCTTGATGATCAGCCGGATTTCTTGCGAATCCAGTAGAGGTAGGTGCCCGCCTCTTCGTGCTGCGCCACCAGTTCATGGTCGAGAAACACACAGAACTTGGGAATGTCGCGACGGGTCGACGGGTCAGTGGCGATCACCTTGAGCAAGCCGCCAGGCACCAGGTCACGGATATGCTGGTGTAGCATCATCACCGGCTCCGGGCAGTTGAGGCCGGTGGCGTCGAGGGTGCCGTCTACCGGCGTATCAAGCATTTCACTCATGATTCACTCCTGAAACTGGCCGGCATTGTCGCGCATTGCCGGGTGTAACGTCATCTGCGACAGACATCCATCTTTGTAGGAGCTGGCTTGCCAGCGAAGGCGTCCGCAAATTCGGCGCATGACTCAAGGGACCCTTCGCTGGCAAGCCAGCTCCTACAGGGGGTGGTGTGGTTAGCGGGACTTGGGCTTCTTCACATCCAGCCGGCGCAAATGGCAGGTCACTTCCTCGCGGTCGTGGTACAGCTGCTTGCAGCCGATCTCGACCTTGATGCCCCGGGCCTTGAAGCCTTCGGCAATGCGCTCGAGCAAACGCTTCACTTCGGCGTAACGCTGCTTCATCGGCAGCTTGAGGTTAACCACCGCTTCACGACAATGCCCCTCGCCGATCCACTCTTCCAGCATCGCGGCGTTGCGCGCCGGCTTCTCGACGATGTCGCAGACCATCCAGTCCACCGGTTGCTTGGGCTTGAAGGTGAAACCGTCGGCCATCAAGTGCTGCACCAGACCGGTGTCCATCAGGCTTTCGGCCATCGGGCCGTTGTCGATCGCCGTCACCAACATGCCGCGGTTGACCAGTTGCCAGGTCCAGCCACCGGGGGCGGCCCCGAGGTCAACGCCGGTCATGTCGCTGTGCAGGCGCTCGTCCCACTGGTCGCGCGGGATGAAGTGGTGCCAGGCCTCTTCCAGCTTGAGGGTCGAGCGGCTCGGCGCTTCGCGTGGAAACTTCAGGCGCGGAATGCCCATTGGCCACATGGCCGAGTTGTTTGACTCGGCCAGGCCCATGAACACTTCACGCCCACTCTTGAAGGTCAGCAACAGGCGCGGCTTATGCGCGTCTTCCACCAGTTTGCCAGCGGCCATCAGCGCCTTGCGCAGGTGCACTTCGAATTTCTTGCAGAAGTTCGACAGTTCCTTGCCGTCATTGGTGTCGACCATTTCCAGCCACAGGCTGCCGCACAGCGGAAAGTCCGCCATATGCGCGAGGATCACGCTGATGCGGTCGGTTTCCGGCAGATCGATGAAAATCCCCCGAGCCCACTGGCGCGGGAAGATCAGCTCGGCGAAACGCTGCCCGCGCATCAGGCGCTCGGCGCCGTCTTCTTCGGTGCAGACGAATTCGGCGCAGGCAGTTGCAGCTTTGGCCTTGGCATAACCGGCCACATTCAAGCGCGCGGCGAGGTCGGAAATCTCGGAACAGACTTCGCCTTCGAAGCCCGGCCGGCAATGCATAAAGAGGGTGTTCATTCTTACTCCTGGGCAATGGCGAGGAATTTCGGCCACTGCACGATGCCCAGGCTTGCGTTGAAGCAAAGCCTGTCACGAAAACCCGCGCATGATAGCTGACTTCGGAACCTCGGACTTGCCCATAGAATCGAGTTATTAGCCAGCTACTTAAAACAGGGCTAGGTTTAATGTTCTGCCCGTCCCCTCAGTCCGTAGCCGTGCGGACTTTAAGGAGTGATCGCAATGCCGTCCCTCGATAGCCTGAAAACGCTCAAGACCCTGCAAGTCGGCAACAAGACCTACCACTATTTCAGCCTGCCCGATGCCGCCAAAAGCCTGGGCGACCTGGACAAGTTGCCGATGTCCTTGAAAGTCCTGCTGGAAAACCTGCTGCGCTGGGAAGACGAAAAAACCGTCACCGGCGCCGACCTCAAGGCCCTGGCCGCGTGGCTCAAGGAGCGTCGCTCCGACCGCGAAATCCAGTACCGCCCGGCGCGGGTCTTGATGCAAGACTTCACTGGCGTTCCCGCTGTGGTCGACCTGGCCGCGATGCGTGCGGCGATGGCCAAGGCCGGCGGCAATCCACAGCGGATCAACCCGCTGTCGCCGGTAGACCTGGTGATCGACCACTCGGTGATGGTCGACAAGTTCGCCAGCAGCAGCGCCTTCGAGCAAAACGTCGACATTGAAATGCAGCGCAATGGCGAGCGTTATGCGTTCCTGCGCTGGGGCCAGAGTGCCTTTGACAATTTCAGCGTGGTGCCGCCGGGCACCGGGATCTGCCACCAGGTGAATCTTGAATACCTCGGCCGCACGGTCTGGACCAAGGACGAGGACGACCGCACCTATGCCTTCCCCGACACTTTGGTTGGCACCGATTCCCACACCACCATGATCAACGGCCTCGGCGTGCTCGGCTGGGGCGTTGGCGGTATCGAGGCGGAAGCGGCGATGCTCGGGCAACCGGTGTCGATGCTGATTCCCGAAGTCATCGGTTTCAAACTCACCGGCAAGCTCAAGGAAGGCATCACCGCCACCGACCTGGTGCTGACTGTCACCCAGATGCTGCGCAAGAAAGGCGTGGTGGGCAAATTCGTCGAGTTCTACGGCGATGGCCTCGCCGACCTGCCGCTCGCCGACCGCGCGACCATCGCCAACATGGCCCCGGAATACGGCGCCACCTGCGGTTTCTTCCCGGTGGACGACGTCACGCTGGAGTACCTGCGCCTCTCAGGCCGCCCCCTCGAAACGGTGCAACTGGTCGAGGCCTACAGCAAGGCCCAGGGGCTGTGGCGCCTGCCCGGCCAGGAACCGCTGTTCACCGACACCCTGGCGCTGGACATGGGCCGCGTCGAAGCCTGCCTCGCGGGGCCGAAACGCCCGCAGGACCGGGTGTCGCTGCCGAATGTCGCCCAAGCCTTCAGCGACTTCGTCGACCTGCAATTCAAACCCACCAGCAAGGAAGAAGGCCGCCTGGAAAGCGAGGGTGGCGGCGGCGTCGCCGTCGGCAACGCCGATCTGGCCGGCGAAGCGGATTACGACTACGAAGGCCAGACCTATCGCCTGAAAAACGGCGCGGTGGTGATTGCCGCGATCACCTCCTGCACCAACACCTCCAACCCGAGCGTGATGATGGCGGCCGGGCTGGTGGCGAAGAAGGCTGTGGAAAAAGGCCTGAAACGCAAACCCTGGGTGAAGAGTTCGCTGGCCCCCGGCTCGAAAGTGGTCACCGACTACTACAAGGCGGCCGGCCTGACCCGTTACCTCGATGAATTGGGCTTCGCCCTGGTCGGCTATGGCTGCACCACCTGCATCGGCAACTCCGGGCCGCTGTCGGAGCCCATCGAAAAAGCCATCCAGCAAGCCGACCTCACCGTGGCATCGGTGCTCTCAGGCAATCGCAACTTCGAAGGCCGGGTGCATCCACTGGTGAAAACCAACTGGCTGGCCTCCCCGCCACTGGTGGTCGCCTACGCGCTGGCCGGCACGGTGCGCACTGACCTCAGCCGCGAACCGTTGGGCGATGACAAGGACGGCAAACCGGTTTACCTGCGGGATATCTGGCCAAGCAGCAAAGAAATTGCAGACGCGGTGAATCAGGTCAACACCGCGATGTTCCACAAGGAATACGCCGAAGTGTTTGCCGGTGACGCGCAATGGCAGGCGATCAAGGTTCCGCAAGCGGCGACCTATGTCTGGCAGGACGACTCGACCTACATCCAGCATCCGCCGTTTTTCGATGACATCGGCGGGCCGCCGCCGGTGGTCAAGGATATCTGCGCAGCGAACATTCTCGCGTTGCTCGGCGACTCGGTGACCACCGACCACATCTCCCCCGCCGGCAACATCAAGGCCGACAGCCCGGCAGGGCAATACCTGCGCGACAAAGGCGTGGAGCCACGGGACTTCAACTCCTACGGTTCGCGGCGTGGCAACCACCAAGTGATGATGCGCGGCACCTTCGCCAACATCCGCATACGCAACGAAATGCTCGGCGGCGAGGAAGGCGGCAACACCCGCTACATTCCCACCGGGGAAAAAATGCCGATCTACGACGCCGCCATGCGCTATCAGGCTTCGGGCACGCCGCTGGTGGTGATCGCCGGCCAGGAATACGGCACCGGATCGAGCCGCGACTGGGCGGCCAAGGGCACCAATCTGTTGGGGGTGAAAGCGGTCATCGCCGAAAGCTTCGAGCGGATTCACCGCTCCAATCTGGTGGGCATGGGCGTGTTGCCGCTGCAGTTCAAGCTGGACCAGAACCGCAAGAGCCTGAAACTGGGCGGCAGTGAAACCCTGGACATCCTCGGATTGACCGGCGTCGAGCTGACGCCACGGATGAACCTGTCGCTGGTCATCACCCGTGAAGACGGCAGCAAGGAAAAGGTCGAGGTGTTGTGCCGGATCGATACGCTCAATGAAGTGGAATACTTCAAGTCGGGAGGAATTTTGCATTACGTGTTGCGGCAGTTGATTGCCTCATAACGGCTCGCTCCCACAAGTGCAAATCAGGCAAACTCCTCGCGCAGCATCGCCACGAACGCCTCGCGCGCCGGGTGCACCCCGGCGTTTTCGTGCCAGTAAAACAGGTTGTCGACGGCGGTCAGTTCGGGGAATTCAAACCCCGCGCACCCCGCGCCTTTGGCGTATTGGTCGAACACGCCTTTGGGCACCAGTGCCACCCCAGCCCCGGCGCTGACGCAACCGACAATCGCGCCATAACTGGCCAGGCTGACAATCGGCAGTGCCTGCCCCTGTCGCAGCAACCAATGCTCCAGCGCCGCCCGGTACGGACAGCCCTGTGGCCACATGAATACGGTCTGGTCCCGCAAGTCGCTGATGTCCCGCAGCGGCCCCAGGGAGGTCGAGGCAATCAGCAATAAATCCTCGCGGTACATCGGCGTGCGCTTGAGGTGCGAACGCTCGACATCCACCGCCACGATGGCCCCGTCGAGCTTGTGATTGAGTGTGTCGTCAAGCAACTGCCCCCAGGAGCCGGTGGCCAGCTCCAGCGCCACCTGCGGGAAACGCTTGTGGAATTTCGCCAGCAGACGCGGCAAGCGCCCGGTGGCCGACGACTCGATGGCGCCGATGCGCAACGGTCCCGAGGGCTCGGCCGAAGGGTCGACCGCGCGCTTGGCCTCGGCGGTGAGAGCAAGGATTTTCGAAGCGTAGGCCAGGAAGGTTTGCCCCGACGGGCTGATGCGCAGCCCTCGGCCCTCACGCAAAAACAGCGCGACACCCAGTTCGGCCTCAAGGGCCTTGATGCGGGCCGTGATGTTCGACGGCACGCAATGCAACAGCTCGGCCGCGCGGGCGATGCTGCCGACATCGGTCACGGTCTTGAACATGCGAATCTGTGCCAGCTCCATACATCACCCATAGTGAACAGTTTGAGCATTATAAGTCAGTTGTGGCGAACGATACGCTTTCTGATACTCGGTGCATCCACCCACAGGTGCACGACCATGTCGCCGCTCACACCCTCCTCCGTTTCACCCTGGAAAATCATCCTGGCCATGGCGTTTGTCGTGGCGTGCTGGGGGTATTCCCCAACCGGCATCCATATCGGCCTGCAGGCCTACGACCCCGTGCACCTGGCACTCCTGCGCTTCCTGCTGGCCTCCGTGTTCATGGCAGTGATCGCGATACTCAAGGGCATTCGCTTGCCCAGGCTTCGAGACTTGCCGCTGATGTTCGGCCTGGGTTTCTTTGCGGTAAGCCTGCACCACGTGGCGATCAACTTCGGGCAGCAGGGTATCAGCGCCGGGGCTTCGAGCGTCCTGGCCCAGACCACACCGCTGTTCAGCACATTGATTGCGCGCTTCGTGTTCAAGGATCAGGTGAGCCTGTGGCGCTGGGGTTGTGTGCTGCTCGGCTTGTTTGGCGTGCTGATTGTGGTGGCCGGCGATCATGGCCTGGGCAGCCTCGACGCCCACGGCTTGCTGATCCTGTTGGCGGCGGTGTCCTGGAGCCTCTACTTTGCCCTGCAAAAGCATCACACCGGGCGTTACGACGGGCTGACGCTGGTGTGTTACACGGTGTGGTCCGGGACGGTGTTGTTGTTGATTTATCTGCCCGGCCTGATGGATCAAATCGCGATTGCGCCGCTGCATGTGCAGTTCGCCGTGTTAGCACTGGGGATTTTCCCCAGTGCCCTGGCGTACCTGGCCTGGGCCTATGTGCTGGCGCATGTCGATTTGAGCCGGGCGACGATGACGCTGTATTTGACGCCGCCGACGGCGATGGTCATTGCGTCCTATGCGCTTGGCGAGCGGCCGACGTTGATGATCGTGGTCGGCGGGCTGGTGGTGTTGGCGAGTGTGCTGGCGTTGAATCTGGAGCGGCGGGTTGTGGTTGTTCAGGTTGCCAGGGTCTGATCCATGCTTTTTGTTGCCTGGACTGACGCCTTCGCGGGCAAGCCCGCTCCTACAGGGGTACGCATTCCAATGTGGGAGCGAGCCTGCTCGCGATGAACGATGACTCGGTGCAACTGAAAAACAGACAACCTCAGCTAGCCGAAAACCGGTCGCGACTGTTGGTCAGGTGCAGCCACATCGCCGCCCGCGCCGTGTCCGGGTCCTGGCGCTTGATGGCGTTGAGAATCGCCTCGTGCTCAAGGTTGGCCAACTGGCCGAGCTTGCTCAAGTCCACCGCGCCACGCTCGGCGGCATTGACCCGGGTGCGCGGGATCATCGCACTGCCCAGGTGCTGCATGATCTCGGTGAAGCACAGGTTGCCAGTGGCTTCGGCGATCAGCAGATGAAAACGCCGGTCCGCTTCGACACAGCTGTCGTTGTTGGCCAGCAGGCTTTGATAGTCATCCAGTGCTTCACGCATCTGCGCCAGTTGCAGATCGGTGCGGCGAGTTGCCGCCAGCGCCGCCGCCTGGGTTTCCAGGCCCATGCGCAACTCCAGAATGCTGCGCACCCCCAACGCCGTATCGACATTCAGCCGCAGCCCCTGCTCCGGTGCGCGCTCGATCACGAACGTGCCAATGCCATGCCGGGTTTCCACCAGCCCCGAGGCCTGCAGCTTCGAGATCGCCTCGCGCACCACCGTGCGACTGACCCCGTGTTCCTGAACGATGGTGTTTTCCGACGGCAACTTGTCGCCGGGCAACATCTGGCCGAGCAGGATGCGCTGGGTCAATTTTTCGACCAGGTCATGGGCCAGGTTGTGGCTGCGCTTGCGGGCGGGTACTTCGAGGTCTTCTTGCATGGGGGTGTCCGGAAATCGGGGCTATCGAATCGTAGCACCGCGCCGGGTGGGAATCCTGAAAAATCTCGCTCAACTTGTATGACAACACTCAACAACCACTCCATATTGAGTCGTTTCAAAGGCTACCTGCCACCACAAAAAGAATAAAAAATCTCTGTAATCGCTCTATTTCATTGGACAAACGTGGTTGCAAGATCAAAAAACCTAGTTGTATGATGTCTAGCAACAACGCAGCACCCAGCTTCACCCCGCATAAAAATAACGAGTGGGAGAAAACGCAGTGAATACATCCATCTCCGCGATGCACGACGACGCCAATTCAGCGCTGAAGTCCGCCATCGCCAAAGTCAAACGTCACGTCTTGCCGCTGTTCGTCATCATGTTCATCGTCAATTACATTGATCGCGTGAACATCGGTTTCGTCCGCGCCCACATGGAACACGACCTGGGTATTGGCGCGGCCGCCTATGGCCTGGGTGCCGGTCTGTTCTTCATCGGTTATGCGTTGTTCGAAGCGCCCTCCAACATCCTTCTGCAAAAAGTCGGCGCACGTATCTGGCTGACGCGGATCATGCTGACCTGGGGCCTGGTCGCCGCGGGCATGGCGTTCATCCAGAACGAAACCCACTTCTACATCCTGCGTTTTCTGCTGGGCGTGGCCGAAGCCGGGTTCTTTCCCGGGGTGATCTACTACTTCACCCGCTGGTTGCCCGGCGTGGAGCGCGGCAAGGCGATTGCGATTTTCCTCAGCGGCTCGGCGATTGCCTCGCTGATCTCCGGCCCGCTGTCCGGGCTACTTCTGCAAATCAGTGGCCTGGGCCTGCACGGCTGGCAGTGGATGTACTTCATCGAGGGCATGTTTTCGGTGGGGTTGTGCGTGTTCGTCTGGTTCTGGCTGGACTCCAGACCCCATGACGCCAAATGGCTGAGCCGCGAGGAGCAGGACGCGCTGGTCAAGGCCATCGACGACGAACAGCTGGCCCGGGAAGCGGCGACGCCGATCAAGCCGTCACTGGGCAAGTTGCTCAAGGATCGCCAGATCATCCTGTTCTGCCTGATCTACTTCTTTATCCAGCTGACCATCTACGCCGCGACTTTCTGGCTGCCAAGCATCATCAAGAAGATGGGCGACCTGAGCGATGTCCAGGTCGGGCTGTTCAACTCGATTCCGTGGTTGCTGTCGATTGTCGGCATGTACGCCTTCGCCTCCTTGTCGGGCAAGTGGAAACACCAGCAAGCCTGGGTCGCTGCCGCCCTGCTGATCGCCGCGGCCGGGATGTTCATGTCCACCACCGGCGGACCGATCTTCGCCTTTGTCGCCATCTGCTTTGCAGCACTGGGCTTCAAATCCGCCTCGTCGCTGTTCTGGCCGATTCCCCAGGCCTACCTGGATGCGCGCATTGCCGCCGGCGTCATCGCGTTGATCAACTCGGTGGGCAACCTCGGTGGCTTCGTTGCGCCGACCACCTTCGGCCTGCTGGAAGAACGCACCGGTTCCATTCAGGGCGGGCTGTACGGCCTGGCCGCGACCTCGATCATCGCCGCGATCATCGTGTTTGCCGCCCGCAACACACCGAAATCCGCACCCGCCGTGGCGCAGAGCAAAGCTGCACCCAACCACGCCTGAATTCAGCTTTTTAAGGATTGGAAAATGAACCCACAAGACACCGCAAAAGCCCCGGTCATCACCAGCATGCAAGTGGTTCCGGTCGCCGGCCACGATGGCATGCTGCTCAACCTGAGCGGCGCCCATGGGCCGTTCTTCACTCGCAACATCGTGATCCTCAAGGACAACGCCGGCCACACCGGCGTTGGCGAGGTGCCGGGGGGCGAACGTATCCGCCAGACCCTCGAAGACGCACGCAGCCTGGTGGTCGGCAGCCCGATTGGCACTTATCAGAAGATTCTCAATCAGGTGCGCCAGACCTTCGCCGACCGCGATGCCGGTGGGCGCGGTTTGCAGACCTTCGACCTGCGCATCACCATTCACGCCGTCACCGGCCTGGAAGCCGCATTGCTCGACTTGCTCGGCCAGCACCTGGACGTGCCGGTGGCCGCCCTGCTCGGCGAAGGCCAGCAGCGCGATGAAGTGAAGATGCTTGGCTATCTGTTTTATGTCGGTGATCGCAACGAAACCGACCTCGCCTACCGCAGCGAACCGGACGCCGACAACGACTGGTTCCGTGTGCGGCATGAGAAAGCCATGACCGCCGACGCGGTGGTCCGTCTGGCCGAGGCGGCCCATGCCCGTTACGGCTTCAAGGACTTCAAGCTCAAGGGCGGCGTGCTCAGCGGCGACGCCGAAATCGAAGCGGTCACGGCCCTCGCCGAACGCTTCCCCGATGCGCGCATCACCCTCGACCCGAATGGCGCCTGGTCGCTGAAGGAAGCCATCCGCCTGTGCCGCGATCAGCACCACGTGCTGGCCTATGCCGAAGACCCGTGCGGGGCGGAAAACGGGTACTCGGGACGCGAAGTCATGGCTGAGTTCCGCCGGGCCACGGGCCTGAAGACCGCGACCAACATGATCGCCACCGACTGGCGGGAGATGGGCCACGCGATCCAGCTGCAGTCGGTCGACATTCCCCTGGCCGACCCGCACTTCTGGACCCTGCAGGGCTCGGTGCGCGTGGCGCAGATGTGCCACGAATGGGGCCTGACCTGGGGTTCGCACTCCAACAACCACTTCGACATCTCCCTGGCGATGTTCACCCATGTCGCGGCGGCCGCGCCGGGCGAGATCACCGCCATCGACACCCACTGGATCTGGCAGGACGGCCAACGCCTGACCAAGGCCCCGCTGCACATCGTCGACGGCTGCGTGCAGGTGCCGCAGAAACCGGGGCTGGGGGTGGAGCTGGACATGGATCAACTGGCCAAGGCCCATGAACTGTACAAAGGCATGGGCCTGGGGGCGCGGGATGACAGCGTGGCGATGCAGTTTTTGATTCCGGACTGGAAGTTCGATAACAAGCGGCCGTGCCTGGTACGTTGAATCGACGGTGCGCACCTTGTAACAATAAACCCGACCCGCCTGTGGGCGGTCGGATTTAAAAACAGGGTTTTCCCCATAGAATGGCGCGCACCTGAATCAACGACGGATGAAACCAATATGGACAGGCTGAAAACCATCGCCGCTTGCATGGCGATATTCGCCGCGGGCCAGTGCGTGGCACAGGATCAAATCGAGACAGTGGTGAACGCCGCTGTACAACCGGTGATGCAAGCCGAGGGTATTCACGGCATGGCCGTGGCAGTCACCGTCAACGGCCAGGCGCATTACTTCAACTATGGCGTCGCCTCGAAAGAAACCGGCAACCCCGTCACGCAAGACACCCTGTTCGAAATCGGCTCCGTCAGTAAAACGTTCACCGCCACCCTCGCCGCCTACGCCCAGGCCACGAGCAAGCTGTCGCTGTCGGACAAAGCCAGCCAGGTCCTGCCGGCCTTGCGCGGCAGCGCGTTCGACCACATCAGCGTGCTGCAACTGGGCACCTACAGCGCTGGCGGCTTGCCACTGCAATTCCCTGCTGAATCTGATTCGGCCGACAAAATGCTCGGCTACTACCAACAATGGAAACCGCTCTACGCTCCCGGCAGCCACCGACTGTATTCGAACCCCAGCCTTGGCCTGTTCGGCTACCTCGCCGCCCAAAGCATGGGCCAGCCGTTCGATGAGCTGATGGAGAAAACCCTGCTGCCGAAACTGGGCCTCAAGCACACCTATGTGCATGTGCCGCAGGATCAGATGGCGCTGTACGCCCAGGGCTACAACAAGGACGGCAAACCGGTACGGGTCACTCCGGGGGCGCTGGATTCCGAGGCGTACGGGGTGAAAACCAGCGCCGCGGACTTGCTGGGCTATGTCGGCGCGAACATGAAGCCGGCGTCTCTGGAAAAGCCATTGCAGCAAGCCATCGCCTTGACCCATAGCGGTTACTACACCGTAGGCGATATGACCCAGGGCCTGGGCTGGGAGATGTATCGCTACCCGATCACGCTGGATCGCTTGCTGGACGGCAACTCCACGCCGATGGCCATGGAGGCGCACAAGGTCCAATGGCTGAACCCGCCGCAAGCGCAGCCGCAGAGCGTGCTGGTCAACAAGACCGGTTCAACCGGGGGCTTTGGTGCTTACGTGGCATACGTGCCATCGAAGGACATCGGCATTGTGATTCTGGCCAACAAGAATTATCCCAATGAGCAGCGGGTCAGGATTGCCCATCAGATTCTGAGTGCCCTGACTCAATAAACCTTGTCGCCTTCTCCATAGATAAGGGCGACCTCTAGAGGTCGCCTTTTTTACTTTATCGGCACACCTTCGGGCGGGTCGATATTGTCCAGCGCGCGGTTCACCAACAATTCGCCCACGACTGCCAGTTGCTGAATCGAAAGCGCCACGTTGCGGTTGGAGCTTTCCAGCTTGCAGGCCAGGTCCGTGATCAGCACATTCAGGGACGCGAGGGTTTCGCAGGCGTGGCACAGCAGCGTTGGGGTGTCGACGTTTGGGAGGATGGTGAAGATGTGGCTGACCGGGTCGGCGTGTTTGGGGTTGCGCAAGCGAGCGCTGACGGCGGGTTCGGTGATGTCGGAGAGTGGGACATCTGCCTCGGATGGGGATTCCGGGGGATTCGGACTTAGCTTTTTCATGAAGAAGTACCATTGGGGATTGTCGAGAAAACTACCCATCTCACTTCCACATGAGGGTGGCAGCTGTACGCAGGTGTGGAAGTCCAGGTCAATCCACCAAAACCCGGTGCACTCGAAAGTGCTCCCGCGCACAGCCGCCAAAACGCGGCGATGTTGACATAAAAAATGTCGACTGCGCTCTAGGGGCATTGGTAGATGGCTTGAACCAACGGACTTCCACATCCGACCGCTGATTTTGCAGCGGCTGAAGAAGGTTATCGATACGGCCCAATGGGCACCAGTTCACGGGGTGCGCCACGTCATGCAGGAAATTTCCGACGCAACTGAAGTCCTTTGCCTACGCTCGATTTTCTGAGCATCCAGTTACAAATACCTTTTTGCTCATGACCGTTGTGGTGCAGGTGAAACCGTTGTATCTAATGGACCTCTCAAGCCTGCGAACGGCATCGGATCAATCCGTGGCCAGGAATGACATAATGCGCGCTCAACTATTCAAACCGACTGACCCTAAAAGGGCGTTGTAATGGAAATTTTCAGCTTTCAGCTCAAGGATGTCGGTCGCTTCACCGATATGACCATTTACCTGGCCCCCACCCCCAAACACCGCTCAAATGTGACGGTGCTTGTGGGAAACAACGGTGCCGGGAAAACCACCCTTTTAAAATCATTGGCCACCTCATTGAGTTGGCTAGTTGCCAGGATTCGTACTGAGAAAGGTGTTGGCAGTTACCTTACAAATGAAGACATTCGAAACGGCGCTACAGTCGCAGTCGTTTTGACTTCCGTATCAGACAGTTCGCCGGCGCAACCACGTTCCCCCGACGATTATTCAAAACATGATCTCTTTAACTGGGCCATTGCTCGTGGCAGACAAGGGCGAAAGAGTGATGTCCATAGTGAATTAGCGGAAGCCAGCCTCCTTGCAGACCACTATCGCACTCAACTAACCATCGATGAAAAAGCTTCACTCCCTCTGATCGCCTACTACCCGGTTGAGCGCTCGGTTTTGGAAATCCCGCTAAAAATTCGCACCAAACATACCTTCGATCAGCTCGACGGTTACGACAACGCGTTGAATCGTGGAGTGGACTTCCGTCGTTTCTTCGAATGGTTCCGCGAACGCGAAGACAGCGAAAACGAAACCGGTGTATCCGATACTGCGTTATCCGAGATTTCCGCAAAGTTCGGCAATGACAGTGACATCTGGAAAACCCTTTCCCAATTGAAAGCTTCTTCCCGGGATCGTCAGTTGACCGCCGTTCGTTCCGCCATCGCCGCGTTCATGCCCGGCTTCAGCAACCTGCGAGTGCAACGCAAACCGCGCCTGCACATGGCCATCGACAAAAACGGCGTGACGCTTAACGTCTCCCAGCTTTCACAGGGCGAAAAGTCGATGATGGCGCTGGTCGGCGACATCGCACGCCGATTGGCGATGATGAACCAGTCTCTGGACAACCCATTGGAAGGTGACGGCATTGTCCTGATCGACGAGGTCGATTTGCACCTGCACCCCAAATGGCAGCGCAGTTTGATTCGACAGTTGAGCGAAACCTTCCCCAATTGCCAGTTTGTCCTGACCACTCACTCGCCATTGGTCATCAGCGACGCGAAAGACGTGCTGTGCTACGTGCTCAATGACGGGGAACTGCAAGAACAATCAGGCCTGTATGGATTGGATGCCAATCAGGTGCTTCTGGAAGAACGCAACCTGGCACAAAACCTGTGGGAGCGAGCTTGCTCGCGATGACGGCCTGACATTCAACATCGATATCGACTTTTACGACGCCATCGTCGGAACGCCGCCCGGAGCAAGCTCGCTCCCACAGGTTAATTGCTCACCACAAGAATTCAGTGTCGGTTCAATCATCCGGCATTTCAGGCGGTTTGGCGGCCTTCGCCGGTTTGCTGCTTTTCCCGGGCTTGGTGCCTTTGGCCGCCGGCTCGGCCTCAGTGACCGGAGCCGCCACTGTCGCCGTGAATTCTTTCTCGGCCGCCGGCAACTGATCGACAGCGCTGAAAATCTCGTCCAGCTTGATGGCGTCCGATTGTTCGAGTTTCTTTTCGCCGTCCTTGCCGACCAGGATGACCTTGGTCTTGGCGCCGGCGCCCAGCTTGAGCGAGCGGATCAGCGCCGCCGTGTCTTGTGGCCCGAGGTCTTTGCCGTCGCGCTGGCCCATCAGGTTGAGTACGGTGTAGAGCACCATGTTGCGGTCGGTGAACCCCTTGCGATTGGCCGGCTCATCCAGCGACTTTTTCAGGCCGACCCAGGTCGGATCAACCGTGCTCGGAGCGATGACAATCAGTGGCCGGGCCCTGCCCTTGTCCATGTCCAGCGGTGAGTCGCCATCAGCGGCGAACGAAGTGCCGGCAATCGCCAGCAAAGTAGCCAGGGTCAGTGACCTGATGAGCATGCGCATCTCCTTTTGATATCCACGCTCTAATGATTGCGCATTGCGGCGATCGTTCCGGGTGACGTACCGCAAATATGTCTCGCCTTGCCCCAAGCTTAGGTCAGGGCGGTCATTGCGCAACAGGCTGGGCTAATCTGAAGACTCATGACAACCCGCCTGATCCGTCGTGAGGACTTGTGCATGAGCACTCAGTTGAACCACACCATCGTCTGGTGCCGGGACAAGCAGGTTTCGGCGAATTTCCTGGCCAGCCTCCTTGGCCTGCCCGCCCCGCAGCCCTTCGGGCCCATGCTGATCGTCAAACTGGATAACGGCGTGTCACTGGATTTCTACGATAACGACCCGCCGATAGCATCCCAGCACTACGCATTCTTGATGGGCGACGAGGATTTCGATGCAGCCTTCGCACGCCTGCAAGCCAACGGTCAGCCTTGGTGGGCCGACCCGTGCAAGCAGCGACTGAGGGAGATCAATGATTACGCGGGAGGACGGCGGGTGTATTTCGATGACCCGGACGGGCATCTGCTGGAAATATTCACCCGCGAATGAAGCTGGCGTGGCGGTTTGAATCAGAACGCCAATTTGTAGCCGATCAACAACAGCATGGTCGCCAGGCAAGGGCGCAGCAGTTCGTCGGAGATGCGCCCGGTCAGGTGGCTGCCCAGGTAAATCCCCGGCAACGAGCCCACCAGCAAGTAACCCAGGACGTGCCAATCCATGTTGCCCATGCTGGCATGGCCAAGGCCCGCGACCAGGGTCAGCGGCACGGCGTGGGCGATTTCAGTCCCCACCAGGCGGCGGGTCGGCAGCATCGGATAGAGGATGAACAGTGCCACGGTGCCCAGCGCACCGGCGCCGATGGACGTCAGCGCGACCATGGTGCCAAGGACCAGCCCGGTGATGACCGTCATCACATTCAGGCGCAGTCCGCTGGGGTTGTAATGGCCGCCCGCCCGTTTGTGGGCAAAGTCGAGCAGGCGCTTCTTGAACAGGATCGCCAGTGCGGTGGCAAACAACACAAAACCGAGGGCCTGCTTGATGATCGCGTTCATCGCCTCGGGGGCGCTGTGCAGGGTGCTGAGGAACCACAGCGTCAACGCCACAGCGGGCACGCTGCCCAAGGTCAGCCAGCCGGTAATCGCCCAGTCGATGTTGTTGTTCTTGCGGTGAACCAGTACACCGCTGGACTTGGTGATGGCGGCGTACAGCAGGTCGGTACCGACCGCCGTCGCCGGGTTGATGCCGAACCCTAGCAGGATCGGCGTCATGAGCGACCCGCCACCCACGCCAGTCATGCCGACGATGAAGCCGACGACCAGCCCGGCAACGACCAACCCGATGTTCACTAAATCCATGAATACGTCCACAAAGATCGCAAGGGAAATCTGGCCCGCAGCATAGCGATATTTCTTATAACCAGTTATATCGATGCGATCTATCTTTATACCCTGAACTCAATTCCCACAAGGAATATGTGTCGTGCTCACTGCACCGGCAGGAAATTCAGGAACAGCAAGCTCTGGGCATAATTCAGGCCAATGCGCCGGTAGCGTTCGTCGAGCATCTGGGTCAGCAGGTCCAGCCGGGCGACGATCTTGCCGAACTCGACGGCAAAACTCAGGTTGCTGCCCTCCTCCGAGATTTCGTTGGAGAACAGCAAGGGCTCGCCCTCTTTGTTCTGTCGCTGGCTGAGGATCCAGGTGGCGATCTCGATGTTGCGCGCGGCATTGCTGACGAATACCGGGTTGATCGTATCGGTCATGTAGAACTCGAGGCGACTCCCATGGGCGGTCACCAGCATGCTGCCAATGGCATAGATGAACGCCCCGACCCGGTCGCCGAGAAACTCCGGGCTCATGGCAAAGCGCAGGGCCGCCAGATCCTTTTTGCCACCCAGGGTCGGTAACGGCTGCTGCTGTTCGATGGCCATGCGCACTTGCTTGCCGGCGGTGCGGGCATCGAGGAAACCGGACTTTTTCAGCTCATCGGGATTACGCAGGTAGAGCTTGCTCATCAGCAGGTAAAGGCTGTTGAGGTTGTCGCGCATGGTCAGGGTGGCCATGCGGTCGACGCTGGTCTGCAGGAACTCCTGGGGTTTGCCTTCGCGCATCTGGTTGATGATGTCGCCGCCCTGCTGCTGGCTGCAACCGCTGACGAAGAACATCGACAGACCTGCCAGC
Organism: Pseudomonas sp. P4_B3; assembly: GCF_056402295.1. Classification (NCBI taxonomy): domain Bacteria; kingdom Pseudomonadati; phylum Pseudomonadota; class Gammaproteobacteria; order Pseudomonadales; family Pseudomonadaceae; genus Pseudomonas; species Pseudomonas sp. P4_B3. The sequence continues at coordinate 90,578 of NZ_JBFUHR010000006.1, forward strand.
AGCAGGCAATGACGGCGGATTTTTGAAGTGATTGCGGGTGAAACTCGAGCCATGGGTTCTTGAACTTGGGCATGGGCCGACGGTGGGGATCGCCGCAGGCTGCCATGGATAGAGCCGGACATTGCGAAAAAGTGCAGTTTCGGGCGGTACCAATCGATCACTGGCAGGGGAATGTTCAAAGAAAAAACGGATCAGAAAATCATTAGGTCGGTACACACTCCCTGTAGGAGCTGCCGCAGGCTGCGATCTTTCGATCTTGAACAATCAAAGTCAAAAGATCGCAGCCTGCGGCAGCTCCTACACTTTTCACCGAATACACACAGGAGGTTTGCATGCGCACGCTTGAATTGGCTGGCGCCAGGGTCCCGGTTATCGGCCAGGGGACCTGGCAGATGGGCGAAGACCGTTCACGGCACACGGAAGAAGTCGCGGCCCTGCGCCTGGGTATCGAACTGGGCATGAGCCTGATCGACAGCGCTGAAATGTACGCCGAAGGTGGCGCCGAGGAAGTGGTCCGCGATGCCATCGCCGGCCAGCGCGACAGCGTCTTTCTGGTCAGCAAGGTGTACCCGCACAACGCCAGTCGCCAGGGCATTCCCCTGGCGTGCGAGCGAAGCCTGCGCAGGCTTGGCACCGATTACATCGATCTGTATCTGTTGCATTGGCGTGGCCAGTATCCGCTGGAGGAAACCGTCGAAGCCTTCGAACGCCTGCGCGAAGCCGGCAAGATCGGTCGTTGGGGCGTGTCCAATTTCGACCTCGACGACTTGCTGGAACTGGACGCCCCGGCCTGTGCCACCAATCAGGTGCTCTACAACCTCGAACAACGGGGCATAGAATTTGATTTGCTGCCCTGGAGCCAACAACGGCGGTTGCCGGTCATGGCTTACTGCCCGATTGGCCAAGGCGGTAAAATGCTCGCCAATGCTACGCTCAGGCAAGTGTCCGCCCGTCACGGGGTCACACCGGCACAGGTGGCGCTGGCATGGATACTGCGTCAGGAAGGAGTGATCGCCATCCCCAAAGCGGTCCAACCCGAGCATGTGCGGCTCAATGCCCAGGCCGCAACATTGCAGCTTGAACCCGGGGATCTGGAGGCGCTGGACCAAGCGTTTCACGCGCCACAACGCAAACAGCGGCTGGCCATGGTCTGAACCACCGCAGTCTGTCAGAGAGCTTCGCCATGAGAAGCACCGACCACCTGGACCCGTTCAATCTGCAACGCTTTCTCCAGGCTCAGGACCCGGTATTCGACCGGGTTCAAAACGAGCTGAGCAACGGGCAAAAGCGCAGCCACTGGATGTGGTTCATTTTTCCGCAGTTTGCCGGGCTCGGCGGCAGCGAGATGTCGCGCCGCTTTGCCATCCGCTCGCGGGAGGAAGCCCTGGCCTACCTTGAGCACCCGTTGCTGGGCGCCCGGCTACGCACCTGCACCCAGGAAGTGCTGAATATCCGGGAGCGCTCGGTGGCCGGGATTTTCGGCCCTCCCGACGACCTGAAGTTTCATTCCTCGATGACCCTGTTTGCCCAGGTCGCCGCCGCCGACAGCCTTTTCCAGCAAGCCTTGAACCAGTACTTCCACGGCATCCTGGATGACTGGACCTTGTCGCTGATGGACTCAAAACAGGCCCAGTTGCCCCCCAATCAGGGTTGAGAAGTCGTCGTCGACAAACGGCAGTATCGCGTCCGCCACCGGTTGCAGTTGCCGGGTGATGTAGTGGTCGTAATCGATGGGCGCGCTGCGCACTTCCAGCGGCTCGGGGCCGGCGACGGTGATCACATAGCTGATCCAGCCACCGTTCTGGTATTGCCGAGGACGACCCTGGCGGTCGTTGTATTCGTCGGCCAGGCGCGCCGCGCGCACATGGGGTGGCACGTTACGCTGATAGTCATCGAGGCTGCGGCGCAGGCGCTTGCGGTAGACCAGCCGGTCATCGTATTCACCGGCCAGGGTCTTGCGCACGTAGTCACGCACATAGTCCTGATAGGGCTTGCGCAGGAAGATCCGCGAATACAGCTCCTGCTGGAATTGCCGGGCCAGCAGCGACCAGTCGGTGCGTACGGTTTCCAGGCCTTTGTAGACCATTTCGTCGCTGCCATCGGCACGGGTCACCAGCCCCGCGTAGCGCTTTTTACTGCCTTCTTCGGCGCCGCGAATGGTCGGCATCAAAAAGCGCTTGTAGTGGGTTTCGAACTGCAATTCGAGAACGCTTTGCAAGCCGTATTCCTGCTGCACGTGCTCGCGCCACCACTGATTGACGTGCGCCACCAGCGCGTGGCCGATCTGCGCCGCCTCCTGCTGACCATGGGCGCGACGCAGCCAGACGAAGGTCGAATCGGTGTCGCCATAAATCACTGCATGCCCCTGGGCCTCGATCAACTGGCGGGTACGCAGCATGATCTCGTGCCCGCGCAAGGTGATGGACGAAGCCAGGCGCGTGTCGAAGAAGCGACAACCGCTGGAGCCGAGCACACCGTAGAACGCGTTCATGATGATTTTCAGTGCCTGGGACAGCGGTGCGTTGTGTTCGCGCTTGGCGGTTTCCCGGCCTTCGGCCACCCGGGCGACGATGGATGGCAGGCAATGCCGGGTGCGAGAAAAGCGCGCGCCACGAAAACCCGGTACCGACTCGCTGTCGTCCGGGTGCTCGAGCCCTTCAATCAGCCCCACGGGGTCAATCAGGAAGGTGCGGATGATCGACGGATAGAGGCTTTTGTAGTCGAGCACCAACACCGATTCGTACAGTCCTGGTTGCGAATCCATGACAAAACCGCCGGGGCTGGCTTCGGGTGGCTTGCCACCAAGATTCGGCGCAACGAAACCCTGACGGTGCATCAGCGGCATGTACAGGTGAGTGAACGCCGCCACCGAACCGCCCATGCGATCGGCCGGCAAACCGGTGACGCTGGCCCGCTCCAGCAAGAAGGTGAGCAATTCGGTCCTGGAGAAAATCCGCGTGACCAGTTCGCAGTCTTTGAGGTTGTATGTGGCCAGCGCCGGTTTGTCCTCGGCGAACATGCGATTGATTTCGTCCATGCGCTGGTACGGGTTGTCGATGGACTTGCCCTCGCCGAGCAAGGTTTGCGCGACGTTTTCCAGGCTGAACGAAGGGAAACTCCAGGTCGCCGAACGCAGGGCCTCGATACCATCGATGATCAGGCGGCCAGCGGCTGAAGCGAAGAAATGGTTGCCGCTGCCGTGTTCGCGCCACTGCATTTCCTCACCGCCACGCCCCAGTTTCAACGGCACCGCCAGGCGCCGGGCGTGTTCGTGAAGCACCCGCAAGTCGAACTGCACGACGTTCCAGCCGATGATCGCGTCGGGGTCGAAGCGGGCAAACCAGTCGTTGAGTTTTTTCAGCAGCAAGGTCCGCGAATCGCAGTATTCGAGCTGGAAATCCACCTGGCTGGCGTCGCCATTCGGCGGACCGAGCATGTACACCTGACGTTCGCCGCAACCTTCCAGGGCAATGGAATACAACTCGCCCCGGGCCGTGGTCTCGATGTCCAGGGACACCAGTCTGAGGCTCGGCCGGTAGTCGGGTTCGGGTTTCATCTGCGCGTCGAGCAGCAGGCCCTCGGCATTCGGCGTGCCACTGAAGCGCACCGGCGCGGTGATGAAGCGTTCCATCATGTAGCGTTCCGGCGGGCGCACGTCGGCTTCGAACACCTCGACACCGGCCCGGCGCAGCGCGGTTTCCAGGCGCATCAACTGGCCATGTTGCTGGCAGTAAAGTCCGAGGACCGGGCGATGTTCGAAATCCTGCAGGGCCAGGGGCCTGAGCTCGACGTTCTTCTCGTCATGCAAAACGCCTTCGGCCGCCTGACGCTGCGCAGCAGGGATGAACGCCACCGACGGTTGATGAGGCAGGCGGATGCGCCGGGGACCGCTGTCGGTCGCCAGCCAGAATTCGACTTCCGTGCCAGCCGGGGTGTCGCGCCAATGCCGGGTCAGGACGAAGCCCTGCTGTAGATCCACCACTGCAAACCTCAACGTTGATTCAGAGGGGGATTCTACCCGTCATCGGCCGGGATAGCGCGATTGCCCCCGGTATCAGCGGTAAACATCAACCCTGTAGGAGCAGGCTTGCCTGCGAAGGGGTCAGTACATTCAACATCTTTGTTGGCTGACAGTCCGTCTTCGCTGGCAAGCCAGCTCCTACAAGTAAGGTGCTGGCCGGAAATGAGGGGTTTACCGAAGAAAAACCGTCGAATGACGTTTTTTGCGTGTTATCTGCCGCTTTCGCCCTTGCCCTGAACGCTCGCGTCTACGATTCTTCAAGAACAACGACAACACCCGAGTAACCACCATGAAAACCGTCGCCCAACTGCTCAAGCTCAAAGATCAGAAGAATCAGGAAGTGCACCAGATCAAACCCGATCACATGGTGCTCGAAGCGCTGATGAAGATGGCCGAGAAAAACGTCGGCGCCTTGCTGGTGGTGGAGAATGATGAAGTGCTGGGCATCATCAGCGAACGGGACTATGCACGCAAACTGGTGCTGCACGGCCGCTCTTCGGTGGGCACGCCGGTGCGCGACATCATGGTGTCGCCGGTGATTACCGTCGACACCCATCAAACCGTGGAGACCTGCCTGGGCATCATGTCCGATAGGCGCCTGCGGCACTTGCCGGTGGTGGAAGGCGGCAAATTGATTGGCTTGCTGTCGATCGGCGACCTGGTCAAGGAAGCGATTGCCGAACAGGCGGAGCTGATCAAACAGCTGGAACAGTACATCCGCGGGGAGTAAATCCGCACACGCCGCCCCCCCCTGTAGGAGCGCGCAGGGCTCGCTCCTACAGGGGGTTTACGGTGTTCAGGCCGGCCAATGCCGGGCGAATACCGGCGTTAGCGCCGGGTAGCGGTCGATGCGTTCCAGCCAGGCGAAAAAACCCGGCCGGGCATTACGCAAATGCTCCCGACTGCCCGCCCATCGCGAGATCACCGCCGCCAGCACATCCAGCGCCCCTGGCTTCTCGCTGCCCAGGTACAACTCGCCCGAGAATTGATCGGCGAACACCTCCCAACTCCAGTGCAGGCGCCGGCGGGCGCCCTCCATGAGGTTGTGCCTGGACGACTCATCCGCCTTGGCCAGCCAGCGTTCGGGGTAATCAATGATGCCGATGGCCGCATAGCAATTGCTGACGATGTACGCCATGCCGCGAATGGCCTGCGCCCGCTCGGCCGGGTCTGACGGCAACAACCCCGATGCGGGAAAGGTCAGCCCGAGGTGAATCAGGATCGCCGCGCTCTCGGTCAGGACGCTGCCATCAGGTAGCTGCAAGGTCGGAATCTGTTTGAGCGGGTTGAGTTTCTCCAGCGCCTGGGCCGCCTCCGCGGAGGTCTCGACATCGATGAAGCGATAAGGAACATCACAGAGTTCAAGAGCGGCTTCGACGGCCGCCGCCCCGGAGTTCTGATAACCGTAGAGCTGGTACATAAACGTCTCCTTTCACACCGCGATCTCTGCAGTGCCTCATCATCCGTCCCGGCAGAGGAACGCGCCAGCTATCCAGTGTAGAAGCCGCCAACCGTCACACAGCGGCCATCCGACGATCGCACCATCACGCTCACAAGGGGTATGGCACGGGCCCTATCATTGCCGTCGATGTTCACCATCACCTCAATGAAGTTCTCTTAAAAAATCCCCGGCGTAACATCTGCTCCATACCAACCCATAAGCACCCCGGAGCACACCATCATGAAACGCCAAGTCCTTCTCAGCATCGCTTTCTCGGTTTTCGCAGTTAACGCTTTTGCCGCAACTTCTGCTCAACCTGTGGTCGCTGAAGGCGGCTCGGATCGTCTGATTGAAAGCCGTGTGGCCGAGGGTGGTTCCGATCGCCTGCTGGAAAAACGTGTTGCCGAAGGCGGTTCCGACAAACTGCTGGAAAACCGCGTCGCTGAAGGCGGTTCCGACAAGCTGCTGGAAAACCGCGTCGCTGAAGGCGGTTCCGACAAGCTGCTGGAAAACCGCGTCGCTGAAGGCGGTTCCGACAAGCTGTTGGAAAACCGCGTCGCTGAAGGCGGTTCGGATCGTCTGATCGAAAGCCGCGCTGTCTGAATGCAGTGCTTTACCGCAGGACTCAACGAAAACCCGGCCTCACCCGCCGGGTTTTTTATGCTTTTTTTGCACCGCAATTACTTCCCTGCCCGCGCCATGCAGCGCTGGTAACGTTCATCGACCCGTTTGGCGAACCACGCGGTGGTGAGTTTGCGGGTGATTTTCGGGCTTTGCAGCACGATCCCCGGCAACACCTCACGGGGTAACGGCCGGCCCTCGGCCCGTTCGGCCAGTTCGAAAACCCGCCGATAGAGTTTGCTGTCTTCGAACGCCAGGGTTTTCCCCTCCTCCAGTTGCTCGCGGATCGTCGGATTGCGCATGTCCAGTTGCTTGCCGAGGGTGCGCACGGCCAGTTCCGTGGTGCCGGGCATGATCGAACCGTAGTTCACCAGATCGCCATCCAGCGCCAACGGAATACCGGACGCCCGGCTCACTGCGTTCTGAAACGCGGCGTTGCGGCTGGCGTACCAACCCGCGTTGAAGTCCGCAAAACGGTACAGCGGCTGCGGGTAGCTCACCGGGTACCCAAGCAGATGCGCGATGCCGAAATACATGCCACCGCGCCGGGTGAACACTTCATGGCGAATCGAGCCCTGCACCGGGTACGGATAGCCCTTGGCCTGCTGTTCGGCAAAATCAATGCCGACCTGCATCGGCCCGCCGGTATGCACCGGGTTGAAGCCGCCGAACAGTTTTTTGCCCATCGGTACCATGTCGATGAAGTCGTCGAAAATCGCGCTCAGTTCCTTTTCACTGCGCGCGGCATTCAGGCGGCTGCTGTAGCTTTTGCCATTCGGCGAATCGAGCATTAATGCACCGCTCACCAACAGGCCGGGAATGTGCGCCTTGGCGGCACGGCGGTCGATCTCGTCGCGGGCGATCTTGCCCAGCCCCGGTACGCCCGGATCGACTTGAAAGGTCGATTCCTGTTCGGTCACGGCCAGCACCGAGCACAGGTTTTGCGTGGTCGGCGAGATGTCTTGCGCGGTAAACGCCACCTGGATATCCGTGGCCCAACCCTGGGGATCGGCAGCTTTCGCCGGCAGCAAACGCACAATCTCGGCCTTCACTTCGGCCGGGGTGCGCGTCGTCGGCTCCTGGGTCCGCTGGCTGCCGCAACCGGTCAATACCAGCAACACGCCGACGCTTGTGATCAATCTGATTTGCATGTCGTTCCATCTGATCCATTGGTCCGGGCTAACCATACGACCAATGGCAGGTCAGCGGCTACGGTCGTGGTAGTCCGACGGTTGCCGCCCTCCCCGACTGGACCATACTTGATTCACACAGCGAGGAGGACAGGTTCATGCACCGCAGCGACGTGTTGATCGTCGGCGCCGGCCCGACCGGGCTGGTCCTGGCGTTGTGGCTGAGCAAACTGGGGGTGCGCGTGCGGATCGTCGACAAAACCTCGGCCCCCGGCACCACATCCCGGGCGCTGGCCGTCCAGGCACGGACGCTGGAGTTGTATCGCCAGCTGGGCCTTGCCGATGCCGTGGTGCAACACGGCCATCAAGTAAAGGCCGGCAACTTCTGGGTCAAGGGTGAGCCCGTTGCGCGCCTGCCCCTGTCCCAGATCGGTGAAGGCCTGACGCCCTATTCGTTTCTCGAGATCTTCCCGCAGGACGAACACGAACGGCTGCTGATCGAGCGCCTGGAAGCCTTCGGCATCACGGTGGAACGCAACACTGAACTGGCAGGCTTCGAGCAAACCGCAGATGGCATCACGGCCACACTGCACCTGCCCGACGGCCAGCAGGAAACCTGCCAGGCCTGTTACCTGGCCGGGTGCGACGGTGCCCGGTCGATTGTGCGCAAGACCCTGGATACCGGGTTTCCCGGCGGCACTTACCAGCAGATTTTCTACGTCGCCGACGTGCAGGCCAGCGGCCCGACATTCAACGGCGAACTGCATGTGGATCTCGACGAGGCGGACTTCCTCGCCGTGTTCCCGCTGGGAGACAGTGGTCGTGCCCGTCTGATCGGCACGGTGCGCGACGAGCGCGCCGAACACGCCGAGACCCTGCGTTTCGAAGACGTCAGCAGCCGGGCCATCGAGCATATGAAGGTGAAGATCGAGCAACTGAACTGGTTCTCGACCTACCGCGTACATCACCGGGTGGCGGATCACTTCCGCAACGGCCGGGCGTTTTTGCTGGGCGATGCCGCCCACGTCCACAGCCCGGCGGGCGGCCAGGGCATGAACACCGGGATCGGCGATGCCATCAACCTGGCCTGGAAACTCGCGGCAGTGTTGAGCGGCGGCGCCGAGGCCAGACTGCTCGACACCTATGAAACCGAGCGCATCGCCTTCGCCCGCAAACTGGTGGCCACCACCGACCGGGTCTTCAACTTCGTCACCGCCGACGGGCCAATTGCCGATTTGCTGCGTACGCGCCTGGCTCCGTTCTTGTTACCGAAAATGACCTCGTTCGAAACCTCCCGTCAGTTCCTGTTTCGCACAGTGTCGCAGATCACCCTGAATTATCGTGGAATGCCGCTGAGCACGGGCGTTGCCGGGCGTGTGCATGGCGGTGATCGCCTGCCCTGGGCCCATGACGGTGAGGGGGATAATTTCGAGTCGCTCAAGTGCCTGACCTGGCAGGTGCATGTCTATGGCGACACCAGCGACGAGATGATCGCCTGGTGCCACGAGCACCATTTGCCGCTGCATGTGTTCGACTGGCGACCGGCGTTCGAAGCGGCGGGCCTGGGGCGCAATGGCTTTTATCTGTTGCGGCCCGATACCTATGTGGCGATTGCCGAGACGTGTGCGGACCCGAAAGTGATCGAACGGTACTTCCGTGATCACGGGATCCGGCCGTTTTTTGGCGCTCCCTGATGCAACACAACCCCCTTGTAGGAGCTGGCTTGCCAGCGAAGGCGTAGTGTCAGGCAGCATTGATACTGTCTGACCCACCGCCTTCGCCGGCAAGCCGGCTCCTACAGGGGGTATGCGGTGGTCCTTAGATCCCGGCCAAGGCCAGATCCATCGCAAAGTACGTAAAGATCAGGTCTGCCCCGGCGCGCTTGATCGCTCCAAGGCTCTCGCGCACCACACGGTCCTCATCGATGGCCCCGGCCTGGGCGGCAAACTTGATCATCGCGTACTCACCGCTCACCTGATACGCCGACAGCGGCAGGCGCGAGGCTTCGCGGATGTCGCGGATGATGTCCAGGTACGCACCGGCCGGCTTGACCATCAGCGCATCGGCACCTTCCTGCTCGTCGAGCAACGATTCGCGTATCGCTTCGCGGCGGTTCATCGGGTTCATCTGGTAGCTCTTACGGTCGCCCTTGAGCGCACTGCCGCCCGCCTCGCGGAACGGGCCATAGAGCGCCGAGGCGAATTTGGTCGAATACGCCATGATCGCCGTCTGGGTAAACCCGGCGTCATCGAGGGCCCGGCGAATCGCCTGGACTTGCCCGTCCATCGCCGCCGACGGGGCGATCACGTCGGCACCGGCACGGGCCGCCGCCACCGCTTGCCTGCCGAGATTGATCAGGGTCTGGTCGTTGTCGACTTCATGGTTGTGCAGCACGCCGCAATGGCCGTGGTCGGTGTACTCGCAAAAACAGGTGTCGGACATCACGATCATTTCAGGCACCGCGTCCTTGGCGATACGCGACATGCGCGAGACCAGACCGTCCTCGCGCCAGGTGTCGCTGCCGCTGCTATCCAGGTGATGGGACACGCCGAAGGTCATCACCGACTTGATCCCGGCACGGGCGTAGCGCTCGATCTCGCCGGCCAGTTTCGACTCGGGAATGCGCATCACGCCCGGCATGCTTTTGATCGGCACGAAGTCGTCGATTTCTTCTTCGACGAAAATCGGCAGCACCAGGTCGTTCAGGCTGAACTCGGTCTCCTGGAACAGGCTGCGCAGGCTCGCATTGCGGCGCAGACGGCGTGGGCGTGCTTCGGGGAACTGACTGGACATGGGTATTCCTGGATTTCAGAGGATGAGATGTAGGAGCTGGCTTGCCAGCGAAGGCGTAGTGTCAGGCAGCGATTATATGACTGACCCACCGCTTTCGCTGGCAAGCCAGCTCCTACAGGGGAATGATTTCAACCAGCGACCGGGCTCGGAATCTGCAACCCGCGCACCACCGCCGGCCGCGCCAGGAAACGTTCCAGCACCCGCGTGACGTTAGGGAAGTTCTGGATGCCCACCAGATCGCCGGCCTCATAGAAGCCGATCAGGTTGCGCACCCACGGGAAGGTAGCGATGTCGGCGATGGTGTAGCGCTCGCCCATGATCCAGTCGCGCCCTTGCAGACGGCCGTCCAGCACCTTGAGCAGGCGTCTGCTTTCCTCGACGTAGCGGTCACGGGGACGCTTGTCTTCGTAGTCCTTGCCGGCGAACTTGTTGAAAAATCCGAGCTGGCCGAACATCGGACCGATCCCGCCCATCTGGAACATCAGCCACTGGATCGTTTCGTAGCGCGCTGCCGATTCCTGGGCCAGCAGTTGCCCGCTCTTGTCCGCCAGGTAGATCAGAATCGCCCCCGACTCGAACAGCGCCAACGGCAGGTCGTCCGGACCGTGGGGGTCGAGGATCGCCGGGATCTTGTTGTTGGGGTTGAGGGAAAGAAATTCCGGGGACATCTGGTCGTTGGTGTCGAAGCCTACCCGGTGAGGTTCATACGGCAGGCCGATCTCTTCGAGCATGATCGAGACCTTGACGCCGTTGGGGGTCGGCAAGGAGTACAGCTGAATCCACTCGGGATACTGGGCAGGCCATTTGCGGGTGATGGGGAATGCGGACAAATCGGTCATGGGCGGGATCCACGAATACATTGAGAGTGACGATAATAATGTAGATATCCGCTCAGCGATCCGTTGAAGCCATGAATCTCGCTGATAGGCGAGATCAAAAGAGATCACCACTTTTTCAACACCATCCGGTGTATTGTGTCCACATTTGTGCAACATCCTGTCGATAGCCTTCGCTGAAAACCCTTGAAGGTTAGCGGCACTCGACCGAAATCGAACCAAACGGGTTCAGGGGACTCTGAGCACCACTCCTTTGAAACGGACCGGCTTCAATGACATGGAAACACCCGACGCAGCACAATCGTGGTGTAAATGTTTGTCAGCCTTAACCGAATTGCGCTGAAGATCCTTTTATTCATGAACCTGTTCAATTTTGCCAAACGCTTTAAACATCGCGCTTACCTTTTGTTGCCCGCCCTCTTGGTGGTCAGCGCGTTGTTCCTGTCGCTGGAGCCCGGCGCAAGTCGCGCCCAACCGATGGATGGCACCCAGACGCTGGTCTTCCTGCGCCACGGGGAAAAACCCGCCGCAGGCCTGGGCCAGCTCAATTGCCAGGGACTCAACCGCGCCATCGACCTGGCCACGCTGCTGCCGGAAAAGTTCGGCAAGGCCAACTATGTGTTTGCGGCGAACCCGACCCGTAACGTCGAGGAAGGCGAGTTCGACAATTCCTACAGTTACATCCGCCCCCTGATGACCATCAGCCCCAGCGCCATCAAGCTGGGCCTGCCGGTGAACATCAATTTTTCCGCCAATGACACCGATGACCTGGCCGAAGAACTGCTCCAGGGCAAGTATCACAACTCGGTCATCTACACGGCCTGGTCACACGGCTACCTGCCGGAGCTGATCAACACGGTGGCCGAAGAAGCCACCGGCGAGGATGCGAAGATCATCGACGACTGGGAGTCCAGCGACTACGACTCGCTGTATGTACTGACCCTGACCTGGCACAACGGCAAGGCCAGCTTGCAGAGCCATGTGTACAAGCAAGGTCTGGATAACGGTGCTGAAACCTGCCCGACCTGAGTTGTGCATTGCCTGCTCGCGATGAGGCCGGCACAGGCTACATCACCCTCGCTGGCTGCCCCGCTCGCGCAGATACTCAAGAACCGCCCCACGCTCCCCGGCAAACTCGATCCGTGCGTCTTTCTTCTCCCGCTGGAACGCGTACATCGGATCGTAATACTCGCACAGCAACCCTTCGATCCAGCCCCGGTGCAGATCCACCGCGCCACTGCGGGCCTGCTCAACCAACGCATCCTCCATCAAAACCAGCATGCGCCGATGACGTTCGCCACCCAGGCGCTTCTGCACATTGTTCAGGCTCGCCAGCAGGCGTTCGGAAAACAACGCAAAGCCGTCATCGCCATGCACGCCGATGAATTCGGCGCACAGATCCACCACGTAATCGCGCAGGATCCGCTCGACCCGACCTTCCAGGCTGTCTTCCAGCCACACCATCGGAAACTGCTGCATGCCCTGGTACAGCGGCAACGGCAGCGCACAACTGCCCACCGCGCGGCTTTCGTCTTCCAATACGAACTGCTCGATGCCCCGGGCGCGTTTTTTCAGCACGTCTACCGCCAAGCGGTTTTCGAAGTCGATATTCGAGGGTTGGCCCGTGGCGCGTTTACCGAAACTGGAGCCGCGATGGTTGGCATGACCTTCAAGGTCCACGGCGTTGCCCAGTTGCGTGAGCACCTCGGTTTTGCCGGTGCCGGTCATCCCGCCCAACAGGACGAAATCGCACTGGGTCACGGCTTGATCGAGGGTGTCCAGCAGGAAGGTACGCATGGCCTTGTAGCCGCCGCCCACCCGTGGATAGTCGATGCCGGCCTCGTCCCTGAGCCATTGCTGGACGATCTGCGAGCGCAGGCCGCCGCGAAAGCAATACAGCAGGCCTTCCGGATGCGCCCGGGCAAAATCGGCCCAGGCCTGGATGCGTTCGGCCTTGACCGCGCCCGACACCAGTTGATGCCCCAGCACGATGGCCGCTTGCTGGCCGTGCTGCTTGTAGCAGGTGCCGACCCGCTGGCGTTCATGGTCATTCATCAACGGCAGGTTGATCACGCCGGGAAACGCGCCTTTGCTGAATTCGACGGGCGCGCGGGCGTCCATCATTGGCCGGTCGTTGAGGAAGATGTCGCGGTAATCAGTGCAGTCGACGAACATCAAAACACCTCGACCGCGTTGCTCTGTCGCTCGACCAGTTCACCGATCGGTTCCAGGCTCAAGCCCAGCTCAGCGGCCACAGAAAGGAATTGCTCGTTGCCTTCGGGCGTCACGGCAATCAGCAGGCCGCCGCTGGTCTGCGGGTCGCAGAGCACGCGTTTGTGCAGTTCCTGAAGGCGTCCGAGTTTGCTGGCGTAGCTGTCGAAATTACGCAGAGTCCCGCCCGGTACGCAGCCCTGTTCCAGGTAATACTCGACGCCCGGCAGGCGCGGTATGCGGTCGTATTCAATGCGCGCCGTGAGCTGGCTGCCGTCGGCCATTTCCACCAGGTGCCCGAGCAGGCCGAAACCGGTGACGTCGGTCATCGCGGTCACGCCATCGAGCTTGCCGAAGCGGCTGCCGGGTTTGTTCAGGGTGCACATCCAGTCCCGGGCCAGGCCGATGTCGGCATGACGCAACTTGCCCTTTTTCTCGGCAGTCGTAAGGATGCCGATGCCGAGGGGTTTAGTCAGATAAAGCAGGCAACCGGCCGTGGCGGTGTCGTTGCGCTTCATGTGGCGCTTTTCCACCAGACCGGTGACGGCCAGGCCAAAGATTGGCTCAGGTGCGTCGATGGAGTGCCCGCCGGCCAGCGGGATGCCCGCCTCGTCACATACCGAACGGCCGCCGCGTATCACTTCCCGGGCAATTTCCGGGGCCAGCACGTTCACCGGCCAGCCCAGAATCGCAATTGCCATCAACGGATCGCCGCCCATGGCGTAGATGTCGCTGATGGCATTGGTGGCGGCAATTCGGCCGAAATCGAAGGGATCGTCGACGATCGGCATGAAAAAGTCGGTGGTCGAGACCACGCCGCGTTCTTCGTCGATGGCATACACCGCCGCGTCGTCGCGCGAGGCGTTGCCGACCCAGAGCTTCGGATCGAGGTTCTGCGCCCCGCTGCCGGCCAGGATCACTTCCAGCACCTGGGGGGAGATCTTGCAGCCGCAACCGGCGCCGTGGCTGTATTGGGTCAGGCGAATCGGTTCGCTCATGGGGGCACCTCATTGGGTCAATGGGGCCGATTCTAACAGAGCGAGGCCTGCGCAAGGCATTGCGCGGCCACGGACCCTGTAGGAGCTGGCTTGCCAGCGAAAGCGGTCCGTCAGTTACGTTGATTTTGGATGTACCGCCATCTTCGCTGGCAAGCCAGCTCCTACAGGGGGTTGGGTCATGGCAGCAGAATCACCTTGTCGCCACTGCCCTGATTCACTTCGGCATAACGCTCCAGTCCTTCAGCCAATGGTGATTCGAACAGTCCCTGGGGCAATGGCAACAAGCCTTGATCGAAGAACCGGCCGAACTGCTCGAGCATCGCCGCACACGCCTGTACCCCGTACAGCAACGAGTTGATCCCCACCACTGAGCCACCCTTGCGATACAACGCCAGGGCCGGTAACTGCACGTGACCGTCCACCGGCGCCGCGATGATTGCGATGCGGCCAAACGCGGCCAGGGCAGCCACCGAGGCCGGCAGCCAGAAACCGGTGGTGTCGAAAATCACATCGGCGCCGCCGGCATACACCGCGTTGACCTGTGCGCCCAAATCTTCGGGTTTATCCAGTTGCAGGGTCTGATAGCCCTGGTCTTGCAAGTCCTTGACCTGTTCCGGACGCCGCGCGGCCGCCAGCACCCGGGCGCCACGCACCTTGGCCAGGGCCAGCGCGGCACTGCCGACCGCCCCGCCACCGATGACCAGCAATCGGGTTTCGGCCGTCACCAGGCTGCGTTCCAGTGCATCCCACGCCGTGGTGTATGGCACGCCGAGGCTGGCGGCCTGGGCGAAGCTCAGGTGCGTGGGTTTGAGCGCCACGCCATTGGCCGGCAGCTTGACGAACTGCGCGTGGGATCCGTCGGCGAAAAACCCCAGTTCCCGGCCCGTGCCCCAGACTTCCCGGCCGATCAGCGCCTGTGGGCCGGCCACGACCACCCCGGCAAAATCCCGACCGGGAATTCGCGGCAAGGTGGTGTAGGGAAAACGTCCCAGCACGTTTTTCACATCGCTGGGGTTGAGGCCAGCGGCCTTGATCTCGACCAGCACTTCATCGGCACCGGGCACGGGGGTCGGCACCTCGACGTAGCGCAGGGCCGAGAGATCACCGGTTTTGTCGAATTGCAGAGCTTTCATGGGCGTGTCCATTGAATAAAGGAAGGGGTCAGGAGATCCAGCCAGCCACCAGCTCCCTTCCCATCGGCCAGAGCTTTTCGCCGGCGAGCATGCCGAGCAGGCCTACCAACGCGATGGCCGGGGGTGCGGGGGAACGAAAATCCAGGGCGCCGTACAGCAGACCGACGCCCAGACCGATGGCCAGTGACATGAGGAAGTTCATGACAGACTCCGGGGGCAATTGAGGTATGCGCTGAGTCTAGAGGGCGTAACCTGCGAGCATCGGCCAAGTGCTTCTGAATTTCGGCCAAAGCCTGGCCTCGGCGAACTCAGTCCTGGCGTTGCGCCGCAGGAAACTGCGAGGGGGCGACACCCAGCTCACGACGAAACATGTCACTGAAGCTGCTCGGCGAATAGCCCAGCTCCCGGGCAATCGCACTGACCGGTGCGCCCTGGATCAACCCGGCCACCGCCGTCGCCAGTTGCACCTGACGCCGCCACTCGGCGAAACCCATGCCCAGGCCGTCCTTGAACAGCCGCGCCAGGGTGCGCACGCTGGCTCCGGCGTTATCCGCATGTTGTTCGAAAGGAATGTCCAGTGAAGGCGCGGCCATGACCGCCTGACACAGGTTCATCAGCCGTCGGTCGGAATCGTCCGGCAGCGGGATTTTCAGCAGCGAACGCCTGGCCCGCTTGAGCTCCAGCAGTGCCAGCCCCACCAGCGCGTCGTAATACTCGGGCGGCCCGTCGTTGCCCTGCTCCACCAGACCGACGATCAGCTCGCGCAGCAAACCGCCGACCTCAATGACTTGCACGCTGTCATCCAGGGTCGCCGCCAGGGACGGGCGCAAGTAGATATTGCGCATTTGCAGGTCGGACACCACGCGAATCCCGTGGGGCACGCCGGGCGGCAACCACACCGCCCGCTGCGGCGGCACCACCAGCGCCTCGTGCGGCGTCTCGACCCACATCACACCGCTCATCGCATACAGCAACTGGCCCCAGACGTGCTCATGGGGCTCGATGTACAACCCGCGCGGATAGGTGCGAGCCAGCGGTTGCACGGGCACATCGGTGTCACTCAGGTCAGGCGGTGCGGCGAGGGCCATGGTCTATGTTCATTTGGGGGGGCCGGAAGACCCCATGGTAACGAGGCACCGAACTTGTCGCCAGCAACCGCCGCCGTCCGACAAACCGAGTGAATTTTCCAGATGGCGCGCGATCCTTTTATGTAAGACAGGGAGGAACCGGAGCTTTATGAACAGTGCAAAATTATTCGTCATCGAGTACACCCTCCATGGCGCTCCGAAATCATTCATTATCCGCCTGGAAAAAATGGATAACGCAGAAGCCTGGCATTGGGCGAGCTGCGACGCAGGGGTGGGGCGAATCCCCCGTTTCGGACGCGAGAAGGTGCAAAAGACCAGCAAGCCGATGGCTGAAAAATTCGGCGTGGAAAACGTCAAGTGGCGGCCGGCGAACTAATATCCGGTAACCATCAGGTTCGGGGGAAGGGATATGAGCACAACACCCGTCAACAGCCCTGCGCAGCTGGACTACGGTCTGGACACGCCGACCGGCCGCATCACCAAGAGCGCCGAGTGCCTGATCGGCCTGGAACAGGTCGAAAATGACCCATTCTGCTTCGCCATACGCGTCCCGGCGCCACTGCCGGAAGATCTGGAGCAAGCCAAGACCCTGGTGCTGCGGGTCGAAGGGCGGCGCTTGCAAGGCACCGTGCGCCACAGCGAACGCCTGGAGGATGACAGCCTCAGGCTGGAAGTGGAGCCAGATTAGGCTCCACTTTTCATTCGCGGTTGTCAGCCATGAGCGCACTTGCAACCTTTATGGGTGCATTCCTCGCCGTGTTCATGGTGCTTGGCGCAGGCTTCACAGCAGTAATGCTTGCCGTGACGGGCAATCGGATGTTCACCGAGTTTGCAGGAACATTTCGGACAATCGCAGATACTTTCACGGTCAATCATGGGTCTGACTCCTCTTGTGTGGTCGCCAGTGCTCAGATGCACACCGTAAGTGTAGGAGCTGCCGCAGGCTGCGATCTTTTGACTTTTCAGTGCCTGCGCAGTCACTCGATAAACAACGCAAACAACTCCGACTGCGAACCCACCTCCAGTTTCAAATACAAATTCCTGCGGTTCATACGCACGGTTTCCGGCGAGATGTTCATCTGGCTGGCGGTAGAAATCACCCGTAAGAACTACGTTCAAGACTCCAATTTCAAAAGTGCTGATGCTGGCATCAACACCGTGCCCCAGAGACCAGCCGCAGCCGCTCCGCCACTGAAGATGAATTGTGGCCCGGCACCGCGCCGAATAGCCTGCGCCCCGGCAGCGACGGCTAGCCAAGGCGAAGCGCAGCCTGGATGACCCAGCATTGCATCGAGGTTGCACAATCCCGGCCTATTGACTGACATGGGGACTTCAGACAACACGCCTGCAATGGCGGCAGCCCGTCGCCCATCAATACCCACTTGCCAAACCTGCTCGATTGATGTCGATTCAAGCGGCACCCAATCCAGAGCCTGGCGCGTAGCGTAAAGCAGATCATCGGCGGTGGGCTTGCGCTCCTGCTCCGGACGGTGAAGGTAGGCTATCGGCGGCAATGTGGTTTGCGTCAGACGATTGCCAAACAACAGCCCGACGGCGGCTTCCGCCGTGCCTTCAGGCTGCTGCGGCGCAAACTGCACGGCCAAAACCAACAACAACGCCCGATCACCAATACGCTGGTCAAGCCACTGGTCCAGTGCAGCCAGACCGGTGCCATCCACAGGGGTAACGGGCTGGCGAATACCGGATTCGCGCCATGCCTGTCGCCAAACTCGGCGCCATTGCTTCTCCGGCAAACCGGTATCGACATCCAGCAACAGGGCCAGCGGTTGATCGGCAGGCAACTGCGCCAAAGTGGGCACCATGTCGGCGAGCGTCTGCGCCCATATACTCAGCAATATTGCTTCCGGATTTTCATCTGCATCGTTAGATAAACAACTATGGCGAAGTATTGATCCATCCACCCTGGACGCTTGTGACTTCAGCGCCGTCGTCCCACTCAGCAGAGCGTCAAGCTGTATTTCCGGAACATCCGCAGGTTCTTCAAGAGCAGTCTGCAAGCTCACTCCCAACACCTGTTGCGAGCGACGCCCCTGACGAATCTTGCGGATCAGGTCTTCTTCACGAGCCTCATCCCAACCATCGGCGGCACCTTGTTCGCCGGCGTGCAACAGCACTCGCCCGAAACCCAGCACGCACCAAACCAGGATTGGAATGCTTACGGCCCAGCTCCAGAAATCCGAAGACCGTTGAGGTAATGTTTCGTCGCCGAACAACAGCGTCGCTGCAACACCTAACAAACAAAACAGCAACAACATGGCGAGCCAAAGCAAAAATCGAGGTCGTTGAGGGCGCAGTGCGAGAGGAGGAATTTTATCCAGCCTGATTGGCATGTCTTCACCTAACTCGCCGAAAAGTTTATCGACTTACACTGAGCCCATTTCGTAATCATCTTTATCTTTGCTTGGTAGGAAACCTTGCACCATCCGGCAGTCGAATCCGTCACCAAAACTCTGTCGCCCTCGATTAAATACATCTTAGTTTTACTCTGCTGTTCCGGTTCAGAGCCACCATCAAAAAGAAATGCTTTCTCTAAAATGGTACCTGTGATTTCTTTGTCAGCAATGATGGAGTAAAACAAGGGCGAACCAACTACCGCTTCAACACTTTTTTTGTCTTTGTACGGATATATATACGTTGATCGTCCTTGTTCATCGACAGAATCCCCACCCAGATCAAAAAAACGTGTACGCTTTCGATCAAGAAGTAAAGTTTCGCCCTCCAGCCTAATAACACTTACGTCGTAAATATCACTTACCGGATCCCACGCTCTTGGCGTTTCCATGCGATGGATAACGAACAGCATTTCTTCGCCCATCCCACCAACTGGAAGAAAAAAAGCGTCGGTGATTGCTCCTTCCGTACCCGCGTATGGAAATTCATAAACAAACTTTGGGCTTTCAGATGGAATAACCGAGTAAAGGGATATTTCATCAGGATCACGGGACAACTGCCCCTCGGTTTGCACCTCTGCTTTTGTGTAGACGAAACATGCTTTCACCCCATGTACATCCATATAGCCATAAGCTTCCCGAAGGCCAATAGCGCTGCACCCTTGATCACTCGCTATTGCCGTCGACCCAAGCAGATAACCAAAAATTATAATTAACTTAATCACTTCATTTACACCTACTATCAAAGTGAGCATTGAATTCTTTAGTAATCTCCCGCTTGTATTTTTGGCGATCAGGCAAACCTGCCAATCCGATATTTATGGGGCGAGTCACCGCGGTAACGCCGACGCCCCCATTTAGGGACGGATCTTCCGCAATCGCTGCTATATGCCTTACCTTCCAGAACCACAGTGCTGTTTCTATAGCAACGGCGAAATCTTTCTCCAAGAGCTCTGGGTTAGAGTCAATCGGCAGCCCTGTATCTCTGGCGCATTTCTTATAGGTTTCATAATGAGTGAGATGGATCAACCCTCGTCCTCTAAAATCTTTTCCTGGCTGCTCAGCATTGCCATAACAATGCAAGCCGTAAGCTGCATCGTTACCTATAAGATGTTCATCTATCCAATTCAGTTTTTCTTCATCACTTGCGAAGGAAAGCCCTTTCCTAGAAAACCCCGCATTGATTACAGTCGGAGATAATCTATAAAGTTTGGCGGCAGTGTATATTCGCCTAGAGTAGTTCAACGACTCTCGAAACTGTAAAAACCCGCCAGTCTCCTTCTTTGCTTGCGCTAGCAGATGCGTGATTTGCTCACAGCTATCTAGTCCGTATTTCTTGAACAGGTTTTTAGATGCTTCAACCATTGCACTGATGAAAAGCGGGTTCACTTCGCTGCCGCATATTTCGCTCAAAAAACCTTTCGTTAATTTGAGCGTAGTGCCACATATTTTGCAATTCAGCACTCCGTTTACAGTGTTCGCAAAGTAACCAAACATCCCAATCGGATGAAAGTGATACACACTCCCCCACGAAGGCAACCCCACCTTCTCCGCAACTTCCCTCCACCACCCCATCTGTGCAATCCGCTGCTTCTCCGCCAGCCAATTCAAGTGCGGTGTCGAGCCGCTATGGCCGAGCAACTCATCCAGTGCGTCCCATACCTTCGGCTGCTGAAACCACTCGCTTTCCTTGTACAGGATCATCTGCGAAATCGCCTGCGCATGAGCCGGTCGCTCAAGGGCCGCTTGCAGTTCAGTGGCCGTCATCTTGCCGTCGCGGTTGCGATCGATGATCTCGTACAACCGGCGTTTCATCGGGCCCTTGTCGTCTTTTTCGGCAATGGAACGATAGCGCTCGCGTTCAGCGTCGCTGAAGCGGCCGATGGCGCTGAGAAAAGAGGCCAGCAAGTGTTTGGGTCTGCTGAAGTCGATGATGACGTCATAGCCTTCCCAAGCCCACGGACTGACCCAAGGCGTTACGCCTGGCTCTTCACACACCCAGCCATCAAGAAGATTGTTGTCGGCGTCGTGAAGCAAATGTTTCAGGTGATACCAGGTGCGAGCTTTGCGCGTCGGGCTCGCGGGCACCTGGATTTTTCGGTCCGCCGGCAGATCATCGAGCATCTTTTTGGGGACCAGCAAATCGGCAGCACTGCGCGGGCTGGGATCACTCGACGCCTGCAATTGCGCAGCGGTGACATTTCCTTCAGGCGCCACCACCGGTGTGCCCATGGGGAGTTTCAGCCAAGTTCTGTCTTTCTCCGGCAGGCGTTGGGCCCACAATCGACTGGCTTCGATGAATTCCTCGACGTCATCACCACTGAAGGTTTCCAGGTGCAGCTTCTTATCCGGCTGATTCGCGCCGCCGTCCTGATACAGGCCGAGGTGGCCGATGAGGTCACCTGCCTTGATTGCGACAGGCTGGTCAAGCACCACTACCTGATCTGTCGCTACCGGCTCAATGGCACCTTCCAGCGAGTCAAAATGCACATACTGGTTGATGCGCTCGAGCTTGCGAAACTCGCCTTCGCCACTGACCGTGACTTCCGATTCAACCGGTAAATCGAACATTACGTTATCGGCAATCACCGGTTCGGCCCGGACGTTGACTGTCGTCTTCGACGAACTGATGCGGGTTTCTTTGCGGTCTGGGTGTTTGAGCACCTGAGTAGAGAGATAGCCCTTGATCGAGCCATCGGGGTTGAGCAGTTTGGCCGGTCCCAGACTGCTCTCCAACTTGCGAAATTGTCCGGTGCCACTAATAGTCACCTCGGCGCCTCGCGGCAGAACATCGATTACCTGGCCATTCAACTTATTGCGCACGTTCAGGCCACGCTGTTCAGGCCGGCCGGGAAAGACGTCATACGCCGTCTGCTTGACGCGAAAGGTCGGACGCTCGGGCCAGAATCTTGGGCGAGCGAGGGTGGAATCCTTCTGATACATCGCCCAATCCTGCAGATGCATGTAGAGGCTATAAAAAATCAGGCTTGGTGGAGTGTCCTGGCTACCTTCGATCTTCGGCGGTTGAAGGTGATGGCGAACCAACACGAAGTTGCGCGAAAAGGGTTTCTCGACCGTTCGATCATTGGCGAAGTAAGCGGTTTTCGGCGACTGCGTGTCGACGCGATAGGCCACCACTTCGCCGTCGGCCAGGCAATGCACGCTGGACTGATCCAGGATGCCGACGGTGCCGCTGTCGAAATGCACGCCGCCATGAAAGAGCCCGCTGCGGCCTAGCGGGTAGTAACCGGCAGCGGCATTGGCCATGTGAGTCAACTGCGCCAGCGGATCGCGTTTGTCCTTGAACGGATGGCACCAGTTTTTCAGAGGGAGCAGTGTGGAGTTATCCGCTTCCGGGGTCGCCGGGACTGGCCGGGTATCGGGTGGTGGCGAGCTCGGAGAACTCGGCCCATCCCATCGCGAGTCCCCGCGGTTGCCGTGAAATCCAAAAAATCGGGCAAGCAAACTGGCCATGTTGAGTGTCGCTCCTTGTTCTGGAAAAGATCAGGCAGAGAAATCCGTAAATTCCGTGGACTTGGCTTAGGTTGTCTGTCAGTTGCGAGGGCGCTGGCACTTGCAGCAATTGATGGGCCGCACCGCTGCACGCGAAAGGACGTCGAAGGCGGCGTCGAAGGCGGCGTCGAAGCCGCGGACGTGGAATTTGTGGCGGCTGTGGTCGAAGAAGGTGCTAGGTATGTTGAGCAAGGTTCAGACCTCCCTGGCCTGTTTGAGGTGTACGGGGAGGTTGTAAATCCACCCTCGTTCAAGCGCTCGACAGCTTTCACGAAGGTGATCAGGGCTGGAATAGGACATTTCTGCGGGTGACGTAGGACGCGTCCGTATACCGATGCGCCTGAACTGTAAGAGTTTTCCAGGCCTTGTCGAACAACCCATCAAGCTTACTTCTCGAAAGCCACAACGCCTTGCGTCGTTGCCTACGGTTACGCCAGAATCCGCCGGCTTGTGCGCCCTGGGGCCGCTCGGTAACTTGATTCGCGTCACTGATCGTCAGTGATCGGGTTTAGTAGCCCGGCCAAGGTTAAAGCGGTTGCATGAGCATTATCAGTCAGGTATTCGCCTGCACTTGATGGTAGCTGTGCGCATGGCGTCCTCGGGCGCGCCGGTTTTTGCTTTCCTTGCCGGTCTACTAACTTGCGCACAGCTGCCACCCTTTCGTGTAGTAGCGAGATGGTGCGGCCCAACCACTAAAGGGAAGCACTTATGAACAAACCAACACCGAATCCCCCGGACGCAGATCCGGCAAAACTTTCAGAAGCCCTCGACTCAAACAATTCCCACGAGCGGTCCGAACGCATCCCCTCTGCCGCCGACATACAGGCCACCCCGCGCAAACTCTGCACCATGTTCATCGTCAATCCGGAACTCGATAGTGAAACCCTGCTGGCTCATGCGTGTGAGTCACTGGCCTCGGCCAATGTCATGACCCTGGATCTGGCGGATCGTACGGAGGGGACGAGTCGCAATACGCTGCTGGGTATCGCACAAGTCATCATGCTAGGCGAGTTGGCGGTGAACCGGGCGCTGGATCGAATCTATCCGCCTGAGTAGAAGATTAAAAGATCGCAGCCTGCGGCGGCTCCTCCATGGGTCCGGTACAACCGTCATTTTGCGGGTGTACGCAAAACCTGAGCCGCCACAGGCTGCGATTTTTTGTGGCAAGGGAGCTTGCTCCCGCTTGAGTGCGTAGCGCTCACAGATTTTTGGGGCCGCTGCGCAGCCCGGCGCGAGAAAGCCCCCTCGCCACAAAAAGTTGCTCTGTCAGATCCGGAACTGCCCCACCAGACCGCCCAGGCGCTGACCGAGGTCGGCCAAACTGCGCGAAGTCTGCGCGCCGAGCTGGGTTTCGTCGGCGACGCTGTCCACCGCCACGGCAATCTGATGCACGCTGCGATTGATCTCTTCGGCCACGGCGGTTTGCTCTTCGGCGGCACTGGCGATCTGCGCGTTCATCGAATTGATGGTCGCGATCAGTTGGGCCATGGTGTCCAGCGAAGCCCCCGCCTCGTTGGCCTGGGCCGAGGTGCCGTCGCCGGCCTCGCTGGAGCGGCGCATTGCCTCCACCGCCGACCGGGTGCCGGCCTGCAAGCGGTCGATCATGCCCTGGATTTCCTGGGTGCTGATTTGCGTGCGGCTGGCCAGCGCCCGCACTTCATCGGCCACCACCGCAAAGCCGCGCCCGGCCTCGCCGGCACGGGCGGCTTCGATGGCGGCGTTGAGCGCCAGCAGGTTGGTCTGCTCGGCAATCGAGCGGATCACCCCGAGCACGCTGACAATCGACGACACGTCTTTTTGCAGGCTGTCGAGGGACACGCCGCTGCTGCGGATGTCGTCCACCAACGCATGAATTTTCTCGATGCTGCCGGCCACCACACGCTTGGCAGCCTGGCCTTCTTCGTCGGTCTGCTGGGCAGCCACCGCGGCATTCTGCGCGCTTTTGGCCACTTCCTGAGCCGCCGCTGACATTTCGTTGATTGCCGTGGCCACCTGATCAGTCTCATGGCGCTGACGTTCCATGGCCTGGTCCGAGCGATTGGCCTGGTCGGACACCTGATTCACCAGCCCGGTCAGTTGCGAGGTCATTTCGGTGATCTGCCGTACCAGGCCGTGGATCTTGTCGACGAAACGGTTGAAGGAACCGGCCAGTTCACCGAGTTCGTCCTGGCTGGTGATGGTCAGGCGGCGGGTCAGATCACCCTCGCCTGCCGCAATGTCGTCGAGGTTGGCTTTCATCAAATGCAGCGGACGCAGAATGGTGTTGGCCAGCAACATCCCGGCAGCGGCGATCACCAGCAGCACCACGAGCGCCACGCCGACGATGCTCAGCACCATGCCTTGCATGCGCTCCTGGACCTTGGCTTCGACCACCGCCACTTGGGCTTCGATGCCGTCGAGATTGACCGAGGTACCGACCGCCATGTCCCACTTCGGCAGGTATTCGGTGTAACCGAGCTTGGGCACCAGCACCTGGGTGTTGCCGGGCAAGGGCGAGCTGTATTGCAGGTAGTGCGTACCGTCCCTGGCGACTTTCACCAGGTCGCGGTTGACGTAGACGCCGTTCGGGTCGCGGTTGTCCTTGAAGCTCTGGCCCACGCCTTCGGGGCTGTTGGCCTTGAACAGGCGCACGGTGTTGGAGTCGTAGCCGAAGAAGTAGCCGTCCTTGCCATAGGTGATGCTCGACAGCAGCTTGATCACCTGGGCCCGCGCTGTCTCATCGCCGGGGGCGGCCGCGTCGTAGAGCGGTTTGATCGTGGTCATGGCCACGGCCACGTAGCTTTGCAGGGTCGCCTTGGCATCGCTGAGCAAGCGCTCGCGGGTCTGCTCGACTTCCTTGCGCGCCTGATCCTGCAGAATGAACAGCGTGGTCAGGCTGATGACCAGCGCAAACAGCAACACCGGGAGGACGGCAAGGGACAGGACTTTGGCCTTGAGGCTCATGCGCATGACGTTCACTCTTTTGATTTTGTTGGCGTGGTTAAAAGCTTTAACGGCACGCCGGGTCAAAAGTTGAACGCCACAAAAAGATCGCAGCCTTCGGACGATCTTTTGATCTTTTGCTTGTTAGATCACAGCACCATCGCCGCAATCCAGCCAAACGCCAGCAGCGGCAGGTTGTAGTGCAGGAAAGTCGGGACCACGGTGTCCCAGATGTGATGGTGCTGGCCGTCGATGTTCAGGCCGGAGGTCGGGCCGAGGGTCGAGTCCGAAGCCGGCGAACCGGCGTCGCCCAGGGCACCGGCGGTGCCGACGATGCACACGATGGCAATCGGGCTGAAACCCAGTTGCACGCACAACGGCACGAAGATCGCCGCCAGAATCGGCACGGTGGAGAACGACGAGCCGATGCCCATGGTCACCAACAACCCCACCAGCAGCATCAGCAAGGCGCCGATGCCTTTGCTGTGATCGATATACGCCGCCGACGACTCGACCAGCGTCTGCACCTCACCGGTGGCCTTCATCACTTCGGCAAAGCCTGAGGCTGCGATCATGATGAAGCCGATCATCGCCATCATTTTCATGCCTTCGGTGAACAGGTCATCGGTGTCGCGCCATTTGACGATGCCCGACACCGAGAAAATCAGGAAACCGGCCAATGCACCGATAATCATCGAATCCAGCAACAACTGAATGATGAACGCCACCGCGATGGCCACGCCGGCCACCATCAGGCTCAGCGGGTTGTATTGCACCGCCACCTGCTCGACTTGTTCGATCTTTTCCAGGTCGTAGACACGCTTCTTGCGGTAGCTGACAAACGCGATCAGCAGGCCCGCCACCATGCCCAGGGCCGGAATGCCCATGGCGTGGGTCACATTGATGCCGCTGATGTCCACACCGCTGCGGGCGACGTTGGCCAGCAGGATCTCATTGAGGAAGATGTTGCCAAAGCCCACCGGCAGAAACATGTAGGGCGTGATCAAACCGAAGGTCATGACACAGGCGATCAGGCGACGGTCCAGTTGCAGCCTGGTCAGCACATAAAGAAGCGGCGGCACCAGCAACGGAATGAACGCGATATGGATCGGCAGGATGTTCTGCGAGGCGATGGCCACGACCCAGAGCAGGCCGATCAGCAGCCATTTGACCTGGCCACCGCCGCTGGCGTGCTGGCGATCGACCATCGCCAGGGCCTTGTCGGCCAGCGCATGGGCCATGCCGGACTTGGCAATGGCCACGGCGAAAGCCCCGAGCAAGGCGTAGGACAACGCCACCGTCGCCCCGCCACCGAGGCCGCTGTTGAAAGCCTTGAGCGTCGCTTCGATCCCCAGGCCACCGGTCAAGCCACCGACCAGCGCACCGACGATCAGGGCGATCACCACATGCACGCGGGACAGGCTGAGTACCAGCATGATGCCGACCGCGGCAATTACTGCATTCATTGTCATACCTCTGGGCAAGCGAAAAGAGTCCGGCCGGCAGTCTGCGAGAGCCGCCAGCGGATAAAAGGAATGGGTTTTATTAGAGGGCGCGCACTTTGCCGTAGAGTCGGCGCGGTGTCAAAGCTCGTGGGGACTCTGAGTGTGCAGTGGATTGCGCTCCCACATTTGTTTCTGCGCGCAGCTCAATCAAATGATGGCGAGTGGATATCTGCCGGACCTTGATTATGCTTCATGGAACCTTGCAGCATTTTCTGGCGTCAACTTGAATGCAAGCCACGTAATCCAATGACTTCAGCCCCATGGCCTGGGTACGGTAAGTGTTGGTGGGAACTCCGGCCTACAACAAGAGCAAGACGGAGAATACTCATGGCAGCAATCGACAATACAGCCACGGGCAGCGCGCCCAACCACGGAATCACCAGGGAGGAACGCAAGGTCATTTTCGCCTCGTCCCTGGGCACCGTGTTCGAATGGTATGACTTCTACCTGTACGGTTCCCTCGCGGCGATTATCGCCAAGCACTTCTTCGCCGGTGTCAACGAAACGACTTCCTTCATCTTCGCCCTGCTCGCCTTCGCTGCCGGCTTCGCCGTGCGGCCCTTCGGGGCGATTGTGTTCGGTCGACTGGGCGACATGATCGGGCGTAAACACACGTTCCTCATCACCATCGTGATCATGGGTATTTCCACGGCTGTGGTGGGTTTGCTGCCGGGCTATGCAACCATCGGCGTAGCCGCGCCGATCATTCTGATCAGCCTGCGCCTTATGCAAGGCCTGGCGCTGGGCGGTGAATACGGCGGTGCAGCGACCTACGTGGCCGAACACGCCCCCAAGGGCAAACGTGGCTACTTCACCTCGTGGATCCAGACGACAGCAACCCTCGGCCTGTTTCTTTCACTGCTGGTGATCCTCGCCTGCCGTACCGCTCTGGGCACCGAAGCCTTCGAAGCCTGGGGCTGGCGGATTCCGTTCCTGCTGTCGATCCTGCTGCTGATCGTCTCGGTGTACATCCGCCTGCAACTCAGCGAATCACCTGTGTTCATGAAAATGAAGGCTGAAGGCAAGGCGTCCAAGGCACCGCTGACCGAATCCTTCGCCCGCTGGGAAAACCTCAAGATCGTGATCATGGCCCTGCTCGGTGGCACCGCTGGCCAGGCCGTGGTCTGGTACACCGGGCAATTCTATGCGCTGTTCTTCCTGCTGCAGACGCTGAAGATCGACCCACAGACCGCCAACCTGCTAATTGCCGGCTCACTGCTGATCGGCACACCGTTCTTCGTCATATTCGGCAGCCTGTCTGACCGCATCGGTCGCAAGGGCATCATCATGGCCGGCTGCATCATCGCGGCACTGACTTACTTCCCGATCTTCCATGCGTTGACCCAGTACGGTAACCCCGACGTGTTCATTGCGCAGGAGAAGAACCCGGTCACGGTCATCGCCAATCCAGGCCAGTGCTCGTTCCAGTTCGACCCGGTGGGCAAGGCCAAATTCACCAGCTCCTGCGACCTGGCCAAGACCGTGCTGGCCAAAAAGGCCATCCCCTACAAGAACGTGAACGCCGAGCCGGGCGCTGTTGCACAGGTGCGCATTGGCGAGAAAGTGATCGAGAGCTTCGAGGGCACCGGCATGCCGGCCGCCGACTTCAAGGCCAGGAACGACGCCTTTACCGCCAACCTCGTCACTGCCCTCAAGGACGCCGGCTACCCCGAGAAGGCCGACCCGGCCAAGACCAACTACCCGATGGTGCTGTTGCTCCTGACCATCCTGGTGATCTACGTGACCATGGTCTACGGGCCGATCGCCGCCTGGCTGGTGGAACTGTTCCCGGCACGCATCCGCTACACCTCGATGTCGCTGCCCTATCACATCGGCAATGGCTGGTTCGGTGGTTTCCTGCCGACGGTGGCGTTCGCCATGGTGGCGGCCACGGGGGATATCTACTATGGGCTGTGGTATCCGATCGTCATCGCGGTGATGACGGCGGTGCTGGGTATTTTCTTCATGCCGGAAACCAAGGATCGGGAGATTCATCACACCTGAGGTAGACACAAATCACTGTAGGAGCGAGCTTGCTCGCGATGAACGCAAGGGCGCCGCTGTGAATCAGAAAGGGCGCGTCATCGTTAACGATCATCGCGAGCAAGCTCGCTCCTACAGGACGGCGATTATCAGTGCTTGGGCAATTCGATGACGACCTTCAACCCGCCCCACTCGCTTTCCAGCAACGACAGTTTGCCGCCCCAGCTATCGACGATGTCACGCACGATCCCCAGCCCCAAACCATGCCCATGGGTTTGCTCATCCAGCCGCGTACCTCGACCAAACACCTGATCGCGACGCTCTTCGGGAATGCCCGGGCCATCATCTTCCACACTCAGTTCAAACCCCTGCGCCCGCTCGACCACACTCAGCCGCACCTCGGCATCCGCCCATTTGCAGGCGTTGTCCAGCAGGTTGCCCAGCAGTTCCAGCAGGTCTTCACGATCCCAGGGCAATTGCAGGCCGGGCGGTGCGCGGTAGCTCAGCGCCAGGTGTTCGCCATGGATCATGTTCAGGGTTGCCAGCAATCCGGGGAGTTCAGCATCGCAATCAAACAGCGCGCCCGGCAGCGCATCGCCGGACAACCGCGCACGATTGAGTTCGCGATTGAGCCGTTGCTCGACCTGCTGCAGTTGTTCCTTGAGGACCTTGCGCAGTTGCGGGTGCGCGTCGAGTTGCTCGCTCGAGGCCAGGCTCAACAGCACCGCCAGCGGCGTTTTCAACGCGTGGCCGAGGTTGCCCAAGGCATTGCGCGAGCGCTTGAGGCTGTCTTCGGTGTGGGCCAGCAAGTGGTTGATCTGCGCCACCAGTGGCTCCAGCTCCACCGGCACCTGATCATCGAGTTGCGAGCGCTGGCCCTGTTGCAACTGCGCGATCTGTTCGCGCGCCTGCTCCAGCGGGCGCAAGGCGCGGCGCACGGTGATCCGTTGCAGCAACAGAATCACCAGCAGCCCGGTCAAACCGAGGCCCAACCCGAGCTGTTGCATAAGCCGGAAGCTTTCGCGTATTGGCGTGTAATCCTCGGCGACGCTGATGGAGATCGGCAACCCCGAACGTCGATAGTCCGTACGCAATACCAGCAACTGTTGCCCTTCCGGCCCCAGTTGCAGGTCGTCGTGCAGGCCGGGTTGATCGAGCGCTGGCAGCTCCTGATCCCATAAGGAACGGGAACGCCAATGGCCGTCGGCGAGATCGATGCGGAAATAATGCCCGGAAAACGGCCGCTGATAGGCCGGCGACAGGCGTCGTTCATCCAGTTGCAAGCCTTGCGGCCCGCGCACCAGTGCCGCCAGCAGGTTCTCGCTGTCATTGCGCAACCCGGCCTCGAGGTAGCGCTGCAAACCCATTTCGAACAGCCACAGGCTGGTTTGCGCCAGTATCAGGCCAACGACCACCATCACGCTGATCAGGCCCAGGCTCAAGCGGCGCTGGATCGATCTCACCGGGCTTGCCCGCCGAACAGGTAGCCCTGGCCGCGACGGGTTTCAATCACACTTTTGCCGAGCTTGCGGCGCAAATGGTTGACGTGGACCTCCAGCACATTGGAGTCGCGCTCGGTTTCACCGTCGTAGAGGTGCTCGGCGAGGTGGCTTTTGGAGAGGATCCGCTCGGGGTGCAGCATGAAATAACGCAACAGGCGAAACTCCGCGGCAGTCAGCTGAATGTCCGCACCGTCGCGGACAACGCACTGGCGACCTTCGTCCAGATGCAGACCGGCGGCCTTGAGCGTTGGCTGGTTGACCTGGCCATGGGAGCGGCGCAGCAACGCCTGGATGCGCAAAAACAGCTCTTCGGGATGAAACGGTTTGGTCAGGTAATCATCGGCGCCGGCCTTCAGGCCTTCGATGCGCTCGGCCCAGGAACCACGGGCGGTCAGGATCAGCACCGGCGTGGCCAGCCCTGTCGCGCGCCATTGCGCCAGCACCTCAAGCCCCGGCACGCCCGGCAAACCGAGGTCGAGGATGATCAGGTCGTAAGGTTCAGTACTGCCCTGATACACCGCGTCGCGACCATCGGCCAGCCAGTCCACCGCATAGCCCTGGCGGTTGAGACCGGCCAGCAGTTCGTCGGCCAGGGGCACATGGTCTTCCACCAGCAGCAAACGCATGGATCAGTCTTCCTTGTCTTTGAGTAAACGGCCGGTGGAGGCTTCGATGTCCAGTTCGCGAACCACGCCTTCAGGGGTCAGCAGCTCGACTTCATAAATGTAGACGTCATGTTTTTCTTCGAGCCCGGCTTCCAGCAGTTTCGCGCCGGGGTAGCGATCCATTGCCTGCTGCAGCAGTTGCTCCAGCGGCAGGATCACGCCCTGTTGACGCAGGCGCAGGGCTTCATCCTGGTCCAGGTCGTGGGCCATCACTGCCGAGCAAAAAGCCAGAAGCACCAGCGCTATCCAGCTGCCGGTGCATCGCTTGAATAGAAACACCTTCATTACCAATCCTGATGATCCTTGAGAACCTGCCCGCTGACAGCGTCTAATTCCAGATCCCGGTCGGTGCGAGTGGTGTGAGCTTCTCGAAAGCCACTATGGTATCAGCGTCGCGCTACCTCAGCGTTGCGTCGGGGTCCAGGCGAGCCATCTTAACCAGCTGAACTTAATTGAAGCTGAATTGCCATCATTGCCAACCCCACAAATCCTGCAGGAGCTGCCGAAGGCTGCGATCCTTTCTCACTTTCACTTGAGTCGCCTAGCAAAAGATCAAAAGATCGCAGCCTTCGGCAGCTCCTACACACACATCGAGACCGGTATGACCGCCATCCACATCAAGTCCCCTTCCCTGACCCTCAAGGCCGGTCCGCGCGCCTATGCGCACATCCGCGCCAACGGCCTTAACGCGGCCGAGGTCGGCACCTTGCCTGGCGCGGCCGGCGGTCCGAAGGCGCTGGGGATTCAGGGACTGGACCTGGCGCTGTTCGGCGAGTGGCTGCCGGCGGCACCGCGGGAACGCTCGCTGATTGGCGCATCGGTGGGTTCCTGGCGCTTCGCCAGCGCCTGCCTGCCGGACGCCGCCGAGGGCATCCGGCGTCTCGGGCAGCTGTACACCGAGCAGAGTTTCGCCAAGGGCGTGACCATGGCGCAGATCAGCCAGAGCTCCCGGCGCATGCTCAATGACCTGCTCGACGGTCGCGATGCCTCGATCCTCGGCAACAGCGATTACCGCCTGAACATCATGGTGGTCAAAAGCCACGGCCTGCTCGCCGACGATCATCGCGCTCGCCTGGGGCTGGGCCTGTCCTCGGTCATCGCCGACAACCTGCGTGGCCGGGCGCGGCTGGCCCGGCACTTCGAACGCCTGATCATCCACGACCCGCGCCTGGCGCCGCCGGTCAATGCCTTGAATGACTTCCCGTCGCGCTTCGTCGCCCTCAACACCGGCAATTTGCGCCAGGCCTTGCTCGCTTCGGGCTCGATTCCGATGGTGATGGAAGGCGTGCGTGACCTGCCGGGTGCCGGTGCGGGAACCTACCGCGACGGCGGCCTGCTGGACTATCACCTGGACCTGCCCTACAGCGGCAACGACATCGTGCTCTACCCGCACTTCACCGACCGGGTGATTCCCGGCTGGTTCGACAAGACCCTGCCGTGGCGCCGCGCCTGCCCGGCTCGCTTGCAAAACGTGCTGCTGCTGGCGCCGTCGAAGGACTACCTGGCGCGCCTGCCCTACGGCAAACTGCCGGACCGTAACGACTTCAAACGCTTCATGGGCGACGCCCCGAGCCGGCAGAAATACTGGCGCACGACCATGGACGAAAGCCGCCGCATGGGCGACGAATTCCTCGAACTGGCCGCCAACGGTCGCCTCGGCGAGCGCTTGCTGACCCTTTAGTCAGGACAAACTGGTAAACTCGCCGCCTGCCCGAATCGCTGCGGCGAACGCCACCTGAACAGAGCTGAAAACACTGTGGAAATCTTCAAGGAATTTACTTTCGAATCCGCCCACCGCCTGCCCCACGTACCGGACGGCCACAAGTGCGGCCGCCTGCACGGTCACTCGTTCAAAGTGGCGATCCACCTGAGCGGCGACCTCGACCCGCACACTGGCTGGATCCGCGACTTCTCGGAAATCAAGGCGATCTTCAAGCCGCTGTACGAGCGACTGGACCACAACTACCTGAACGACATTCCCGGCCTGGAAAACCCGACCAGCGAAGTGTTGGCCAAGTTTATCTGGCAGGAAATGAAGCCCCTGCTGCCGGAGCTCAGTGCAATCCGCATCCACGAGACCTGCACCAGCGGTTGCATCTATCGCGGCGAATAAGCCAGCGTTTCGTCAGTGACATGAAAAACAGCCTTCATCGGCTGTTTTTTTATGCCTATGCTTTTTGCCTCTTCCCCCGCCAAGAGGACAAGCCCATGACTGACTGGCCGCTGGATCAGGTCTTTGCCTTCAACGGACATCAAGTGCGCTACGCCGTGCGCGGTGACGGCCCGCCGCTGGTGTTCGTGCATGGCACGCCCTTTTCTTCCTGTGTGTGGCACCGGATCGCGCCGTACTTCACGGCCACTCACCGCGTCTACTACTTCGATCTGCTGGGCTACGGGCAGTCGGCACAACCCGACGACGATGTCTCGCTCGGTGTGCAAAACCAGTTGTTGGCGCAGTTGCTGGAGCATTGGCGCCTGGATTGCCCCGACGTGGTGGCCCACGACTTCGGCGGCGCCACCGCCCTGCGCGCGCATCTGCTCAATGGCAAGGATTACCGCAGCCTGACGCTGATCGACCCGGTGGCGCTGACGCCCTGGGGTTCGCCGTTCGTGCAGCATGTGCGTCAGCATGAAGCGGCGTTCAGCGGACTGCCCGATTACATCCAGCGCGCCATCGTGCCGACCTATATTCGCGGGGCGATCAAGCGGGAAATTCCCGACGCCGAACTCGCCCCCTACGTTCAGCCATGGCTGGGAGAGCCGGGGCAAGCGGCGTTCTACCGGCAGATCGCGCAGATGGACGAGCGCTATACCTGCGAGGCCGAGGGCCTGTACCCGACGATTCGCTGCCCGGTGCAGATCCTGTGGGGAGAGGATGACCAGTGGATTCCCATCGAACGCGGGCAGGCGCTGCATCGGATGATTCCCGGATCGCAGTTTTATCCGATTCCCAACGCCGGTCATCTGGTTCAGGAAGATGCACCCGAAGCGGTCGTCGCCGCTCTTATGCGATTTTTACCCCTGCAACTATCTACCTGAACAAACCCGCTCCCACATTTTGAACTGGCGGGATTCGCCGCAGGCGAGCTAACGTAAGGATATTGCCTACACGATTCGCTAAAAGGATCTGCCCGATGCACATCATCAACGCCCGTCTGCGCAACCAGGAAGGCCTGCATGAGTTGTACCTGGAAAACGGCCTGATCAGCAGCATCACCCGCCAGATCGAAGCCCCGACCCTGGGCCCTGACGATCTGGACGCCGGCGGCAATCTGGTGGTGCCGCCCTTTGTCGAGCCGCACATCCACCTCGACGCGACCCTGACCGCCGGTGATCCGCGCTGGAACATGAGCGGCACGCTGTTCGAAGGCATCGAGTGCTGGGGCGAACGCAAGGCGACCATCACCCTGGAAGATACCAGGACCCGCGCGAAGAAAACCATTCAGACCCTCGCCGCCCACGGCATCCAGCATGTGCGCACCCACGTCGACGTCACCGACCCGCAATTGACCGCGCTCAAGGCGATGCTCGAAGTCCGCGAGGAAAGCCGGCATCTGATCGATATGCAAATCGTCGCGTTCCCCCAGGAAGGCATCGAGTCCTACCGCAATGGTCGAGAATTGATGGAGGAAGCCATCCGCATGGGCGCGGACGTGGTGGGTGGTATTCCGCATTTCGAGTACACCCGCGACCAGGGCGTCAGCTCGGTGAAGTTCCTCATGGACCTGGCCGAGCGCAGCGGTTGCCTGGTGGACGTGCATTGCGACGAAACCGACGATCCGCATTCGCGCTTTCTCGAAGTACTCGCCGAAGAGGCCCGCAGCCGCGACATGGGTTCGCGGGTCACGGCCAGCCACACCACCGCCATGGGCTCCTACGACAACGCCTACTGCGCCAAACTGTTTCGCCTGCTCGGCCATTCGGGGATCAGCTTTGTCTCCTGCCCCACTGAAAGCATCCACCTGCAAGGTCGCTTCGACAATTTCCCGAAACGCCGGGGCGTGACCCGGGTCAACGAGTTGCTGGAAGCGGGCATGAACGTGTGCTTCGGCCAGGACTCGATCGTCGATCCGTGGTATCCGCTGGGTAATGGCAACATTTTGCGGGTGCTGGAAGCCGGGCTGCACATCTGCCACATGCTCGGTTATCGCAACCTGCAAAGTGCGCTGGACCTGGTGACGGACAATAGCGCCAGAGCCATGAACCTCGGCGATCGCTATGGCCTGGAACGTGGGCGGCCGGCGAATCTGCTGATTCTGTCGGCAGAGAGTGATTACGAGGTGATCCGCAGCCAGGGGTTGCCGTTGTATTCGGTGCGTGCGGGCAAGGTGTTGATGAAGCGGACGATGCCGGTGGTGGAGTTTGCTGGTCTGAGCTGAAATTTGCGTTGACTGGACTGGCCCCTTCGCGGGCAAGCCCGCTCCTACAGGGAATTTGTGAACGACACCGATCCACTGTAGGAGCGGGCTTGCCCGCGAAGGCTATCTAACCGTCAGCCAATCATTCGAGCCGTACCAAACAGGCTGACCCGACTCAATTCCCCCAACTCTTCCTCCAGCAAGATCGGCGCCGTGCCACCCGGCATCGTCACCTTGACCTCCCCGGCGCCGACCCAACCTGCCCGCCAGGCCGCACAGGCCACCGCGCTGGCACTGGTCCCCGACGACGCCGTCGGCCCCTCGCCCCGCTCGAATACCCGTGCGGCGATGTGCCCTTCGGACACGCGCATTGCCCATTGCAGATTGATCCCCGCCGGACAAGGTTTGCCTGCACCAACCGGCATGGCATAGGCAATCCGCGTCAGCCCCTCACCCAGCGCCGGCTCACGCATCTGCTCGTTGCTCGGCAGGTCCTCGGCACTTTCCACCAGCGTCACGCAATGGGGATTGCCGACCCGCGCGAACTGGCTGCGCGACCATGCACTATTGAGTACCGCCAATTGTTCAACGTGGCTGAGTTCGCGACCATTGAACACCACCGCTTCAACCCCGTGAGCACTGACCGCCGACGGCCCGAATCCCGGCTGGCCCAGGTCGAGCCAGAAACCCTTTACGCCATCGACCTCTGCGGCTTTCACCGAAGTCTGCCCCGGCGAAGGCGTATCAGCCTTGTCGTGATGAACCCTGAGCAGACAGGCTTCGTTCTGCGGCAACAGCCCTTGATCGCTGAGGGCCTGGGAAAAAATCGTCAGCCCGTTGCCACTGCGCTCGGCCAGGGTACCGTCGGTGTTGACGATCAACAGATCAAAGGGAGGCGACGACTGAAACGGTCCGACCAGCAAACCGTCGCTGCGATGATCTTTGCTGCCGGACGGTTGAGTACCTGGAGCCCAGCTGCAGCAAGCCTCGATCGCGGCTATCGCCCAGGCTTCCAGGGTTTGCGCTGCCTGGCTGGCCTGATGGGGCAAGTCGATGCCTTGGCGGCGCAATTCTTCTGGCGCTACCACGATGTAAATATTGCCCCGTGCATCGTACCTCTGCGCCATGGCGCCCTCCGCGTGTCATTGGAATGGCTCAACATATCGCGAAAAACACCGGCGCTGTGCAACGATGTCGTCCTGTACGACTGTAGAACTTTCCGGGCACTGATCGAACCCTCACAGGCCGATCACTGTCCGTTGAGGACGCGACGCTTTTTGCCAAGGATTGTTATGACCAGCCTCAACAGCCAAACCACCTTCGTTCCCGGCCGCCTGGAACAAATGTCCACGCGCATCGCCTTTTTCATCGCCGGGTTCGGCATCGCCGCGTGGGCGCCGTTGGTGCCCTATGCCAAGTCCCGGGCCGGGCTGGATGAAGGCACCCTGGGATTGTTGCTGCTGTGCCTGGGGGTGGGTTCGATTCTGGCGATGCCGCTGGCCGGGATCCTGGCCACACGTTTCGGTTGCCGACGGGTGACGACCGGCGGCACCCTGCTGATCTGTGCCGCCCTGCCATTGCTGGCGACGGTGTCGTCGATTCCGGCCCTGATCGCAGCCTTGTTCATGTTCGGCGCGGGTCTTGGCACCGTGGATTCGACGGTCAACCTGCAAGCGGTGATCGTCGAGCGCGCCAGCGGCAAAAACATGATGTCGGGGTTCCATGGCCTGTTCAGCCTGGGCGGGATTGTCGGTGCGGCGGGCGTCAGCGGGTTGCTTGGCCTGGGGATTTCCCCGCTGGGGGCCACGCTGGTGGTGATCGTGATGCTGCTGATCGCGCTGGCCAGGGCCGTGCCGCACCTGTTGCCCTACGGCAGCGAGAGTTCGGGACCGGCGTTTGCGGTACCCCATGGCATCGTCCTGTTTATCGGCGGCATGTGCTTCATCGTGTTCCTCGCCGAAGGCGCGGCGCTGGACTGGAGCGCGGTGTTCCTGGCACAGGAACGCGGTATCGACACGGCGTATGCGGGGCTCGGGTATGCGGCGTTTGCCCTGACCATGACCGCCGGGCGTTTGACCGGTGACAAAATCGTACGGCGGTTGGGCGCGACACGGGTGATTGTGTTCGGCGGGTTGACGGCTGCCGCAGGCTTGTTCCTGGCGACGTTCGCACCAAGCTGGGAGGCGGCGCTGGTGGGTTATGCGCTGCTGGGTGCCGGTTGTTCGAACATTGTGCCGGTTCTGTACACCGCTGTCGGCAAACAGACGGTCATGCCCGAAAGCATCGCCGTGCCGGCCATTACCACCCTGGGTTATGCGGGCATTCTGGCGGGGCCGGCCGTGATCGGCTTCATCGCCCATGGCAGCAGCCTGAGTTTTGCCTTTGCCTTGATGGCGCTGTTGCTGGTGGCGGTGGCCATTGGCGGGAAAGTGTTGAAGGTCTGAAAAAATTCCACCGGTAAGCCCCCGAACCCAATGTGGGAGATCAATCGCCTCCGACTACAAAATCCCCGCCATTCAAAGCGCACCAAACCTGAAACGCAAAAGGCCGCTGATTGCTCAGCGGCCTTGTTCAATCCGATGGGTTACTCCGTTTTGCAGACGTCATCGAAGCCGTCATTCACAGGTCGGTAATTTCCTTATGGCGAGGCACCAGCATCTTCATCACACTCCACGCCACCAGATAGGCCAGCGCGCAGACGGCGAACATGATCATGTAGCCGGTACGGATTTCACCCACCGATTTGTAATAGTCAAACACCCAGCCACCGATCTTGGTCAGCAAGACTCCGCCCAACCCACCCGCCATACCGCCAATGCCGACCACGGACGCGACGGTCTTTTGCGGAAACATGTCGGACACCGTGGTGAAGATGTTGGCCGACCAGGCCTGATGCGCCGACGCGCCCACACCAATCAGCAACACCGGTACCCAGACGCTGATGTGACCCAATGGCTGCGCCAACAGCACCACCAATGGGAAAACGGCAATCACCAGCATGGCTTTCATGCGGCCATCATACGGCTTGTCGCCACGTGCCATGAAATAGCTGGGGAACCAGCCGCCGCCAATACTGCCCACCATGGTCATGCTGTACAGCACGGCCAGTGGCACCACGATGGCTGCGCCTTTCAGGCCGTACTGCTCCGACAGGTAGGTCGGAAGCCAGAATAGAAAGAACCACCACACACCATCGGTCATGAACTTGCCGAAGGCAAACGCCCACGTCTGACGGTATTTCAGCAATTGGAACCACGAAACCTTTTTGCCAACGCCCGTCTGCACAGCGGCGCCAGCGTGGGAATCACTGCGGATGTGCGCCAGTTCCTGCGCCGACAGGCGCTTCTGCTGCTCCGGCTTGTCGTAAAACGCCAGCCATACGCCCATCCAGATAAAGCCCAGCATGCCGATTACGATGAACGCTGCCTGCCAGCCCCACAGGCCAGCGATCAGCGGCACCGAAATGGGTGCCAGGATCGCGCCGACGTTGGCCCCGGAGTTGAAAATGCCGGTGGCGAAGGAGCGTTCCTTCTTCGGAAAATACTCAGCGGTGACCTTGATTGCGGTCGGGAAGTTGGCCGATTCACCGACCGCCAGCACAGCGCGCGACAGCATGAAGCCGGCGATCGAGACCGGGATGACCGCAATACCGAGCGCGCCACAGATGGCGGCGATGCCCTCGCCCATGGGTTCTGCAAAGGCGTGCATGATCGCGCCGGTCGACCAAATACAAATCGCCACCACAAAAGCAGCCTTGGTGCCGATCTTGTCGACCACTCGCCCCGCGAACAGCATGGAAATCGCGTACGTGAACTGGAACACGGCGGCAATGTTGGCGTAATCCGTGTTGCTCCAGCCAAATTGCCTCGACAGATCCGGCGCCAACAGGCTGAGCACCTGGCGGTCGAGGTAATTGACGGTGGTTGCAAAAAACAACAATGCACAAATGGTCCATCGGTATTTACCGACAGACTGGCTGACGCGTTGCGCGGTCATTGGCTCGTTCAGGTTCATGGCATCACTTTATTGTAGATTTTTGGTGATGATCTCTCGGTATAAAACGAGATCGATTGGGCCGCGGGGCTTCAGTTCAATGCATCAGTCCACGACGAAACGGGCCATATTCCGCCGAGGGATTGGGCTAACTCATTCGGGATTTCGGACAACTCATCAGACAACGCACTGCGAAACAGAGGGCTGATTGCTCAGCCTGCGTTTCTCACGCGAGTCAGTGGCGGGCTGTCACAGGTAACGGGCGCAAGGGTGTGTGGACGTAGAAGCCGATGGCTGAACGCGGGAATTTCAGGGGCGAGAGGGAGGCGATTGGATTCATGTTGATGTCGACACTCTTATTATTTTTAAATGAGACTTCGATGTCATACGTCGTCGTATGACTTATGAGATTTATAGCCAGTACCATGGGACACTGTCAACAAGAAAACCCCTTAGATCTGAACGGCCTGACCACCTTAAAAATGCGACATACAATCGAATAACGTCGTTAAACAGGCTCTTTGACCCAATTACGCGACTCTCCGCTCGCTCCCTTGCCAGTTTTTAACGTGGTTATCGACCCCTCCTCGTTGTATGACAACCAACAGCAAACCAGTCAGGATCCGCTCCACTACGCTCAATCAGGCGCAGAGCCAATCGGTGCGAGAGCATCGCGATGGACGAGTTCGCGGCAATCCGGTGTGAGAGCGAGCTTGCTCGCGATGAGGGCGTGTCAGCCAACATCAATGGCGTCTGACACTCCGCCATCGTGAGCAAGCTCACTCCCACAGGGTTCTGGGCTGGTCGAAAATTCTGTGGTCAACCATTTACAACTGTGGGAGCGAGCTTGCTCGCGATGAGGGAGTGTCAGTCGACATCAATGGTCCCGACAGACCGCCATCGCGAGCAAGCTCGCTCCCACAGGTTGTTGGTAAACCTGAAAAGTCAGTGTTTACGCAACCACTCGATAAACAACGCAAACAACTCCGACTGCGAACCCACCTCCAGCTTCAGGTACAGGTTCTTGCGGTGCATGCGCACGGTTTCCGGCGAGATGTTCATCTGGCTGGCAGTGGATTTCACCGAATGCCCGCGCAGGACCATGTGCGCCACTTGCCGCTCGCGCTCGGTCAGCAACTCACAACCGAAGTTCTCGAACGCTGCCTGCACGCGATGCTTGAGATCATCGCGCAGGCCTTGCTCGTTATCACGCTCAATCCCGGAACTGTGCAGCAGTCCACGCTGACTGAATTCGCTGATGAATTCACGCACCAGCGGTTCGACGGCGCGCAGCAGATTCAGCTGTTCGGCGCACAGGCATTCACCGCCGAACCCCTGATACAGGCTGACGGAAATCTTCGTGTCATTGCCGGTATCGACGATGTAGTAGCTGTCTTCCGAACAGCCCGCCTTCAGGTAATAGGATTTGTAGTAGTCACTGTCGAAGAAGTTGTCCGGGGCAATTTCCTCCAGGTGATAGAACCCTTGCGCTAACCCCTGCTCCACCGCCAGGCAGAACGGGTCGAGCAAATAACCCCCGGCAAAATAGCGCTCCAGGATCGAAACCTGATATTCCTGGGCAATCCCGCGCTGATGCAGCAACTGGGGCGCGCGGTCCTTGCGCTCCAGGCTGATCATCATCGACTCGACGGACACCAGTTGCGCCAACGCCGACGCCAGGTGTTGCAGGGCGTCAGGCTCATCGACATGGGCGAATGCCTCGCGCATTCCCCCATGCCATTTGTGCAATGCCCCGAAGGGCACCGCGATCAGCGTATCGTCGTGTGGTTTGCTCATGCCCCGCAGTCTAGCGGCTGGACACGCCCTTGGTAACAGCCTGACTGACGAAATCATTGGCCCGCGTACTGTCCGCTCGCTTCAAGCTCGGCGGCCACTTCCAGAATGCACACGCGCAGGGTCTCGACGATTTCATCGACCTGGGCAACCGTCAGGATCAGCGGTGGCGACATCACGTTGAGGTGCATGATCGGCCGCACCAGCAATCCCCGGGCCTGGGCCCGCACGTGGATCTTCTCGCCGATGTTGATCTCGTCGGGGAACAGCGCCTTGGTGCGTTTATCGGCGACAAACTCCACGCAGGCCATGAGTTTCTGGCAACGCACATCCCCCACCAGCGGCAAGTCCCGCAGGGTTGCCAGGCGTTCTTCCAGATAAGCGCCCACCGTGTCGACATGGGCCAGCAGGTTTTCCCGCTCGATGATTTCGATGTTCTTCAACGCCGCCGTGCAGCACACCGGGTGGCCGCTGTAGGTGAAGCCGTGGGTGAAGCAGCGGCCCTTGCCCGGCTCGGCGATGACTTTCCACATGCGCTCGGAAAAGATGCACGCGCCCAGGGGCAGGTAAGCCGAGGTCAGGCCCTTGGCGGTGGTAATGATGTCCGGTTGCACGTCGAACACATCCCAGGAGGCGAAGAACTTGCCCAACCGCCCGAAAGAGGTCACCACTTCGTCGGCAACGAACAGGATGTCGTAGCGCTGGCAGATGTCCCACATGCGTTTGAGATAACCCTGCGGCGGAATGATCACCCCGCCCGAGCCCATGATCGGTTCGGCAAAGAAACCGGCGACCTTGTCCGCGCCAATCGACAGGATCTTGTCTTCGAACTCCTTGGCCAGAAACTCGAGGAACTGCGCCTCGTCCATGCCATCCGGCGCGCGGTACGGGTTCGGGTTGGAGACGTGGTGGATCAGCGGGTTGGCGTAGTCGAACTCCGGCACCCGGTCGGCGGCCTTGTTGCCGATCGACATGGTCAGGGTGGTGGAGCCGTGATAGGCGTTGAACCGGGCGATGACGTGCTTCTTCGCAGGTAGGCCACGGCAGTTCTGGTAGTACTGGATCAACCGGTACGCGGTGTCCACGGCGGTGGAGCCGCCGGTGGTCAGGAACACGTGGTCGAGGTCACCGGGGGCCAGGCTGGCGAGTTTTTCGCACAGCTGGATGGCGACGTTGTTCGACATGTCGGAAAACGGATTGGAATAGGCCAACTGGCGAACCTGATCGGCGATGGCCTCGGCCATTTCCTCGCGACCCAGGCCGATGTTGGTGCACCACATGCCGCCCACCGCATCGAGAAAGCGGTTGCCCTGGGTGTCGTAGATGTAGGCGCCTACGCCTGCGACGATGTTCAACGAACCTTGTTCGGCATGCTCGTCGAACATGTGGTAGCCGTGCATGTGATGGGCCTTATCGGCCTTGACCAGTCTGGACTCATCCGCCGGCGAAAGTACGGTGCGTGTTGGAGTCGCCATAAATAAACCTCTAACCGAATTGACTAATGTTCGAACAAATCAAATGCCGCTTTTCACGGTGCTCCAGACCCGGGTAATCGCTCGCATGTCCTTGGCGTCCTGGGTCTTCTGCGGGAACAGGCGCTCGCGGGTTTGTGCGTCGGGGTAGATGGCCGGGTTGTTGCGCACATCGGCGTTCAACAACGGTGTGGCCGCGGCGTTGCTGTTGGCGTAATTGATGAAATCGCTCACGTCCGCCATCACCTGCGGCTGCATCAGGTATTCCAGGAGTTTGTGAGCATTGGCGACGTGCGTCGCATCGGCCGGGATGTACATGTTGTCGAACCAGATCAGCGAGCCTTCCTTGGGAATGAAGTACGCCAGGTCGATCTTCTTCTTGGCTTCGGCGGCACGGGCCATGGCGGTGGCGTAGTCGCCGGACCAGGTCATGGCCATGCACACATCGCCGTTGGGCAGGCTGGTCAGGTAATTGACCGAGTCGAACTTGCGGATGTACGGCCGCACCGACAGCAGCAAGTCCTGGGCGGCTTTCAGATCTTCCGGTGCGGCGCTTCTCGGGTCACGCCCCAGGTACTTCAGGGCCATGGGGATGACTTCGGTCGGGGCGTCGAGCAGGGTCACGCCGCAGTCGGCGAAGCGCGAGACGATCTTCGGATCGAAGATCATCGCCAGCGAACCGATTGGCGCGTCCGGCATGCGTTCCTTGATCTTGTCGACATTGTAGGTAACGCCATTGCTGCCCCAGGTGTACGGCGCCGAGTACGCGGTGCCCGGGTCATACCCTTGCAGGTCCTGCAGGACTTTCGGATCGAGGTTGCTCCAGCCCGGCAGCAGCTTCTTGTCCAGCGGCTGGAACACCTTGGCCTTGATCAGCGGTGGCGCAAGCGACGCGTTCAACACGATCAGGTCATAACCGGAATGACCGGTGAGCAGCTTGGCCTGCACCGTTTCATAGGAATCGAAGGTGTCGTAGACCACCTTGATACCGGTGGCCTTTTCGAAATCGGCGATGGTTTTCTCACCGATGTAGTCCGCCCAGTTGTACAGCCGCAGCGTATTGCTGTCGTCCACTTGAGCGGCGTAGGCATTCAAAGTCAGCGGTACAACAAACAGACTGGAAATCACCTTAAGCAGCGTCTTGCCCATAGCAAATGCACCTTATAGCGAGTTCGGCTCTGGATGAGCGGATGCCCTCACTATTGGTGGATTCGCCGGGCACAGCCATACCCCGAATGGGTGTGTGTCGCTTTTTGGCTCACCGGCATGGCAAAAAGCGGCAGTGCAGTTGACCCGTTTTGCCATAGATCCGGGGTTTGTCCGGCGCTTAAAGTGGCCATATGATCCGAACGACCCTGGGTTTGCGATGACCGACCTGATCAAACACGAGCAACGCGACGGTATGCTGACGCTGACCATCGACCGCCCGGACAAGCTCAACGCACTGAACAACGCCATGTACACGCAGTTGGCCGACCTGCTGCTGGCCGCCGACGAAGACGAGCAGACCGGCGTGATCATCATCACTGGCGGCCCGACCTGCTTCACCAGCGGCAATGACCTGGTGGATTTCCTCCAGCACCCGCCGACTCATCTGGACGCCCCGGCGTTCCACCTGATGAAGGTCGTCACGCGCCTGCAAAAACCGCTGGTCGCGGCAGTCT
Source organism: Pseudomonas sp. P4_B3 (assembly GCF_056402295.1). Lineage (NCBI taxonomy): Bacteria > Pseudomonadati > Pseudomonadota > Gammaproteobacteria > Pseudomonadales > Pseudomonadaceae > Pseudomonas > Pseudomonas sp. P4_B3. Next base: position 134,632 of record NZ_JBFUHR010000006.1, read on the forward strand.
GCGGGGCGGCCATCGGCATCGGCACCACGTTGTTGCTGCATTGCGATCTGGTGCTGGTCACCCGTAACGCCAAGCTGCGCATGCCGTTCGTCAACATCGGCCTGTGCCCCGAATTTGGCGCCAGCCTGTTGCTGCCACGCCGGCTCGGCCATGCCCGCGCCGCGAGCCTGCTGCTGTTGGGCAACGGCCTGGACGGCAACGAAGCTGTGGCCTGGGGCATTGCCAACGAAGCCTTCGATGACGGCGCACAATGCCTGGCGGCGGCGACAAAAATCGCCCAGCGCTTCCTGGCCATGCCCCAGCAAGCCTTGCGCCAGTCCCGGCAGCTGATGAAACAGGCTTCCCTGGCCGAACTGGAAGCCACCCTGCGCGAAGAAAACACGCTGTTCATCCAGCGCCTGAATACCGACGAGGCGAAAACCGCCTTGAACGCCCTGATCAATCGCAGTACAGACAAGAATCCACCGAAAGGAAACCAGCCATGAACACTCCAGAAATCTACGTCGTCAGCGCCGCCCGTACCGCCATCGGTACGTTCGGTGGTTCGCTCAAGGACGTGCCACTGGCCGATCTCGCGACCACGGCCGTGAAAGCCGCCCTGGAGCGAGCCGCCGTGGACCCGGCGCTCGTTGGCCATCTGGTGATGGGCAACGTGATCCCGACCGAAACCCGCGATGCCTACATCTCCCGCGTCGCGGCGATGAACGCCGGCATCCCGAAGGAAACCCCGGCCTACAACGTCAACCGCCTGTGCGGTTCGGGCCTGCAAGCGATCATCAACGCCGCCCAGACCCTGATGCTCGGCGATGCCGACATCGTCGTCGGCGCCGGTGCCGAATCCATGAGCCGCGGCCCGTACCTGATGCCGGCCGCCCGTTGGGGTTCGCGCATGGGCAACGCCCAGGTCATCGACTACATGCTCGGCATCCTGCATGACCCGTTCCATGGCATTCACATGGGCATCACCGCCGAGAACGTCGCCACGCGCAACGGCATCACCCGCGAAATGCAGGACGCCCTGGCCCTGGAAGACCAGAATCGCGCCGCCCACGCGATTGCCAACGGCTACTTCAGCGAGCAGATCGCGACCGTGGAAATCCAGGATCGCAAAGGCGTCAAACTGTTCAGCGTCGACGAACATCCGCGCGCCACGTCCCTGGAACAGCTGGCAGCGATGAAGCCGGCGTTCAAGAAGGACGGTTCGGTCACCGCCGGCAACGCCTCGGGCCTCAACGACGGTGCAGCGGCACTGGTCATGGCCAGCGGCAACGCGGTCCAGGCCAACAACCTGAAGCCACTTGCCCGCCTGGTCAGCTACGCCCACGCCGGTGTCGAACCTGAGTTCATGGGCCTGGGCCCGATCCCGGCCACGCGCCTGGCGCTCAAGCGCGCCGGCCTGACCGTCGCCGACCTGGACGTGATCGAAGCCAACATCGCCTTCGCCGCCCAGGCCTGCGCCGTCAGCCAGGAACTGGACCTCGACCCGGCCAAGGTCAACCCGAACGGTTCGGGCATCGCCCTGGGCCACCCGGTGGGCGCAACCGGCGCGATCATCGCCACCAAGGCCATCCACGAACTGCACCGCACCGGCGGCCGTTACGCGCTGGTGACCATGTGCATCGGTGGTGGTCAGGGGATTGCTGCGATTTTCGAACGCGTCTAAGCAGTAACTGTAAAAAAGGCCGGTGATCGCGCAGATCACCGGCCTTTTTTTCACTTCCGTGCGCCGATTGTTTGATGGTTTTTATCCACGAACGGTTCGCAATCCGTCATTGCCGCTCCCTCCACGCCACCTGACCACCGGCAGCAAAAATCAACTGCCTGACCCACTCCATCGCACGCTTCACCAGCAAACCTGTTGCCACGGGTCGAAATCAGCGCGGCACCTTTTCACCCTCGGCAAGAAAAATCTGCGTCGGCAGCTTGAAGCCGCGCAGCTTGAGCAGCGCCAGCGGCCGCGCGCCCAGTTCGGTGCGCAGGTGTCAGGTCAGGCCCAGGCCGTCCGGGGACTTGAGCACCATGCGGTAGTGGCTGTCGCCGTCGTCCAGCGTGGTGACCCGAGCCTGTTCGAGCAGGCGGATCAGGCGCTTCATTGGGGAGTGGCCCTTACCAAGTGCCATAGGGAATCCCGTGTTGATCGATATAGGCCTGCGCCTCAGGCTTCGGTGCGCGGTAATAGTTACCCTTACCGTTTTGATAAGGCCCAAGCGGCTCGATCTCGGCCTGAAAACGCCCGACTTCCTTGAATCCAAGACATCCCGCGCCCACCCAAACCTTGACGATGCCACCGGGCGCCATCCCCAACGTGATTCTGTTGCGATACAGCGTTACATTCTCCTGATCCGCTTTACAAAAAACCCGCTCCGGCCTGACCATCTCATCGCGCACCCACTGCGGGATCCGGATACCGATCTTGTAGGTTTGCGGCTCCACCAGCGATTGCCAGCGCACGAAGATGCGGTCCGGCAGGTCGACATTGTTCACCGGCATCATCGATCCGCCCCCTTTGTGCCAACCTTCAGGTTTGCGCGTGTAACCGGCCACCCCGGCAGACACGCGAAAGAACGCCAGCCCGCGCTGATCGAGCACATCCACGCTCTCGACCCACACTTCCATGAAACGCGGTGCCGCCAGGCCGACGTACCAGCTGTGGTAGGGCAACTTGGGCGGTGTGGGACCATTGGCGCAGGCACACAGGCTGAACAGCAGGCCGACCAGCAGGCTCAGGCGCTTCATTGGGGAGTACCCCTTACCAAGTGCCATAGGGAATCCCGTGCTGGTCCACGTAGGCTTTGTTTTCAGGTTCTATGGGCACGTATTGGCCGTTGCTCTTTCCTTTGTAAGGGCCTAGCGGCTCGATCTCCGCCTGAAAGCGTCCAACCTCCTTGAACCCCAGGCACGGCCCACCCACCCAGACCTTGACGATGCCACCGGGAGCCATGCCGAGGGTGATCATCTGTCGATAGTCATCAATCCACTCTTTTGAGCCAAGGCAAAATACCCGCTCCGGCCTGACCATCTCCTCGCGCACCCACTGCGGGATCCGGATACCGATCTTGTAGGTCTGCGGCTCCACCAGCGATTGCCAGCGCACGAAGATGCGGTCCGGCAGGTCGACGTTGTTTACCGGCATCATTTTCCCCCCTCCTTTGTGCCAGCCCTCCGGGTTACGGGTGTATCCAGCCACGCCCCCAAACACGTGAAAGAACGCCAACCCGCGCTGGTCCAACACATCCACACTCTCGACCCATACTTCCATGAAGCGCGGCGCGGCCAGGCCGACGTACCAGCTGTGGTAGGGCAACTTGGGCGGTGTGGGACCATTGGCGCAGGCACACAGGCTGAACAATAGGCCGACCAGCTGGCTCAGGCGCTTCATTGGGGAGTGGCCCTTACCAAGTGCCATAGGGAATCCCGTGCTGGTCCACGTAGGCTTTGTTTTCAGGTTCTATGGGCACGTATTGGCCGTTGCTCTTTCCTTTGTAAGGCCCAAGCGGCTCGATCTCGGCCTGAAAACGCCCGACTTCCTTGAACCCAAGACATCCCGCACCCACCCAAACTTTGACGATGCCACCGGGCGCCATCCCCAACGTGATTCTGTTGCGATACAGCGTTACATTCTCCTGATCCGCTTTACAGAAAACCCGCTCAGGCCTGACCATCTCATCACGCACCCACTGCGGGATCCGGATACCGATTTTGTAGGTTTGCGGCTCCACCAGCGATTGCCAGCGCACGAAGATGCGGTCCGGCAGGTCGACGTTGTTCACTGGCATCATCGACCCTGCCCCTTGGTGCCAGCCTTTTGCTTTGCCGGTGTAACTGGCTACTCCTCCCGACACGTGAAAGAACGCCAACCCGCGCTGGTCCAACACATCCACGCTCTCGACCCACACTTCCATGAAGCGCGGTGCCGCCAGGCCGACGTACCAGCTGTGGTAGGGCAACTTGGGCGGTGTGGGACCATTGGCGCAGGCACACAGGCTGAACAGCAGGCCAACCAGCAAGATCAGACGCTTCATTGCGGATAGCCCTTACCAAGTGCCATAGGGAATCCCGTGCTGGTCCACGTAGGCTTTGTTTTCAGCTTCTATGGGCACGTATTGGCCGTTGCTCTTTCCTTTGTAAGGCCCAAGCGGCTCGATCTCGGCCTGAAAACGCCCGACTTCCCTGTAGCCCAGACACGCTCCACCTAACCAGACCTTGACGATGCCGCCAGGGGCCATGCCCAAATTGATCGTATCTTCGTAGAGCGTCATTTCCTTTTGAGCAGGTTTGCAGAACAACCGCTGTGGCTTGATCATCTCGTCACGCACCCACTGCGGGATCCGGATACCAATCTTGTAGGTCTGCGGCTCCACCAGTGATTGCCAGCGCACGAAGATGCGGTCTGGTAGATCGACGTTGTTCACTGGCATCGTCGACCCCGCCCCTTGGTGCCAGCCTTCCGCTTTGCCTGTGTAACTGACTACTCCTCCCGACACATGGAAAAACGCCAACCCGCGCTGGTCGAGCACATCCACGCTCTCGACCCAGACTTCCATGAAGCGTGGCGCGGCCAGGCCGACGTACCAGCTCTGGTAGGGCAACTTGGGCGGTGTGGGACCACCGGCGCAGGCACACAGGCTGAACAATAGGCCGACCAGCAGGCTCAGGCGCTTCATTGCGGATAGCCCTTTTGCGGCTGATGCGGATGGATCTTGCGTGTGCTGTCGGGTGCCGGTTTGTTGATCATCAAACCTTTGTTGGGCGTCCAGTGGGCGGACTGGTGGATATAACGAGCACGCAGCAAGCGTTCCTGCTCGGGGTCGAGGATGACCTCGGTGCCCGACAGTGCATGCCCAAGGATTTGTGCAGCGATCGGTTGCAAATCCGTGGGTAGTGCCAATCCGGGTTGCGCTTCAAGACTTTTGAAGGGCACACCATGGCGCACACCCAGTTCGCGCATCAGGCGCAGGGCAATCAGCGCCAACTCGCCCCGGACCGGGCGGTCCAGAACAATCGCCAGCAGATAGTCGTCCTGGTTGGACTCCAGCTTGCCCCGGGCGGCCGGGGTGAACGGCCAGGCCTTGGCCTCGATGCTGCCGTCGTCGGCCAGACCACTGGACCGCAAGGCCTGCACTTGAGCCAGGGCCTTGGCCCACTGCGGTGAAGACTGCACCGGCTGGTTACGGCGCAGGGTGATACGACCGGGCGGGGTCAACCACAGCCGCTCCCGGGCACGCGGTAAATAACCGCCGCCGATGTCCGAATGCACCCCGGGCAAACTGATTTGCCGATGGTCGTGCAGTACCCCGTTGAGGGAAAAGTTAAGCCGGCACTCATCGCGGGCCTGCAGCTGGACGATCTGACGCGCACAACCGGGCGGCAGGTACAGGTTCACGCCCGGGTTGTGATCATCGGACACGTTCAGGTCCATGCCAGCGATGGCGGCCACGGTGTCGAACAGGCCAATCAGGTTGAGGCTGATATCGACCGCCGGATCAAAGCTGTAGAGCAGGCCGAAACGGCCTCCCTGCAGCAGTTCACCGAACACACCGCGACTCGGTTTGAGCAGTTCATTAGCACAGTGGCGTGCGGCGGCGGCTCCACGACTAAAGCCGAAGATATCGAACTCAATATTACGAACAGAGGTACCGGGGTTAGCCGTAACGAAGTCGAGCAGAGCCTTCTCTATCGCAGCGGGCGCCTGCTGGACCCGCGCCACTACCCCAGTTTCCCCCAGCCCTAAGCCTTGGCCGAACAGCGAGTCGTCCCCTCCGCTGCGGGTACCGATGCCCTCCAGATAGACTTTTAAATAACCAATCTCTGCCTCCGGCGTTACCGGTGTCGCCGTATTGTCCGGATACAGATCATACAAATGCACCACATTACTCGGCGCATTCCCATAACTGTTATCCGGCGTACGACCAAAACCACTGCCATCAAACTCGTCAAACCCATACTGGTTGCACAACTGAATGATGGATGCAAGATCGCTTTCATCGAACAGTTGCAGATCCTCGCGTCGGCATTGTTCGGTGAGGGCCGCGTTGGCCTGGTTGTTACCGGTGCCATCAAAAAACAACCCGATGCGCAGGGTGATGCCTTCGAGTTCTTCCTCTTCCTCCTCTTCGTCCATGTCGTAGATCAGCGAGAGTTCCTCCGGAGCGGCGGTGTACACCCGCTGGGTGAAACCCTGGCTGTCGGTGGTGCCTTTCCACACGTTGCCGCTGGCACTGGAGATCTTGTACGGGACGCCGGCCAGGACTTGCTCGCCATCGTTGGCAAAAATCTGGTACTGCTGATCGAACGCCAGCGGCGGATCAATCACCGCCGGCAGCGGCGGCAAGCGCGCCGCCTGCGTGACCTTGGTCGGGACGTACTCCAGAAACGCCGCCTTGATGTTGTGATCGCCCGCCGTGCCCGACTCGATGCCACACGTCTCCAGGCGCAGGTAGCTGCCCCCGCCGTTGAGGACGATTTTCTTCTTCGCGGTGATGTGGATTTCGTCTTCGGTGCTGGTGATGTCCAGCCCATGCCGAGCGATCAGCTCCAGGCGATCGTTTTGCGCCTGCACCCTCACCGGGCCCTGATTGGCGATCAGCTTGAGGCCGAGCTTGCGCACGAACAGGCTCAGGCCCTGGCCCACGCCGATGAACAGGCGCTTGACCACACTGAGGTCGGCTTGGCCGCCGGCGTTGAGCATCAGGTTGTCCTGCGCGGCCAGTTGCAGGTGCTGGCCGCTGGTCAGGGCGATGCCTTGGGGCGCGCTGAGCAGCAGCACCGAGGCTTTCAGTTCATCGAGTTGTTGGCGCATCAGCGCCAGTTGCGCGGACACATCCGCGGGGTCGGCGTGGGCGGTTTGGGCGTCCGTGGACAGCTGTTGCAGTTGTTCGCCGGCCTGTCGCAGGCGCTCGATCGCCGGGCCCATTTCCAGCACCTGGCCCTGGGCTTTGCTCTGTTCATCGGCACTGATAAACAGCCCGTTGCCCGCGCGAATCGCCCCCCAGGCATCGGTGCGCAACTCAAAGCCTTCCCCACGTTTGGCCTTCTGCGCATCCACCACATGCCCGAGGTTGAGCTGGCTCTTGCCACTGTGTTCGGTGCTGAGCTTGATGTGCTCCTGCCCGCGGGTATCGTCCAGGCGCAGCTTGTTGTTGGCCGGGGTGCGCAGCACGTTGCGCTTTTCGTTGTACATCGTGACGGGGTCGGGGTGCTGGCTGTCGTGCAGGGCGTGGGCGATGTAGGGGCGGTCGGGGTCGCCTTGTTCGAAGGCCACCGCCACTTCGGTGCCGGCGATCAGCGGCAGGTGCAGGCCGTGGGTGTCGCCGGCGTACGCCCGGGCCAGGCGCAGCCAGGTGCTTTCGCGACCGGCATCCCAGGTGTCGCGGTCGAACAGGAACTGCACCCGGTAGCGGCCCTCGGCGTCGGTATCGGCGTAGGGGTTGTGGGCCTGCGCGCTGGTCACCCGGGCCGGCACGGTGCCGGCGATCAACGGCTTGGGCGGCACCTCAGGGCGGAAGCACACCGTCTGCGCGTAGGGGATGGCCTGGAAGCTGCACTCGAAGCTGCGGTCGCGGGCGGCGCCGGCCTTGAGCGCGATGATCACCGCCCGCGGCGCGAAGGCCTGGGGCGCGCCGTCGGTGACTTCCAGCACCTGCCCCGGCGCCAGGCGGGGACTGCTGCTCATGCCGCGCAGGCGGGTGCGGCGGTTGAGGTAACGCTCGTGGCGCAGGCGCGCATAGAAGTAGCCGCTTTCGCACTGCACGTCTTCGGGGAAGGCATGGCGGTCGCCGAGTGCGGTGTAGGGCTCGGCGTAGTGATAGGCCTCGCCGTAGGTGCCCTTGGCGCCGCGCGTCTGGTCGATGTCGCCGTCGAGGTGCGCGCGGGCGTCACGGTGGTGGTAGGCGCGGATGTTCACGTGCTGCTCCACCACCTGGTGTTCCGACTGCAGGGTCCAGACGCTGTCCACACCGCTGCTGTTCAGCCCGGAGAGCGGGCGCAGCGGCAACTCGACGTCGAACTGGTAGGCGCGCGGGGAGTCGTGGAACTCGACGACATCGATGCCCAGGCGTTCGTCGCTGGTGAAGCGGTACCAGATGCCGACTTCGGCCAGCAGGCGGGCAATAAAGGCCAGATCGCTTTCGCCGTATTGCATCACCTGTTCACGCCGGGGGTATTCGCGGTGCAGGTGGAAGAGGAAGTCCTGGCCCCTGAGCTCGTGGCGGCCGCGCAGGATGTGTTCGACGATTTCCGGCACCGACCGGTGCTGGTAGATCCGGTATTGCCGGCCCCGCGCGAGCAATGCCAGACGCGGCTGCAGGGTGACTTCGTAGCGCGCCTCGTCGATGGAGGCGGACAGGCGTTTGAAGCCACTGATCACCCCGTGCAAGGTGCGCAGCGGCTTGACCTCGGACGGTTCGAAGATCAGGGACGAGACCTTTTCCGGCAGCGCGTGCAGGCTGAAGCTGGCTTGTTGGCCGAGCAGGCGTTCGGCGGCGATGTCGAGCTGGCTGGAGGTGAACTCGATGTAGTAGCTGAAGGGCTGGCTGAGGTGCTCTTCGCCGTGGAAGGCCAGGACGTCGAGGGGGGCATCCACCTCGCGGACCCAGAGTGTGTGGCGGCTGTGGTCGAAGAAAACGGGCAATACGGGGTGCATGTTGCAGACCTCCCTAGTCTATCGATGCAGGCGGGGAGGCTTCGTTGCCGCCCTCGCTCGAGCGCTGGGAAGCTTTCAAGAAGCTGACAATGGTTGATATAGGACGTTTCTAATAAGCGTGTAGGGTGTTTCCGAATAATGCAGCAGGCCACAACACCCTAAGACTCTACCTACAACAGCAAAAGAATCCTCGGCATCTCGACAGCGGCCATGAATGAGTCTTCCTGATCAGAATTCCACCTGACGACCGGCAGCAAAAACCATTTGCCACGAAATATTACATGCGTCATATTACAGTCATCATAATTAACCTCGCCCTGACAGGTATCCCTCCATGACCAGCATGTCCACCGTAGAACCCGATCTGGACTCCCCGGTGAAACCGGCAAAACCTCCCCTGCTCAAACGCCTGCTGTTGCCAACAGTGGGCATCGCAGCGCTGGTGCTGGCCGGTGTGTATGGCGCGCATTGGTGGACCGCCGGCCGCTTCATCGAGGAAACCGACGACGCCTACATCGGCGGCGATGTGACGGTGATCGGGCCGAAAGTGGCGGGTTATATCGACGAAGTGCTGGTGGCCGATAACCAGAAGGTCAAGGCCGGCGACGTGCTGATCCGTCTCGATTCGCGCGACTACCGGGCCAACCTGGCCAAGGCCGAAGGCGCAGTGGCCGCCCAGCAAGCCTTGCTGGCCAACCTCGACGCCACCGAACAACTGCAACAGGCCGTCATCGGCCAGGCCCGCGCCGGCATCGATGCCGCCGGCGCCGAGGCCGCACGCTCCCGGGATGACGATGCCCGCTACAAAAAACTGGTGACCACCAACGCCGTCTCGGTGGAAAGCGCCCAGCGGGCCAACGCCACGTTCAAGACGGCCCAGGCCCAAAGCAACCGCGCCCAGGCTGAACTGCTGGCCGCGCAGCGCCAGTTGAATGTGATCGACACCCAGAAACAACAGGCCCGCGCCGCCTTGATCCAGGCCAGGGCCGAGCGCGACCTGGCGCAATTGAATGTCGGCTACACCGAACTGAAGGCGCCGGTCGATGGAGTGATCGGCAATCGCCGGGCACGGGTCGGCGCCTATGCCCAGGCCGGCTCGCAATTGCTCTCGGTGGTGCCGTCCAGCGGATTGTGGGTCGATGCCAACTTCAAGGAAGACCAACTGGCGCACATGGTGCCGGGGCAACGGGTGGTGATCCATGCCGATGTGCTGTCGGGTCAGGAGTTCCACGGTTACCTGGACAGCCTGGCCCCGGCCAGCGGTTCGCAATTCAGTGTGTTGCCACCGGAAAACGCCACCGGCAACTTCACCAAGATCGTGCAGCGGGTACCGGTGCGGATTCACCTCGATCCGGCCGACAGCGTACTCGGCCACCTGCGCCCGGGGTTGTCGGTCACCGCTGAAGTGGACACGCGCAAGGAGCCTGAAGCGCCAGCCGTGGCCCGCGCGCCATGAGCCGCGCCCTCGCCGCCCCGGCGCAACCGTTCAATGCCGCGAACATGGCGACGGCGACCAAGGTCTTCGCCTTTGCCAGCATGTGCATCGGTATGTTCATTGCGCTGCTGGATATCCAGATTGTCTCGGCTTCGTTGCGTGACATCGGCGGCGGGCTCTCCGCCGGCACCGACGAAACCGCGTGGGTGCAAACCAGTTACCTGATCGCCGAAATCATCGTGATCCCGCTGTCGGGCTGGCTGTCGCGGGTGTTTTCCACGCGCTGGCTGTTTTGCGCGTCGGCCGTGGGCTTCACCCTGACCAGCCTGCTGTGCGGCGCGGCCTGGAACATCCAGAGCATGATCGCCTTCCGTGCCCTGCAAGGGTTTCTGGGCGGCTCGATGATCCCGCTGGTGTTCACCACCGCGTTCGTGTTCTTCACCGGCAAGCAACGGGTGATCGCCGCCGCGACCATCGGCGCAGTGGCCTCATTGGCACCGACCCTGGGGCCGGTGATCGGTGGCTGGATCACCGACATATCGTCCTGGCACTGGCTGTTCTACATCAACCTGGTCCCCGGTATCTTTGTCGCCGTGGCCGTGCCGATGCTGGTGAAAATCGACCAGCCGGAACTGTCGCTGCTCAAAGGCGCGGATTACTTGAGCATGGTGTTTCTGGCGCTGTTCCTCGGCTGCCTGGAATACACCCTGGAAGAAGGCCCGCGCTGGAACTGGTTCAGCGACCGCACGATCCTGACCACCGCGTGGATCAGCGGCCTGGCCGGCCTGGCATTCATCGGCCGGACCTTGCATGTGGCCAATCCGATTGTCGATTTGCGCGCCTTGAAGGATCGCAACTTCGCCCTTGGCTGTTTCTTCTCGTTCGTCACCGGCATCGGCCTGTTCGCCACCATTTACCTGACGCCGCTGTTTCTCGGCCGGGTGCGGGGCTACGGAGCGCTGGACATTGGTCTGGCGGTTTTCTCCACCGGGGTGTTCCAGATCATGGCGATTCCGCTGTACGCCTTTCTGGCCAATCGCATCGACCTGCGCTGGATCATGATGACCGGCCTTGGGCTGTTCGCATTATCGATGTGGGATTTCAGCCCGATCACCCATGACTGGGGGGCCAAAGAATTGATGCTGCCACAAGCCTTGCGCGGGATTGCCCAGCAACTGGCGGTGCCGCCAACGGTGACCTTGACCCTCGGCGGCCTGGCGCCGGCACGGCTCAAGCATGCGTCGGGGTTGTTCAACCTGATGCGCAACCTGGGTGGGGCTATCGGCATCGCCGCGTGTGCGACCATTCTCAATGACCGCACCAACCTGCATTTCACCCGGCTGACGGAGCACCTCAACAGCACCAACGAGGCGCTCAACCAATGGCTGTCCCAGGTCGGCAACAACTTCGCCGCCCTCGGCCAGAGCGGTGACGCCGGAGTCACCGCAAGCCTGCATCAACTATGGTTGCTGACCTACCGCGAAGCCCAGACGCAAACCTATGGCGACGCGTTTCTGATGATCGGGGTGTGCTTCGTCATCGCCACGGCGATGGTGCCCTTGATGCGCAAGGTGCAACCACCGGCCGCGCCGAGCGCCGATGCGCATTGAGCCTCGGCTCCCTTTTCGACATCAGGCCTGAGGAGTTTTGCGGAAACCGACGGCCAAACGGTTCCAGCTGTTGATGGTGCTGATCGCCACGGTCAGATCGACCATTTCCTTGGGCGTGAACTGAGCGCTGACCACTTCGTAGTCTTCATCTGGCGCGTGGGTCAGGCTCAGTTGGGTCAGGGATTCGGTCCAAAGCAGCGCGGCACGTTCGCGATCGCTGAAGAACGGTGCCTCGCGCCACGCCGTTACGGCGAACAGGCGACGCGGGGTTTCGCCGCCCTTGATAGCATCGGCGGTGTGCATATCGATGCAAAATGCGCAGCCATTGATCTGCGAAGCCCGCAGCTTGACCAGTTCAACCAGGTTTTTTTCCAGCGGCAGCTTCGAAACCGCCGTTTCCAGAGCGATCATCGCTTTGAGGGCATCAGGGGACGCGGTGTAGAAATCGGTACGCGGTTGCATCGTGTGCTCCAGGGCAAGTGGGGGTGTGACTACCTTAGCCCCCTGCCCCGTTTGCACAAATAGCCAATATTCCAGAAGTCGAGGAGGCCACTTGCGGTGTCTTGTTGGCCGCTGGTCATACCCGACTGCGCAACCACCGCAGAAAGCCCTTCTTCTCCACTGTCACCGGCAGGTCCTGAGTCAGGGTTTTCGCTTTGAGCAAGCGGTAGTCGAGCAAGGTTTTCATCGCATCGTTGATGTCCTGACGGGCATCCAGGCATGGCTTGAGGTATTCCTTTTCGATGCGGTACAAGCCACAAAAGGTCTTGGCGGTAAACTGCGCAGGCACCGAACTGTCGTCCAGGATACCGGCCTCGCCGATCACCTCTCCGGGCCCCATGCGGCCTGATTCGAACGGCGAGCCATGACGGGGCAGCGTCACGCTGACGACACCGGACTCGATAATGAACAAGTGATCGCTGACCTCCCCCGCGTCGAGGATCGTTTCGCCGGCACGGAAGGTTTGCAGGGTCATGTTCTGGCTGAAGGTGTCTTTTTCTTCCTGACGCAACGTGGAGAAAATCGGCGAACTGTCGAGCAGTGCCCGGGGCCGCGACAGGTTGCCCGCCAGCGTGGGTTCGACGCTCGACAACAGGTTGACCCCGGACGCCTGCAAGTGTCGGTACGCCAGGTCGAACAGCTGATTGCGCACCGTGCGTTTCTCGCTCATCGACGCGACAAACCCATTGATTTCGTATTCCACTCCGGTGCTGCTGGAGCTTTTCAGCGAGACGCTCGGGGCCGGTGTGTCCAGCAGAAAACGGCAACCTTGCATGGCGCGTTCAAGGGCATCAATCACCGTGTTCGGCCGTGCATGGGGGCTCACTTGAAGGGTGATGGAAACGCCAAACATATCGCTCGGGCGGCTGAAGTTGATGATCTTGGCCTTGGCTGCCAATGAGTTGGGAATCACCGCCAGGCTGCCTTGGGCGGTTTGCAGGCGCGTGGCCCGCCAGTCGATGTCGGTGACCCGGCCCTCCATGCCGTCTATGGAGATGTAGTCATCCAGTTGATAGGGTTTGGTGGTGTTCAGGACGATCCCGGAAAACACGTCACTGAGGGTACTTTGCAAGGCCAGGCCGACAATGATCGCCAACGCACCGGACGTCGCCAGCACGCCCTTGACCGGCAGATCGAGTACATAGGCCAGGGCGGCAATGATCGCGATCAGGAAAATCACCGCACCGAGCAAATCCTGGAGCAAGCGCCCGGTATGCCCCACCCGTTGCATCATCACCGCGCCGATCAGCACCGTCAGCATCCGCGCGCCAAACAGCCACCAGCCGATCTGCAATCCGGTGGCCGCCAGGTGCAACGGTACGTTGTCGGCCCAGGGCGGCGGCTCCATCGGATTCAGGCCTTCATTGAACAGCAGAAGGCTGTATAGCGCGAAAATCGTGACCCGCAACAGAAGCTTCCAAGGGTTGCGGTTGTCACCGATTAAACGCCACAACCCGAGGTCGATCAGGATCAGCACCATGGCGCAGATCAATGGGTGTTCGGTGAGGAAAGACAGCATCAAGCAACTCCAGCCAAGGCTAATAACGCGAAGATCGCACAGATTGGCCATAGTGTAGGAGCAATTGATTTGGCGGGATTGTGCAACCGCCACAAAAACAAAGGTAAGAGCGAGCCTGCTCCGGGCGGCGTTCCGACGATAGCGGTCTGACAGTCACTACATCAGTGTCTGTTCTACCGTCATCGTCGGAACGCCGCCCGGAGCAAGCTCGCTCCTACAGGGGAAGGCGTGTTGGCTGGATTACTTGCTATTGGCCAGCGTGCTGTAGCTGGTCATCAGGTTGCGGTAATCCGGAATATGGTTGGAGAACAGCGTGCCCAACCCTTCGATGTCGTTGCGCCAGTCGCGGTGCAGTTCACAGGCCAGGCCGAACCAGGTCATCAATTGCGCGCCCTGAGCGGTCATACGGTTCCACGCCGATTCGCGGGTCAGTTCATTGAAAGTGCCGGACGCGTCGGTGACCACGAACACCTCAAAACCTTCGGCCAGCGCCGAAAGCGCCGGGAATGCTACGCACACTTCCGTCACCACACCGGCGATGATCAGTTGTTTCTTGCCGGTGGCCTTGATCGCCTTGACGAAATCTTCGTTGTCCCAGGCGTTGATCTGCCCCGGGCGAGCGATGTACGGCGCGTCCGGAAAAAGTGCCTTGAGCTCGGGCACCAGCGGGCCGTTGGGACCGGTTTCGAAACTGGTGGTGAGGATGGTCGGCAGCTTGAAGTACTTGGCCAGGTCAGCCAGGGCCAGCACGTTGTTCTTGAAACGATCCGGATCGATGTCGCGCACCAGCGACAGCAGTCCCGCCTGATGATCAACCATCAAAACCGCGGCGTTGTCCTTGTCCAGACGCTTGTAGGAAGTGCTCATTGCAGTAGTCCTCGCATGTTATCGATGCCGAATGAAAATCGGCGTGGGGTCACCGGTCAGCGCTGGGAGTCCAGCACCTCGTGTTCGTTCGCCACTTGCTGGGCCTTGAGGTAACTCTCGATCAGCAACTGATAATGCGGCATGGCCTGGGCGTAGACAGCGGCCCACTGCTCGGCATCCGGACGGTTCCACGAGCCTTGCAGCTCGGATAGCGTCGCCATGATGTCGATCGGCACCACCCCGGCCTGGGCCAGACGGGCAACGGTCAACTCGGTGGCCAGTTTCGAGTGGTTGCCGGAGGCGTCAACCACGGCAAACACCTTGTAGCCTTCATGCACCGCCGCGATGGACGGGAACGCCAGGCATACGCTGGTCAAGGTGCCGGCGATCACCAGGGTTTTCTTGCCGGTGGCTTTGACCGCCGCGTGAAACTCCGGGTTGTCCCAGGCGTTGATTTCACCTTTGCGCGCCACGTACTGCGCATGGGGTGCGGCCTCGTGGATTTCCGGGATCAACGGCCCGTTCGGCCCCTGGGGAACGGAAGCGGTGGTGATCACCGGCATCTTCAGCAGGGTCGCTGCCTTGGCCAGGGCAATGGCATTGGCGCGCAGTTGGGGCACGTCCATGTCCTTGACGATCTGGAACAGTCCGCTCTGATGGTCGATCAACAACATGGCGGCATCGTTGGGATCGATAGTCGGTTTCTGGCCATTGAAATTGGCCGCGTTGACGGTACTCATGTGCGTTTCCTCTTTCTTTCAGGCAATAGCCATCCCTGGCCTCGGACCGGCCTACGCATCCTGTGTAGAACGGGTGTTTGAAACGAAACGGGTTAAGCGTGCATCCGGCCGAAGCGACCGGACTGGAAGTCGGCGAAGGCCTGGTGGATTTCCTGCTCGGTGTTCATCACGAACGGCCCGTGGCCAACAATCGGCTCGTCGATCGGCTCGCCGCTGAGCAACAACACCACCGCGTCTTCGCTGGCTTCGAGGGTCATTTGATCGCCCTTGCGATCGAACAGGGCCAGTTGCCCCTGGCGCACCGACTCCAGGCCATTGACCTGAACCGTGCCGCGCAGAACCACCAACGCGGTGTTGCGCCCTTCATGCAGATCAAGGGTGAGCAACTTGCCGGCATTCAAACGAATGTCCCACACGTCGACCGGGGTGAAGGTGCGCGCCGCGCCCTTGTGGCCGTCGAACTCACCGGCGATCAGGCGCAGGCTGCCGGCGTTGTCCTGCAAGGAGATGGCCGGAATGTCACGGTCGAGAATCGTCTGGTAGCCGGGGTCGGCCATCTTGTCCCTGGCCGGCAGGTTGACCCACAGCTGCACCATCTCCAAGGTGCCACCGCTCTTGGCGAAACCCTGGGAGTGAAACTCTTCATGCAGGATCCCCGAGGCCGCGGTCATCCATTGCACATCGCCGGGGCCGATCTTGCCGCCGCTGCCGGTGGAGTCCCGGTGCTCCAGTTCGCCCTTGTAAACGATAGTCACGGTTTCGAAGCCACGATGAGGATGCTGACCAACGCCACGTCGTTCGGTGGTCGGGGTGAATTCAGCGGGGCCGGCGTGATCCAGCATCAGGAACGGGCTGATGTGCTTGCCCAGGTTGTCGTAGGAAAACAGCGTGCGAACCGGAAAACCGTCGCCAACCCAATGGGTTCGTGGACTGGTGTAGATACCGATGATGTTTTTCATGGTGTCTCCTTATGAGGTGGGTGAAGCCATGGACAAAGCTTAAAACCGTGACCTTTGCTGCGCTAGACTGCAAAAATCAGCTTTAGCGTTCTATTTGGAGAACGATGGTGGAAGACCTCAACACCCTCTACTACTTCACCCAGGTGGTGGAGCATCACGGTTTCGCAGCGGCGGGCCGGGCACTGGACATGCCCAAGTCCAAGCTCAGCCGACGCATTGCCGAACTTGAAGAGCGCCTCGGCGTGCGCCTGCTGCACCGCACCAGCCGGCATTGCTCGTTGACGGAAATCGGCCAGGCCTACTACCAGCGCTGCCTGGCCATGCGCGTGGAGGCAGAAAGCGCCGCCGAACTGATCGAGCGCAACCGCTCCGAGCCCCAGGGCCTGGTACGTGTCAGCTGCCCGACGGCGCTGCTCAATTCCTGGGTCGGGCCGATGCTGACCCGCTACATGCTCAAATACCCGTTGGTGGAGTTGTTCATCGAGAGCACCAACCGCCGGGTCGATCTGATTCACGAAGGCTTCGACATTGCCCTGCGGGTGCGCTTCCCTCCGCTGGAAAACACCGACATGGTGATGAAGGTGCTGGGCAACAGCACCCAGAGCGTGGTTGGCAGCCCGGTCTATTTATCGCGCCTGTCGACACCGGCCTCCCCGGCCGACCTCAGCGGCTTGCCGAGCCTGCACTGGGGCGCGGCGCAGCGCGAATATCAGTGGGAACTGTTCGGTGCCGATGGCAGCACCGCGATGATCCGGCATACACCGCGAATGGTCACCGATGACCTGTTGGCCTTGCGCCATGCAGCGGTCGCTGGGATCGGCATCGTGCACCTGCCCAGCGTGGTGGTGCGCGATGAAATCGCTGCCGGGCAACTGGTGGAACTGGTGCCGGGCTGGGCACCGAAAAGCGGTGTGATCCATGCGATCTTCCCCTCGCGCCGGGGGTTGCTGCCATCGGTGCGCACGTTGATCGATTTTCTTGGGGAGGAATTCAGCCGCAGCGATATTGCTTGAGGGCAGCTACAAGCTTTTAGCTGCAAGCGGCAAGTTGATGGGGGGCAAGGCTTCGGACCGAGTCACGGCCTTCGCTGGCAAGCCAACTCCTACAGGGCTTGCGCAAACCTTGTAGGAGCTGGCTTGCCAGCGAAGGCGTCGGATCAGATACCGACACCAAACCGGACTGCCACGGATTCATGACTTTCGGTAAACATTGCTTTGCCGATCCAGCGGTTTTTCTCACGGATGCAGGCGCGGATACTGCCGCCCATTCCCACTGCAACCTCTGGAGTCATCAATGTCTATTCCCGCCTTCGGTCTGGGTACGTTTCGCTTGCAAGGCCAGGTGGTCATCGATTCGGTGAACACCGCCCTGGCGCTCGGCTACCGGGTGATCGATACCGCACAAATCTACGAGAACGAAGCCGAAGTCGGCGAGGCTATCGCCGCCAGCGGCATCGCCCGGGAAGAACTGTTCATCACCAGCAAGATCTGGGTCGCCAACCTGGCCGGTGATCGTCTGATCGACAGCCTGAAGGAGAGTCTGCGCAAACTGCAGACCGATTACCTGGACCTGACCCTGATCCACTGGCCGTCGCCGGACGATCAGGTGCCTGTCGCAGAATTCATGGGCGCCCTGCTCGAAGCCAGGCGCCTGGGCCTGACCCGGCAGATTGGCGTGTCCAACTTCACCATCGACCTGATGCAGCAAGCAATTGCGGCCATCGGTGCAGAGCACATCGCCACCCAGCAGATCGAACTGCACCCGTACCTGCAAAACCGCAACGTCGTCGCGTTCGCGCAGAGCCAGGGTATCGGCATCACGTCATACATGACCCTGGCTTACGGTGAAGTCCTCAAGGACCCGCTCATCCAGCAGATCGCCGAACGCCTGCAAGCGACGCCGGCTCAGGTCACCCTGGCCTGGGCCATGCAATCGGGTTACGCCGTGATCCCGTCTTCCACTCGCCGGGCCAACCTCGAAAGCAACTTGAAGGCTCGCGAACTGACCTTGAGCGAGGCCGACATGGCCTTGATTGCGACACTGGATCGCGGCCACCGGCTGACCAGCCCAAAAGGCCTCGCACCGAACTGGGATTGAGCCTCAATCCTGCCCGATACTTTGCTCAAGGCGGGTCATGGCTTGCTGCAACTGGTCGACGGCGGCGTCGATCAGCGCCGCATGGCCGTCATTGCACGCCTGCTCCAGTTGTTCGCAACACTCGACCAGGGCAAGCGCTCGCACCATCAGCGCCCCGCCCTTGACCCGGTGTGCCAGCGTCTGCAAACCCGGGCGATTGCCGCCGGCGTGCAACGCCAGCAAATGCACGCGGTCCTCGCGATTGGTCTGCGCCAGATCGTGCATCAGTTGCTCGATCAGCTCAGGGTCCGAATCCGCATAGCGTTCCAGCCCGCTCAAATCGAACTCGGGGAAACCAGGGTCGTCGATTGCCGCTGGGGGTGCGCCGGGAAACCGCTGGGCCAGCCACGCCTGCAAATCCACCAGGCGAATGGGTTTGAACAGGCAATCGTCCATGCCCGCCGCCTGACACCGGGCCTTCTCCTCGGCCTGCGCATTGGCGGTAAAGCCCAGAATCAGCGTCGACGACAGCCCCTGCAGCCGCTCTTGCTTACGTATCGCGCCCGCCAATTCATAGCCACTGAGCACCGGCATATTGCAGTCGGTAATGACCAGATCGAACCCCTGCCCACGCCATTGTTCAAGCCCCTGCGCCCCGTCCTCCGCCAGCACCACACGGTGGCCCAGATAGCTCAGCTGCCGCGAGAGCAACAGGCGATTGGCCGGATAATCGTCGACCACCAGAATCGACAACGCCCGGGTCGTGAGCTGCACCGAATCCCGAGGCATTCCCGCCGCAGGCAACGCTTGCAGGGTGGGCAACACCAGGCTGATGTCTACTCGCGTCCCGCGCCCCGGCTCACTGTCGAGTTGCAACTGGCCGCCCATCGTTTCGCACAGGGTACGACTGATCACCAGGCCCAGGCCGGAACCTTGCCGGGCTGTCTGCTGACTGTTACCCGCCTGCACGAACGGGCTGAACAGGCGTTGCTGGTCGAAAGCGCTGATACCGATGCCGCTGTCTTCGATCTGTACGCTGACGGCGAGGTGCGCCGGGGCTTGAGGCCGAACCCGCAGTATCAGGCTCACCTCACCTTCTCGGGTGAACTTGATCGCATTGCTCAGCAGATTGGACAGCACCTGTTTGAAGCGCGTGGGATCGAGCATCACGTCACAGTCACTGCGCGCGTCGAGATCGACCCGCCACTGCAGATTCTTTTGCATCGCCAGCCCTTCGAAAACCCGGCAGACCGACGTCACCAGCGCGTGCAGATTGACCCGCTCCGGCGCCAACGACAAATGCCCGGATTCGATCCGCGCGACATCCAGAATGTCGCCGATCAAATCCAGCAACTGCTGCCCGGCGTTGGACGCCACCTCGATGGCGGCGCGGTCGGTCACCCCTTCATCGGCCCGTTTCAGTGCCAGTTCGAGCATGCCGATCAAGGCGTTCATCGGCGTGCGGATTTCATGGCTCATGGTGGCCAGGAACGTGGTCTTGGCCCGGTTGGCGTCGTCCGCCGCGTCCTTGGCTTCCTGCAATTGCCCAAGCAATTGCTGGCGCTGACGAATCTGCCGCCGCTGCCAGACGATCCCGGCCAACGCGAGCAACAGCATGACACCCGCCGCCGCAAACGCCTGCACGATCGCTTGTCGGTGTCGCAGCCAGTAACTCTGCTCGACCATCGAGTCATAGCGCCAGGGTTGAGTCAGCTCGTCAATTTCTTCGGGGGGAATACTCAGTAATGCCTTGTCCAGAATCGAATGCAGTTCGGTGGCCTCGCGATTGGTTGCCAGGGTGCTTCGGGCGGGGTCGGTGCCCACGGTGCTGGTCACTTGCAGGCGATCGCGATACTGCCGGGAAATCAGGTAACGGGCGCTGATCAACGAGTTGATACCGCCATGGGCCTTGCCCTGGGCGACCATCTCCATGGCGTCCGTCGACAGTGGCGCATCCACCAGCTCGATCAGCGGGTATTGCTGGCGAATGTACTCGCCGGCAATGTTGCCCTGGGTCAGCGCCAGGGTTCTCCCCGCCATGTCATCCAGCGTCCTGGGGCTGTCCGCGTCCACGCGGGTCACCAGCACCGACGGGCTGCTCAGAAACGACCGGGTGAACCGCAATTCATCTTCACGCTGGGAACTGAGGCCGATACCGGCCAACACATCGATCTGGCCGCTCGTGATGCCCGTCATCATCTCGGCCACCGACTTCATGCCCTGGATATCAAATTGCAACCCGGTGCGCAAAGTGATTTTCGCCAGCACATCGACGCCGATACCGCGAAACTGGCCTTCGCTGTCGACAAATGAAATCGGCGGGATATTTTCGTTGATCGCGACCTTCACCCGCGGGTGGCGTTCGAGCCAGTGCTGTTCGGCCACGCTCAATTGCAAAGACTGAGTGCCCGGGATATGCACCCCGTTGGCCCCCCAACGGCGCAGGATGTTCATTTGTTCATTGGTGGTGATGGCCGCCAGCGCCTTGTTGACGATGCGCAATAGCGCAACGTTGTCGCGGGCTATCGCAAAGGCAAAACGCCCGGACTCCATGGGCGAGAAGTCCGTCAGGTGCACGTTGTTCAGGTAATTCCTGCTGATCAGATAATGGGCATTGATCGCATCACCGAGGTAGACATCAGCCTGGCCGAACGCCACGGCGCCCATCGCCGCCAGTGTCGAGGGAAACAGCTGGACCTGCGCTTTGGAATAGAACTGTTGCACGCTGTATTCGGGCAAGTAGTGATACAGCATCACCAGTCGCTTGCCGGCCAGCGTCGGGTCGAGCACCGGAGGGAAATCGGTGCGGGTGACCAGCACCGGTTGATCCACCGCGTAGGCGCTGGACATCTGTAGCTGCGGATCTTCGGCTTCGAATCGGTTGGCCGTTCCCAGCAGGTCGGCCTGCCCGTCCTTGATGGCCTGCACCGCGTCGGCCCGCGACGGATAACGTTGAACCTCGATGACGACATTCAACAATTGTTCCAGCAATCCGGCGTAATCGGCTGTTACGCCTTCGAACACCTTGCCTGCCGTGTTGAACTCGAAGGGGGGATAGTCGGGAGCCGAGACAGCCAGTACCAATCGGCCCTTTTGCTGCAACCAGCGCAACTCGGTTTCCGACCACCTGACGCTCAGGCCTTCGGCACTCGAGCGTCCCAACAGGGTCAACGACTGTTGTGCACAGACCGTCGATGCCCAGAGTAGAAGGCCAATCAGCACCCCGCCTGCCAGTCGTCGGAGAGCGTTCATTCAGATCAATTGATTGCGCAGGGCGAAATCCCTCAAGTGCACCGACGAGCTCACGTTGAGCTTGAGGGTGAGACGGGTCTTGTAGGTACTGACGGTCTTGTAGCTCAGGTGCATGATTTCGGCGATTTCCAGGTTTTTCGAACCCCGGGCCAGGTACTGCAGAATGGTCAACTCACGGTTGGAGAGCTTGTCGATCAACTGCTTTTCACTGCGTTGCAACTCCCCCATCGACACGGAACTCGAGGGGAGCTGGGCGAAATAGGTATAGCCGGCCATCACGCAATTCACCGCCGCCTTCAAGTCATCCAGGTCCTTGCTCTTGGAAACATAGGCAACAGCCCCGGCCCGCATGCAGCGGTCCTGATAGAACTGGGCCTCCAGCGAGGTGAACACCACCACGCGACATCGCGTGTTTTCGGCCTTGATACGGTCCATCACCTCAAGCCCCGCCACACCCGGGAGACCCAGATCAAGCAGCACGACATCCGGTTGATGCTCGCGGATCAATGCCAGGACCTCATCGCCACGGGAAGCCTCGTAAATACTCTTGAATCCTTCACCCTTGAGTACGAGTTTGATCATGGATCGAACCACCGGATGATCTTCCACAATCAGTGCTGACTTCATGACAACTCCCGTGCAAAACAACACGATCGGGCAAAAAATGCCCTCCAGGCACTGCAGCGATTGGGCACAACGCTGCGCATAGACTTTTGCATGGAAGGCTGGAAAGTACTACCTGACAGAAATGACAGTTCCGACGAATGGTAGCCGACAATCGACAGCGCTCATCAACTGCGTAATGGACGCCAGGTCCGGCAGAGCGGCCTGGCTCAACCGGACTTTGCCCGCGACTGGCGACAACGGCGCCTGCCGTTCATTGAAGATAAACGCGTGATGAACCTGCGGGTTGTCGGCAAGGAAACTGAACAGGTCCAGCGCTCCAATTGCCATCGCCCCATTGACCAGCACCAGGTCCAGAGGCTCGCAACCGTACTCCACCAGTGCAAGGAGCTCGTCGAGGCTCTGCACCGGAGCCACCCGAAAATAGCCGAGCTGGTTGAACAGTCGCTCGATCCGCAGGCGGTTGAAGTGCTGCGCATCGGCGATCAGGATGCGCAAGGATTTGTTCGGCAAGGTGACCTCCAAAAGGATGTCGGTTTCAAGAGGTCGCAAAGCCTACGGAAGACCTTCCCGGGTTTATGTAGGAATATTCCTAAATAAATGCCGGTTAATCTGACGCTTGCCCGGGAAACCTTGGCCGTTACTCCGTGGTACTCGGACTCCAGAACGCCTGCACCACCAGGCTCGACGTCGAAATCCGCGCCACCAGCGCATCCAGTTCATCACCATCGACCGAGGTGGTGGCCAGGGTGGCTTCGATTTCAATTTCATCCGCGCCGAAGGCATGCACATCGACATCGCTGGCCGGATAGTTGCTGCGCGCAAGCTCGGCTTCGAGCAAGGCCAGCACGGTTTTCTGCTGCGTACGCCGGGCAATGACATAGACGATGTTGGTGACTTCCGCCGAAATCACATCCAGCGGCTGACGGTTGATGTTGTTGACGATCGGCCGCAGCAAGGTGTTTGCCGCGAGCACGAACAAGGTGCCAAGCAAGGCCTCGGCCAGCAGGTCGGCACCGGCGCAGGCACCGACTGCCGCCGAGGTCCAGAGCGTGGCGGCAGTATTGAGGCCGCGCACGTTGCCCTCCTCACGCATGATCACCCCGGCACCGAGAAAGCCGATGCCGGAGACCACGTAGGCTATGACCCGCACCGCACCTTCGGCACCGGCCAGCCGGTTGGCCATGTCGACGAAAATCGCCGCCCCCACCGCCACCAGCACGTTGGTGCGCAGGCCGGCGGTGCGTTGCCGGTACTGACGCTCGAAACCGATCAGGCCACCGAGGATGAAGGCCGCGCTGAGGCTGACCAGGGTGTCGAGCAGGGAGGCCAGGTTGAGGTTGTTGATGGCTTGCATATGAAACTCCTGGAAAAACACACGATCCCTGTAGGAGCGAGCTTGCTCGCGAAAGCGGCGGGTCAGTCACATCGATATCGAATGTGCCGCCGTCTTCGCGAGCAAGCTCGCTCCTACAATTGGCAGCATTACTGCCAGCCAAACCGGCGAATGTAGAACCCCTTCACCGCCTGGGTCAGCGCCATGTACGCCAGCAGGATCACCGGCAGGAACACGAAGTACAGCGACGGCAACGCCTGCAATTTGAAGTAATGGGCCAGCGGTCCCATCGGCAGGAAAATCCCCACGGCCATGATCAGTCCGGTCATCACCAGCAACGGCATGGCCGCGCGGCTTTGCAGGAACGGGATCTTCGGCGTGCGGATCATGTGCACGATCAGTGTCTGGGTCAGCAGCCCGACCACGAACCAGCCGGACTGGAACAGGGTCTGGTGATCCGGGGTGTTGGCATCGAACACGTACCACATCAAGGCGAACGTGCTGATGTCGAAGATCGAACTGATCGGCCCGAAAAACAGCATGAAGCGCCCGACATCCGCCGGCTGCCAGCGCTGCGGTTGCTTGAGCATTTCGTCATCGACGTTATCGAACGGGATGGCGATCTGCGAAATGTCGTAGAGCAGGTTCTGCAC
This sequence comes from Pseudomonas sp. P4_B3, assembly GCF_056402295.1. NCBI lineage: Bacteria > Pseudomonadati > Pseudomonadota > Gammaproteobacteria > Pseudomonadales > Pseudomonadaceae > Pseudomonas > Pseudomonas sp. P4_B3. The sequence goes on from NZ_JBFUHR010000006.1 coordinate 158,845, forward strand.
CAGCAGGTGCATCGGCAGCATCGGCAGGAACGGGATGAACGCACTGGCCACCAGCACCGAGAACACGTTGCCGAAGTTCGAACTGGCGGTCATCTTGATGTACTTGAGCATGTTGGCGAACGTCCGGCGCCCTTCCAGCACGCCCTCCTCCAGCACCATCAGGCTCTTTTCCAGCAGGATGATATCGGCCGCTTCCTTGGCGATGTCCACGGCGCTGTCCACCGAAATACCGATGTCGGCGGTGCGCAGGGCCGGGGCGTCGTTGATGCCGTCGCCCATGAAACCGACCACATGGCCGTTGCCCTTGAGCAGACGGACGATACGTTCCTTGTGCGATGGCGTCAGTTTGGCGAAGACGTTGGTGGTCTCCACGGCTTTCGCCAACTCTGCATCCGTCATGCGTTCGATGTCGTTGCCCATCAGCAGGCCTTGCTGTTCCAGACCGACTTCGCGGCAGATCTTCGCCGTCACCAGTTCGTTGTCGCCGGTCAGCACTTTCACCGCCACACCGTGGGCCGCCAACGCCTTGATGGCTGGCGCAGTGCTTTCTTTCGGCGGATCGAGGAACGCCACGTAGCCGATCAGCGTCAGTGCCTGTTCATCGGCCAGGCTGTAGGTGTCGCGCCCTTCGACCATCGGCCGTGCCGCGACCGCCACCACCCGCAGGCCCTCTGCGTTGAATGCGCCCGTGACCTGACGGATTCTCGCCAGCAGTTCTTCGGTCAAGGCTTCATCGAATTCGCCGTGACGCACCCGCGAGCAGACCGCCAGCACTTCTTCCACCGCGCCCTTGCAGATCAGCAGGTGCGGTTGATCGCGCTCGGCGACCACCACCGACATGCGCCGGCGGGTGAAGTCGAACGGGATTTCGTCGACCTTGCGAAACGCTGTGCCGACTTTCAACTCACGATGGATCTCGACGTGTTCGAGCACCGCCACATCCAGCAGGTTTTTCAGGCCGGTCTGGTAGTAGCTGTTGAGGTAGGCCATTTCCAGCACGTCATCCGAGTCGTTGCCCCAGACGTCGACATTACGTGCCAGGAAGATCTTGTCCTGGGTCAGGGTGCCGGTCTTGTCGGTGCACAGCACGTCCATGGCGCCGAAGTTCTGGATGGCGTCGAGGCGTTTGACGATGACTTTCTTGCGTGACAGGAACACCGCGCCCTTGGCCAGGGTCGAGGTGACGATCATCGGCAGCATTTCCGGGGTCAGGCCCACGGCAATCGACAGCGCGAACAGCAGCGCTTCGGTCCAGTCGCCCTTGGTGAAACCGTTGATGAACAACACCAGCGGCGCCATCACGAACATGAAGCGGATCAGCAGCCAGCTGACTTTGTTGACCCCGGTCTGGAACGAGGTCGGCGCCCGGTCAGTGGCGCCGACACGCTGGGCCAGGGCACCGAAATAGGTGCTGTTGCCGGTAGTGAGAATCACCGCCATGGCCGTGCCGGACACCACGTTGGTGCCCATGAACAGGATGTTGTCCAGGTCCAGCGGATTGAGCGTGTCGCGGTCCTGCTGGCGGGGAAACTTTTCCACCGGCATCGATTCGCCGGTCATCGCCGCTTGGCTGACGAACAGGTCCTTGGCGCTGAGCACCCGGCAATCGGCGGGAATCATGTCACCGGCCGACAGCACGATCAGATCGCCCGGCACCAGTTGCCTGATCGGCAATTCGATACGCTGCGTGCCGCGGTCCTCAAGATCCCGGCGCATCACTGTGGCGGTGTTGCTGACCATGGCCTTGAGGGCATCGGCGGCCTGGTTGGATTTGGTTTCCTGCCAAAAGCGCAGCAAGGTCGAGAGCACCACCATGGAGAAAATCACGATGGCGGCTTTCATGTCTTCGGTCAGCCAGGAGATGACCGCCAGCAACGTCAGCAGCAGGTTGAACGGATTCTTGTAGCAGTGCCACAGGTGCGTCCACCACGGCAGCGGCTGTTCGTGCTCGACTTCATTGAGGCCGAATTGCTCGCGCAGGGCATCGGCTTCGAGTTCGCTCAAGCCGTCGGTGTGACTGCCCAGGGTGTTGAGCAATTGACCGGTGTCGCTGCCGGCAGCGGCCACCAGAGTTTGCGCCAGGGTGGGGGGGACTTCACGGCTGACCGTGGTGTCGGTGAAGGTTTCCAGCAACGCCAGGCGACGGAAGTGCCGGGCGATGTGGCGGTTACGCAGGAAGCCTGCGAAGAATTCCTTGAGGGTAAGTTTCATGGCTGGTGCCCCTTTGGTCAGCCGGGAAACCGTCGAGCAGGCAGGTCCACGCCGCTGCCGCCGGAACAACCGGCAAAGCAAGGCCTGGCGCGCCGGTCACGAATGACAGGCGTGTCGATAGAGCGGCGGCCACGACAAAAAGTCGAAACCACGCACTGTTCAGCGTCGATGAGAGGGACGTCGGGACATGGCCCGGACTGGCCATGATCAGGATGCCGCTGCTCGCTTTTCGGCGAGACAACGGCACAGGAGACTGCGCGTTATCTTGCCGAGAAAATGCCGGTTACCGAGACCGGCCGACAACTGTCACTCGAACAAGTACCCACTGTGGGTCTCCGTAATGGATGAAAACGCGCGAAGCTTACGCCCCGATGTTTGGCGAGTAAACCCGTTACAAAAGCTTGCAGGGGCAATCTCGGGGATCTTCAGGAAGGGTTCAGGATTGAGTGTATTGGGTGATTTCAATCGCCCCATCGCGAGCAGGCTCGCTCCCACAATGGACCTGTGTTCACTGGACTACTGTGGGAGCGGGCTTGCTCGCGAAGGCGGCCTTACAGACGCAGCAAATCTCAGCTCGCCGTCGCCAACAACAAATCCATCACCACCGAGTAATAGGTGTTGTGGTACTCGTTCACCAGTCGTTCGCGCTCGCTGTCGGGTTGCTGGAGCACCAGGTCGGTGAACTCCGGCGAGAACACTGCGTTGACGAAGGGGCTGTCGTCGACCGGCTTGAGTGCCGAGCCGCGCAGAATCACTGGGCGTCCCACTGGCGCATCCGCACACGGCAATGCTTCATGGCATTGACGATGTTCTTTTCGACCAGCGCACGGGAAATACCCAGTTGCTCGGCGATTTGCGGATGGGACAGGCCCTCGATCTTGCGCAACAGGAAGCTCTCGCGGCACAACCGTGGCAGCTCCGCCAAGGCCCGCTGGAGCATGTCCAGGCGCTGGCCGTGATCGAGGACCTTGTGCGGCGAAGGCGTGAAGTAGCGTTCTTCGCTGTCGAGTACGTCCAGCGGCTCGGCGCGACGCAAGGCGTTGCGTCGATGGTCATCGATGACCAGATTCAATGCAGTGCGATAAAGAAACGCCCGGGGCTGCTCGATCGGCGCTTCGCTGGTGCGTTCCAGCACGCGCAGGTAAGCGTCATGCACCACATCTTCGGCCACCTGGCGGTTGCCCAGCCTGGCGTTCAGGAAACACACCAGCTCGCGATAGTAGTTTTCCAACATGACTCCCGTCCGCATGGGGTGCGGTTTCTGTCCTTGAGCCGTTCCGGCGACCGCTGAATCACGCAGCGACACGATAGTGGCAATTTGAGTCGCGTAATTTATAGTAATTCTCATATAGATTTAAAGTACTGCTTCGACTTGCCCGCTAATTAGCCACGGGCCCTGTAGGAGCGAGCTTGCTCGCGAAGGCGGCGGCACGTCATTGCCAAACTGCGCAAAGCGCTGGGGGAAAAAGTACTCTCGGCGCCCATCGAACAGATCGAGCGCTACCGCAGCCACCGGCTGATGATGGTGCTGGCGATTGCCATCGGCACCGGCATCCAGGGCACCGCCGATTTCATCTGTAACACCCAAGTGCGCTCGATCAACACCTTCGATCGCGGAGCTGTCCAGCCAGTTTTCCTCGCCCGAGCCGCACCTGCTGCTCAACGACAACGGTACCCGGCCGACCGTGGTCAACCATCTGCAACTGGACAACGTCAGCTACACCTTCCCGGCCGCACCGGGCAGTGATGCGTTTCGCCTGGGCCCGGTAAACCTGAACATCGAGCAAGGCGACATCATTTTCATCGTCGGCGAAAACGGCTGCGGCAAAACCATCATCGTCATCTCCCACGACGACCGCTATTTCGACATGGCCGATCAACTGGTGCGCATGGAATCGGGCCGGGTCGTCACCGAGCGCGCGACCGCCTGACGGTGGTTGTCGCACGCAAATCATTGTTTTTTTGAAGTTTGTTTTCCGGTTTAGCCAAAGTGGTCCGTCTAATAATAATTATCATTAACTAAAACGCTGCACACACCATTCTGGAGCGATTAGAGCAATGCAAAGCCTTACTCTGTCCCGCGCACCCTTGGCATTAGCCATCGAACGGCAAAAGAAATTCCGAACGGTCGTGCCGGGCGCGCTGTTGACCCTGTTGCTGCTGGGCACATCCCAGGTCGAGGCAGCCCCGGTCAGCGTCAATGTGCCGGCTCAATCGCTGGCCAGTGCATTGCGCCAACTGGGCCAGCAGACCAACCTGCAGATTCTCTACAGTCAGGACATGGTCAACAGCATCAAGTCCACGGCGGTGTCCGGCAACATGGAACCGGAACAGGCACTGAAAACCTTGCTGCTGGGGAGCGGCATCAATTTTCAGTTGAATGGCAACACCGTGTCGCTGGTGCCTGCGGCCGGTGACTCCAGTGCGTTGCAGCTGGGTGCGACGTCCATCACCGGCCTGGCGCTGGGGCCGACCACTGAAGGCACGCACTCCTATACCAGCGATGAAGTGACCATCGGCAAAGGCAACATCAAGGTCAAGGTCAAGGACATCCCGCAGTCGGTGTCCGTCGTCACGCGCCAACGCATGGACGACCAGAACCTGAACAGCCTGCAGGACGCCCTGCGTCAGGTCACCGGCGTGACCATCAAGACCTACAACTCCGGCTCCAGCCTCAACGACATCTACATGCGCGGCTTCCTCGTCGATCAGGTGCAGGTCGACGGCGTCTCGCAACCCACCGGCCAGGGCGACATGGCCACCAGTTTCGACCTGGCGATGTACGACCGCATCGAAGTGCTGCGCGGTCCTTCGGGCCTGTACCAGGGCGCGGGTGAACCCGGCGGTACGATCAACGTTGTGCGCAAGCGCGCCCTGAGCCAATTCGCCCTCGGTGGCGAACTGGCCGCAGGCTCCTACGATCGCTACCGTTCTTCGGTGGACGTCACCGGCCCGTTGAACGACCAGGGCACCGTGCGCGGTCGCTTCATCACCGCTTACGAAAACAACAAGTCTTTCGTCAACTACGCGCAGAACGAACGTCCGATGGTCTACGGTCGCCTGGAGTTCGACCTCGACCCGGCCACCACCCTGTCGGTCGGCGGCGCTTACCAGCAGAACCATTCCACCCCGGCCTTCGGCTTGCCGGCCTACGCCGACGGCTCATTGCTCGACGTGCCGCGCTCGACCTTCGTCGACGCCAAGTGGAACACCCTCGACGAAAAAGTCTGGGAAACCTTCGCCGAACTCGACCACGAACTGGACAACGGCGGTCAGTTCAAGACCACCCTGACCTACCGCGACGCCGAAACCCCGCAGCGTAACTTCACCTGGGCCGACGGCGCGGTCGACCCGGCCACCGGTGACAGCTGGGCCGTGGCCTACGACTACTACACCCACATCAAGACCATCGGTGTCGACAGCTTCGTCACCACGCCGTTCGAATTCGCCAATCGCCGACACGAGTTCACCCTGGGCGCCGAGTACCAGCACCTGGACAAGGACTTCACCTACGGCGGCGGCGAGTACTTCCCGATCAACGTGTTCGACCCGGGCAGCATCGACATTCCCCACAACGACTATGCGCACGTCAACGGCAACTGGTCCAAGTCCGATCAGTACGGCGTCTACACCCGTGCCAAGTTCAACGTCACCGACTGGCTCGATGTCATCGGCGGCAGCCGCGTCACCTGGTACGAAAGCGATGCGAAAAACGCCAACGCCTTCTTCAACAACTTCGGCGAAGCCCACACCAGCATCAACCGCAAGGTCGTGCCGTACGGCGCCATCATCGGCAAGATCACCCCTGAACTGTCGACCTACTTCAGCTACACCGGCGTGTTCAAACCGCAGAGCGAAATCGGCACGGACGGTCAGCCGGTCGGCCCGCGCGAAGGCAAGCAGTACGAGATCGGCCTCAAGCGCGAATTCTACGACGGACGCCTGAACGCCAGCGTTGCGGCCTTCCGCATCTACGATGAAAACCGCGCCGAATACGACAACACCTCCGGTGCCTACATGACCGAAGGCAAGGCCCGCAGCCAGGGCTGGGAAACCGAGCTGAGCGGCAACCTGACCGAGAACTGGAGCATCGTCACCGGTTACGCCTACACCTCCACCAAGTTCCTGGACGGCGATCAGGCCAACAAAGGCAAGACCTTCAGCACCATTACGCCCAGGCACAACTTCAACCTGTGGAACAAGTACGAGTTCACCGACGGTGCGCTCAAGGACTTCAGCGTCGGCGGTGGCGTGCGTGTGGTCAGCGACACCTACTACCAGCGTGACGTGAAGTTCCAGCAAGGCGGCTTTGCCATCGCCACGGCGCAGGTCGGCTACAAGTTCAACGAACACCTGTCGTCGACACTGACGGCCAACAACCTGTTCGACCGCAAGTACTACGACCGCGTCGATGCCTCCTGGGGCACCAACTTCTACGGCGACCCGCGTACCGTGACCCTGAGCCTGCGCGCGCAGTACTGACGGCCGGCAGCTTCCACATGTAGGAGCGAGCATGCTCGCGATGGTCGTTAACGATAACGCGTGTTTACTGGTTGAACGCTGCGCCTATGAGTCCATCGCGAGCGAGCTCGCTCCTACATTGGCTGCGCGGCGGCCCTGAGTTGCTCGGTATCGGCGCGGACAAAGATGGAGTCCCCGACTGCGGTCAGGACATCTCCGGCGAAGACCTCACAGATGACGCGACTTTTGCGCCCGACATCGCCCTCGACTTTGGCACGCAGTGTCAGGGGTACGCCCATCGGGGTGGGCTTGATGAACTTGATGCCCAGGTTACCGGTGACGCAGGTGATGTGAGGCAAGCTGCCCGCTTCGCGCTGTTCTGCCCGGTAGTGATAAGCCATCGCGGCCCAGTTGGAATGACAATCCACCAGCATCGCAATCAAACCGCCGTAAACCAGATCCGGCCAGCCGCAATACTTGTCATCCGGCAAATGCTGCGCCATGACATGCACGCCGTCTTCATGCCAGAAGCTCTTGATGTGCAGCCCGTGCGGATTCTGGCTGCCGCAGCCATAACAAACGCCTTCAGGCGCGGCGATGTCTTGAAGCGAAGTGTCCTGCGTGGTCATAGCGTGTTCGTCCTTAAGATTTAACCCACACATTTCGTTCAGCGCTTATGCCACAACGCCAATATGAATCCGGACTTCGTCAGGGCCGCCATAGGATTCAAAGTCCGTGGCGTAACGACGTTGCACCTGTTGATGCTGTTCAAAGTAGTTCCAGATGTCCCCCCAGGCCTGAATGACCGCAGCGGGCATTGGGCCACGGGCTTCGAAGACCAGATACTTGCCTTCCTGAATCTCGATGCTGTCGAAGTCCGCGCTCGTCGCGGTCACGGGCACACCTGCCGTCACGTTGTACAAACCGTTGGCGTCAGATTCATAAGTTGAGTACACACCAACAACAGGGGCGTTGGGTAAACGGTCCGGGATCTGGTCAGCAACGCTGGCCGAAAAGAACTGGCCCCACAACCCGGGGATCTTCGCACTCTCCTGCCGGAATTCATCCTGGTTCTTCGTACGTACGGTCAGACCTGATACGAGGAAGCGAGAAATGTGTGCGATGTTGGGTTCCATTCCGAGATCTCCTGATTGAAGGTTTCAGATTAAAGCACAGCCTGAATCGGTGCGAGCGAGGTCGAATCGTTGTGCCTTGAAGCGGACCGGGTCACCCCGGTCCGCACCGTCGAATCAGTATTGGCAGAAGCGAATCCGATTGCCGAACGGGTCGTAGACTTGCAGCTCTTTACCCCAGCCCTGCTGAACAATATCCGGACGCCCGTATCCGTAGCGCTTGCCGAGCAATTCGTCCCGCAGCAGTTCAATATTTTTCATCGGCACAAATACCGTCGAGCCAGGACTGGCATCGCCATGATGTTCGGAAAGATGCAGTTGCAGCCCGTCGCGACTGATGCCCAGGTACAGCGGCAGATCAGCCTCGAAGCGGTGCTCGAACTCGACGCTGAACCCCAGGAAATCCAGATAAAACTCGCGCGCCTTGCCTTCGTCGAACATCCGCAGGATTGGAATGGGTTTGTCGAAAGTCGCAGCAGGCGTGGACGGTATGCTTGCCGGGGCAAGCATCGCTGACGCGGTGTTCCAGTCCTTGTAGCCCAGTTGCTGCGCAACCAGTTCCAGCGCGGTGGAATGGGTCACCACTTGATTGCGTTCCTCCAGCGAGGCGCGCAACTGTTTGGCCATTTGCTTGGCTTGCTCGATTGAAAACATGACTGCTCCTGTAGCCGAGATGCCTTGGTGCTCGCATTGCCAAACCTCGACCGTCAAGAGAGGCGACAGGGTTCGTACAAGAAGGAGATGCTTTCACCTTTCCCAGCGGGAGCGAGCGGCGGGCAGCATCGGGCCGATGCCGATAATACATAGGCGATACGGGATGCGGAAGACGGCTCGGCAGAACCCTGTCCGAGGCCTGAGGACTATTCCTTCAGGCGTGAAAGTTGCTGAACCACAAATGCCCCGACGGTCCATCAGTGAGTTCGCATTGGCTATGTCACATCCACCAATGACTTCATATGCGTCGCAAAATCATCCTGTATCGGCCGGAACCCGCAGCGAAGGTAAAAGGCAGCGCCCTCGGGTGTGTCCGTGGTCAGTCGCACAACGCGGAAATGCTCAGACGCCAATTCCAGCAGTTGCTGCACCAACGCTTTGCCTACGTTCTGGCCCCTTGATGCACGTGCGACGTAGACCCGCCGTAATCGCCCTACATCCGGTTCGGCAAAGGGGTCGGATGAAAGACCTCCGATGGCAATCAGCCGTCCGTTGCGGAACGCCCCGAAAAGACACTCACCCTGCTGATCGAATCGATTGGCACCGTTTTCCCATTCCTCGATCAACCGGGAGAGGAACCTGAAGCCTTCTGCAACGGCCTCCGTTTCCAGCTCGCGGATTTGCGGCGCGAGCCCAGAGATTTTACATATCACCAATTCGTCCATTGACGTGACCATATGCTGGCTGCTGCCTGAGTTGTCCGCGTGGTTCGCTACACGCCCGGCTTTCAAGACTCACTCTCGGTAGCGTTTACGGGTGTGCACAGCTCAACCAGCGTTCCGTCAGGGCATCGAACGTAAGACACGGTTTGCCCCCAGGGCTTGGTAGTCGGGGCAGCGATTTCGCTAGCGCCTGCTTGAATCGCTTTGGCATGGGCTACGGGGACATCCTCGGTTATCAGCCCGACTTCGATGCCTAACGGTTTGAGGGAAGAGTGTGCCGGGACGTGGCCGGTACTGAAGTTCGTGGAAGCCAGCTCATCGGCGGCGAACGCCAGCGCGGTTTCGCCTGTTTCGAGTTCGCCATAAGTGCCCGACTCATGGAGAAACCGAACGCTGAGCCCGAAAGCCGATGAGAAGAATTTGAGTGAGGCCTCTACATCCTTGACGTAGATGATCAGGTAGCCAAATTTCATCAACGAACATTCCTTGTCGTGCCAATCGGGCGGTGAATTTAGCAGTTTTGAACCGAGTGTCGAAGTAGTAATAGTGAGACGGTGGACCGCGCAGCGATCACCACTCAAGCACCATCGTGTCCATTAGACTTTGATTCGAGAAGAGCTCGCATATCAGCCATTACCTGATCATGCGGGACGTTCGGGTACGGGCCGTCAAGCGAAGCTTGCACTTTGATGCGGAACCAGCAGTCATAGCTGGCGGCATGTTCGTCAGTCTCAACCTCTGGGGTGGTGGTGGAAAGCTCGGCGCTCACATTGACCTCCGGGATCGCTGTCGTCGCGGGCAAGATGAGGTGTCATTTGCCGGACCAACTGTTCATTGCGCGTTAGATCGTAAGCAACGGACTTCCGACGGCCAACCGCAAAGTTACGTAGGATTCTTCCCGGCATTTTCCAATGTTTCTGTCGCACTTTGGTAAGGCATAACAGCAGGTTAAATACCGCTCTGCGGCACTTGTTTAAGCGGCCTACAGGTTACTTCGTGAAAGCCACAACGCCTTGCGCCGTTGCCTACAGGTACGCCAGAATCCGCCGGCTTGTGCGCCTTGGGGGTGGTCGGTAACTTGATTCGGGTCACTGATTGTCAGTGATCGGGTTTAGTAGCCCACCTCATCATCCAAAATCGGTGCATAAGTGTCCTTCAGTCAGGTGTTTGCCTGCATTTGATGGTGGCTGTGCGCATGGCGCCTTCGGGTGCGCCGGATTTGGATGGTTGTCCGGTCTACTAACTTGCGTACAGCCGCCACCCTTCCGTTTAGTAGCGAGACAGGTTGCGGCTCAACTGAGAGGTTTACCATCCATGTTCAAGCCCACACCCAATCCGCCAGACACCGACCCGGCATCCCCGTACGAAAGCCCCGACTCAAAACAATTCCACGAAGCCGCCGAGCGCGCCCTCGACCACGACCTCAACCCGGGCGCCCACATCATGGCCACCCCGCGCAAACCCAGCTCCATGTTCATCGTCAATCCCGAACTCAGTACCGAAACCCTGCTGGTGCATGCGTGCGAATCGCTGGCTTCGGCCAATGTCATGGCCAACGATCTGGTGGATCATCTGCAGGGGACAAGTCGCCATGCGCTGTTGGGGATTGCGCAGGTGATCATGCTCGGGGAACTGGCGGTGAGTCGGGCGCTGGATCGGCTCGATCCGCCTTAGTTATCTGAGTCAGTGCAAGACAACCTGTGGGAGCGAGCTTGCTCCCACAGGGGGGGCTGTTTTCAGCAATGGATCTTCATTTCAGATGGCGATAGCTCGGGATCGCGGAACCGAGCACCGCCGCCCCCGCCGCAATCGCCAGCCAGAACCCGCTGCGCGCGCCGAAGGCGTCCACCAGCCAACCGGAGCCGGCGGCACCGATCGCCACGCCGATGCTCAGGCCGGTGACCAGCCAGGTCAGGCCTTCGGTGAGTTTGGCCGGCGGCACGATCTGCTCCACCAGGGCCATGGCGACAATCAGCGTCGGCGCGAAAAACAGGCCGGCGACAAACACCGCCAGGGACAAGCCGAAAATGTTCACCGCCAGCAGCAACGGCAAGGTGGTCACCGCCGTCGCTACCCCGCCGTACAGGAACAGGCGCGCCAGCGGCACTTTCGAGCGCAGTGCGCCGAACGCCAACCCGGCCAGGCACGAGCCGATGGCGTACACCGACAGCACGATGCTTGCCGCCGCCGGTTGGCCCTGCTGCTGGGCGAAGGCGACGCTGACCACGTCCACCACGCCGACGATGGTGCCCATGGCCACCATCAACAGCATCAGCAACTGAATGTCGCGGGAACGGATGATCGAGCCCTGGTGATGTTCTTCATGGGGATGCACCGGCGGTTCCGTGCTGCGCTGCAACACGAACGCGGTGACGCCGATGGCCAGCGCCAGCAAGGCCGCCAGCGGCCCGGCCTCGGGGAATGCCACCACGCACAACCCCACCGACAGCGGTGGCCCGACGATGAAGCAGACTTCGTCCAGCACTGACTCCAGGGCGTAGGCGGTCTGCAACTCGGGACGGCCGCGATACACCTCGGTCCAGCGCGCCCGCACCATTGCCGACATGCTCGGCATGCAACCGGCCAGCGCGGCGAAGACAAACAGCGTCCAGTGCGGCGCCTGCAACCGCGTGCACAACAACAGCAACAACAGTGCCCCACCGCCCAGCAACGCCGCCACCGGCAGAATCCGCCCCTGGCCATATCGATCCACCAGGCGCGAGACCTGCGGCGCACAAAAGGCCGTGGCCAGGGCGAACGTCGCCGCCACCGCACCGGCCATTCCGTAGCCACCCTGCAACTGCGAGAGCATGGTGATCAGGCCGATGCCGGTCATGGAAATCGGCATGCGCGCGATCATTCCGGCCAGCACGAATGCGCCACTGCCGGGGGCTTTGAACAACTCGCGATAGGGGTTTGCCATGGGTCCGGCCTCAGTCAGGGCATGCACGTTGCCATAACGGCGAATCGAGGGGGAAGCAGCAATTTGTTGGTTGAATGTGAAGGCCCCTTCGCGGGCAAGCCCGCTCCTACATTGGACGGTGTACACCCATCAACTGTAGGAGCGGGCTTGCCCGCGAAGAGGCCCTCACAGACAACTCACCCCCCTCGCCAAGTGAACTCTCGGCCACCCAAACCAGTCAGCTGATTAGGCCCCCGGTTCCCGGAGTTTCGCGACAATGGCTGATCCCCCTGAACGCCAAAGCCCCATCGACGCCCACGGCATCATCGGCGACATGCGCAGTGCGGCGCTGGTCAATGACAAAGGCAGTGTGGATTTTTTCTGCTGGCCGGAATTCGACAGTCCGTCGATCTTCTGCTCACTGCTGGACACCCCCGAGGCGGGGATTTTCCAGTTGTCGCCGGACTTGCCCGATGCCCGCCGCGAACAGATTTACCTGCCCGACACCAATGTGCTGCTGAGCCGCTGGCTCAGTGATCGCGCCGTGGTCGAAGTCACCGATCTGCTGCCCGTCGGCGACACCGAAGATGACCTGCCGCTGCTGATGCGGCGGATCCGTGTGGTCAGCGGCAGCGCCACTTTCCACATGCGTTGCGCTGTGCGCCATGACTACGCCCGTGCCACGACCCACGCACGCGTGGACAAACGGGACGTGATCTTCGAGGCCGACAGTCAACCGTCGCTGCGGCTATCTTCGGATCAGGCCTTACGCATCGACGCCAATGTGGCGGTCGCCGAATTCACCCTCGAGCAAGACCAGACAGGCCAGTTCCTGCTCGGCGCCGTCAACGATGCTCGCTTCAAGGAAGGCGCAGCCGAACTGTGCCTGGAGCGCACCCTGAAGTTCTGGCACGACTGGATCGGTCAGTCCAACTACCGCGGCCGCTGGCGCGAAATGGTCAACCGCTCGGCCCTGGCGATGAAGCTGCTGACCTCGCGCAAACACGGCGCGATTCTCGCCGCCGCGACGTTCGGCCTGCCGGAAAGCCCCGGTGGCAAACGCAACTGGGACTATCGCTTCACCTGGATCCGCGACGCCTCCTTCACTGTCTATGCGTTCATGCGCCTGGGCTTCGTCGAAGAGGCCAACGCCTACATGCGCTGGTTGCGCGGGCGGGTCAGCGATTGCCATGGCAAACCGATGAAACTCAACATCCTGTACGCCATCGACGGTCGCCAGGAATTACCCGAGGTCGAGCTGCCGCACCTGTCCGGCCATGCTGGCGCACAACCGGTGCGCATCGGCAATCAGGCCTACGAACAGGTCCAGCTCGACATTTTTGGCGAGCTGATGGACGCGATCTACCTGGTCAACAAATACGGCGAAGCCATTTCCCATGAAGGCTGGAAACACACGGTGGAAGTGGTGGATCAGGTCTGCGTAACCTGGGAGCAAAAGGATGTCGGCATCTGGGAAATGCGCGGCGGGCAATACCATTTCCTGCATTCACGGCTGATGTGCTGGGTCGCCCTGGACCGCGCCATCCGCCTCGCCTCAAAACGTTCGCTGCCGGCACCGTTCGCACGTTGGGACCAGACCCGTCAGGCGATCTACGCCGACATCTGGGAGAACTTCTGGAATGAAGAGCGCGGGCATTTCGTCCAGCACATCGGCGGCACCGGCCTGGACGGTTCGATGCTGCTGATGCCGCTGGTGCGTTTCGTCAGCGCCCGCGACCCGCGCTGGCTGGCGACCCTGCAAGCCATCGAAAAGAGCCTGGTGCGCGACGGCATGGTCTACCGCTACCGCAACGACGACAGCCAGATCGACGGCCTGCCCGGCAGCGAAGGCGCCTTCGCCGCGTGCTCGTTCTGGTACGTCGAATGCCTGGCCCGCGCCGGCCAGCTGGACAAGGCTCACCTGGAGTTCGAACAGTTGCTCAGGTACGCCAACCCGCTGGGGTTGTATGCCGAAGAGCTCGACAGCCATGGGCGGCACATGGGCAACACACCGCAAGCGCTGACGCACCTGGCGTTGATCAGTGCGGCGTGTTTTCTGGACCGGAGGTTGAGTGGGGAGAAAAACGTCTGGCAGCCGTGAGTACAAGCTTCCAACACCATCCACAGGTTTCGCAAACTTAGCCCTACACTTTTTAAACACCTGCCGTCAGCAAACACCCCCGAAATTACCCTTTGCCAGCCACTACATCCCCACCTAACATCCTTGCTCAACGGGTACAGCGGAGCTGTCCAGCCTCCCCGAATTCAAGGAACCAGAATGACCCAACGCATCCAACGCAGTATCGATTCCCCGCTCCGAACCGGTTTGAACCGCGAAGAACTCTGGGAGGCCGGTGACAAGGGCTTGATCAAATGCTGGGAAGTCGGCCGTCAGCGCGCCGCCCGCTTCCCTGACCTCGCCCGACAGTGCCTCGCCGGCGAGTTGCCGGTACTAGGCTGGAAAGGTGGCGTGAGCCGCAGCCTGAAGAAACTCGAAAAATATGGCTCCCTCAAATACCTCGCACAGTGGCAAGGGTTGCGTGGGGAAGACCTGGACGTGGATCTGGCACAGGAACGAGCACTGACATGTACTCGGACCGGCATGGTGGTGACGTTTACGCCGGATCGGGCGAAGTATTTCAATCAAATAGCGGAAGTTGAATCCTAGGAGCATGGACGATGGTCGATTTGCATCAGGAATTTCAAAACAGTGGATTCTTCCACGAAGCACGCATTGATAAACGTTCAGCCGACGCGCTGGTAGGCATTGCGGCTGGACTCGCTGCCGATGGCAAGATCAACCAGCAGGAAGCCGAGTTTCTCAAGAGCTGGATCGAAGTTCATTTGTGTCATCTGGGTGATCCAGTCGTGAACATCCTCTATAAACGCCTCTCCAACATGCTGAGTGATGGCGTGCTGGACTCCGAAGAATCGGCTGAGCTACTGGACATGCTGCACCAGTTTGCAGGTCTGCCGATTGGCTCTGACCAGATCTTCACAACTCCTTGCTGTCTTCCACTCGATAACCCTGCACCCGCACTGAACTGGATTGATCGGGTTTTCCTGTTCACCGGAGTTATGGCTTACGGTCCGCGCAAAGAATGCGAGTCGCTGATAGTCGAACGCGGCGGCCTGATTGGTGGCTCGGTCAGCAAAAAAATCAACTATCTGGTGGTTGGCAGCATCGGAAACGATCAATGGCTTCATAGCACTTATGGCACCAAGATCAAAAAAGCCGTTGAACTGAGAGAGAGCGGTGTTCCTATCGCGATCATCAGTGAAGAACACTGGCAAAGGGTGCTGTTCGGGTAACACAACTATCGGCACCAAGGGGGGATGATGATTGAGCAGCCACTAAAGACCGTCCGCACGTCACAACTCGACATTGCCTACGAAGAACACGGCCCCGCTACCGGCGACCCGGTCATCCTGCTTCATGGCTTTCCCTATTCACCGCGCGCCTACGACGAAATCGCCCCTGCTCTCGCCGCTAAGCGTTACCGCGTGATCGTCCCGTATCTGCGGGGATACGGCCCGACGCGCTTCATCAGAGCCGATACGCTGCGCTCTGGCCAGCAAGCCGCCCTTGCCCAGGATTTGCTTGACCTGATGGATGCCCTTTCCATTAAACAGGCGTCCCTCTGTGGCTACGATTGGGGCGGTCGGGCGGCGTGCATTGTGGCGGCACTGTGGCCGGAACGGGTGCGCTGCCTGGTTACGGGCGATGGCTATAACCTTCAGGACATCCCCCATTCGACACTGCCTCTGGCTCCTGAGGCCGAGCATCGCTATTGGTATCAGTACTATTTCCACACACCTCGTGGCGTCGCGGGCCTGACCGAAAATCGCCACGCTTTTTGCGAATTGCTCTGGAAACTGTGGTCACCCACCTGGGCCGACAACGCTGCACGCTATCCGTTGAGCGCCCCGGCCTTCGATAACCCGGATTTCGTCGACGTTGTGATTCACTCCTACCGCCACCGTTTCATGTATGCCCTTGGCGATCCGACGCTGGAATGGATGGAGCAGGCCCTGAGCAAACAGCCGAGTATCAGCGTACCGACGATTTCCTTGTGCGGTGCCGATGATGGCGTCGGTCCCGCGGAAGAAATCGACGAAGATATCAGGCATTTCACCGGCTCCTATGAGCGTCGAGTACTGGCAGGCGTTGGCCACAACATTCCCGAAGAAGCGTCAGAAGCAACACTCAAGGCGCTATTGGATCTGCTCCAGCACTGACCGAAAACCGCTCCCGATAAGCCTGCGGCGTCACGCCCATGGCCCGCAGGAAACTGCGGCGCAGGGTTTCTTCGCTGCCGAAGCCGCATTGCACCGCCACCCGTTTGATCGGCACGCCAGTATCGCTGAGCAAACGCCGTGCGGTTTCGACGCGGATCAGTTCGATGGCCCGGGCCGGGGTCTGGCCGGTGTCGGCGCGGTAGTGGCGCACGAAGCTGCGTTCGCTCATGCCGGCCTGCAAGGCCAGGGTCGGGATGCCAAGGTCGTGGGTCAGGTTTTCGCTGATCCAGGCGTGAAGTTCGTCGAAACGGTTGCCTTCCTGTTGCAGGGACAGGGTCACGCTGAATTGCGACTGGCCACCCGGACGCTTGAGAAACACCACCAGTTGCCGGGCGACCTCCAGGGCCATGTTGCGCCCCAGGTCCTGTTCGACCATGGCCAATGCCAGGTCGATACCGGCAGTCACTCCGGCCGAGGTCCAGACCGGACCGTCGTTGATGAAGATCGGATTGGGCTCGACCTGCAAGCGCGGGTGCTGCTGCGCCAGTTGCTCGCAACGGGTCCAGTGGGTGACCACGCGCCGGCCATCGAGCCAGCCGCTGGCTGCCAGCAGAAACGCACCAGTGCACACCGAAGAAACCCGCCGGCAGCCATGGGCATGTTCGCGCACCCAGGCGACCAGCGGCGCATCTTGCGCCGCTGCGTAAACGCCCCAGCCACCGGCGATGATCAGAGTATCGCTGCCCCCATCCGGCAAAGGTTCGGCCAACAGCGCCAACCCCGCCGACGACATCACCGCCCCGCCGCCGCTGGCAATCACCGTCGGCGTGTAGGGTCGCGGCAGGCCTTGCTGACGGGCAATGTCGTTGGCCGAAGCGAATACCTGCAGCGGCCCGGTGACGTCGAGCAATTGCACGTTGGCGAAAGCGAGTACATGGATGGTTTTCGACATTTGGCGTAATTCGTGGGGATATTGGCGTATGCGCCAAAGCCTACGAGCCTACAGTCAAACCGTCCACCCACTTCACGAGAAAAACACCATGACGTTGCAGATCGGTTTTCTGTTGTTTCCACAGGTTCAGCAGCTGGACCTGACCGGCCCATATGACGTGCTGGCCTCGCTGCCGGATGTGAAAGTGCATCTGATCTGGAAAGACCTGATGCCGGTCACCGCCAGCACCGGCCTGCTGTTGAAACCGACCACCACCTTCGATGATTGCCCGGCACTGGACGTGATCTGCGTGCCCGGTGGCAGTGGCGTCGGGCCGTTGATGGAAGATGACCAGACCCTGGACTTTCTCAAGGCACAGGCCGCCAACGCCCGCTACATCACGTCGGTGTGTACCGGCGCACTGGTGCTGGGCGCGGCGGGATTGCTCAAAGGCAAACGCGCCACCACTCACTGGGCATATCACGAACTGCTCAAGCCGCTGGGCGCAATCGCGGTGAAAGACCGGGTGGTTCGCGACGGCAATCTGTTGACCGGTGGCGGCATCACCGCCGGTATCGACTTCGCCCTGACCCTGGCCGCCGAGCTGTTCGACCAGGCCACCGCCGAACTGGTGCAGCTGCAACTGGAATACGCCCCGGCCCCGCCGTTTACCGCGGGCAGCCCCGAGACGGCCCCGGCCAGTGTGCTGGAGGAGGCTCGCCAGCGGGCTGCCGGTTCATTGAAGCTGCGGGCGCAGATCACCGAGCGCGCGGCGGCGAAACTCGACCGACAGTGAAAAAAATGGCGGCGGGAACCCGGTTCCTGCCGCCACGACTTTTCATGCGCGCAAAAAAAACCCGCCGAAGCGGGTTTTTCCAAGACCATGACGACTCCTTGTCGTAGCGTTCCTTGCAGATGGTCGATCATCCGTGATCCTGAGCACATCCTGTGCTTCAGTGGGTGAAGCGAGATTACGCATCGGATCCAATTTATAACAGACGACATCGCTACCATCGTGTGTAAGACATTCGCTATAAACCACCTTCCAAAACCCTTAAACGCCTCAGGTTTCGAGCCGACTTCCGCCACTCTGTTGCTCGTGGGACTTGGCATTATCGATCAAAAACTGCTCGATATTGTTCATTTGCTCTTCCCAGCCACGACTGTCCATGCGGAAAGCCCTTTCGCGACGGGCCTGGGGAATGTGATCGAAACCGGACTCGGAGACTTTGAGCAATGTGCCGTTGTCCATGTCTTCGAGCTCGAATTTCACCAGTGTGGTGGGCTCCTGGGAGTAATCGACTTCCGGTTTCACGGCATAAGGGTGCCAGCGAAACGAAAACAGCCGTTCCGGCTCGACTCGCTCCACCAGTACGTTCCAGCGCAAATGCTCATAACCGGGGTAGGTAACCTGCCCCTGGGTCCACTCGCCTGCCACAAAACGCTTGCCCTCCAGCGCCACGCCAAACCACTGTCCGAACATTTCGGCATTGGCCAGCACGCGCCAGACCTGTGAACGCTTGGCCTTGAGCAGGATTTTCCTTTCGATGCGATCAGATGCTGGGTTCATAAGTCACCTCCTGTACTGGAACAGTAGTCAGTAAGACCACACGACCACCCCTAAAGTTGTACCAATCGGGATGTGCAATCAACCATGCCCGAGACATTCGATTGCATTTGTGCGGATAGTTCTGGGGCAATCACAAAGCCAGAGGGTCGAAACTGCTAACGTTCTCCCTCGAAACAGCATCGAAAAGGATAGCGCCATGAAAAAATTGCGCGGCAGTTGCCTGTGCAAAGCCATCGAATACCAGCTCGACAGCCTCGACATGCCCATCAGCCACTGTCATTGCCAAACCTGCCGCAAGGCACACGCAGCCGCTTTTGCATCGACCGCCGGGGTCATGCGCGAGCATTTTCGCTGGACCAAAGGCCAGGATCGCCTGAGCCGCTACGAATCGTCACCGGGCAAGTTTCGGTATTTCTGTTCGGCCTGCGGTTCACACCTGATAGCCGAACGGCTGGCCCAGCCGCACGTGATTGTTCGTGTGGCGACACTGGATACCGATCCGCAGATGACGCCACAGGTGCATATCTGGACATCCCATGAGCAGCCTTGGCTTGAATATGAGTCGGTAAAAAAGTACCCGCAATGGCAGGCGTAGATGGCTGAACGTCCCACAGCGCTACACTGCCCCCCAAACTTCCCCTGTCACAGCGAGGTTCTGCCATGCACGCACGCTTTCTCCTGGCACTGACGCCTTTGTTGTTCACCTCCCTGGCCCATGCTGCCGTGAACTGCGACAACGCCACCGACCAGGCCACGATGAACCAGTGCGCGGCGCAGCAGCATGCGGCGGCGGACAAGGAGTTGAATGCGCTGTACCAGCAGATCACTTCGCGACTCAAGAGCAACCCGGACAGCAAGAAGCAGTTGGTGGGTGCGCAGCGGTCGTGGATTGCGTTTCGCGATGCCGAGTGCAAGTTCTCGGCGTCCGGGGTGGAAGGCGGGAGTGTGTATCCGCTGATCTACAGCAATTGCGTGACGGAATTGACCAAGGCGCGGGTGGAGACGTTCAAGACTTACCTGAAGTGTCAGGAGGGGGATTTGGGGTGTCCGGTGCCGGGGGTTTGATTTTGTGCTGTTCTTGAGGGCCTCTTCGCGGGCAAGCCCGCTCCTACAGTGGATTTGTGGTGTTCACGAAAACCTGTAGGAGCCGGCTTGCCGGCGAAGGCGTCAGGTCAGGCGCCGCAATTACCGGACAAATATCTGCGCCGTGGTAATTGCCATGTCCCCGCCCGGCAACTTGATGCTGCCCGTCTGCTTCAGGCTGTCGGCATCGAAGATCGCCACGTCGTTGAACGTCCCCGCCAGGTAAATCTTGCTGCCGTCCTTGTTGAAGGAAATGCAGTAGTAGGAATGATCCAGTGTGGCGGACTGGAGCATTTTCTTCTGTTTGATGTCGTACTTGGCCAAGCGGTTGAGCACGCCAAACATCAGGTTCGGGTCTTTGGGCGAGCGCATGCCGCTGAAGTAGATTTCGGTCAAGGGCCCGAAGTCGGTGGTTTCGGTCTTGCCGGTCTTCAGGTCGACGCTGAACAGGCCGTACAGGTATTCGGCGGTGGCCGGGTCCTGTTTCTTGTCCTTGAACTTCGCCGCGGTGTACAGCAGCGAGAAGTCATGCCGATACGTCTGCTGGTTCCACACGTAGAGCACGTCTGGCGCGCTGTAGTTCGGGCGTTTCCAGTGACGGCTGGGGATCAGCACGTCGAACTTGCCGGTTTGCACATTGACCTTGTAGACATCTGCCCCCGCCACATACAAGGTGCCATCGTTGCCACTCTGCATGATGGTCAGTTGCCGCGGTGCCGGGAAACTGCGCACCGGCTTGGCGTCCATACCGGCATCGGTCTTGTACACGTCGAGCCGTGGCTGCTGCACTTCGTAGCGATCATTCATCATCAGCGTCGGGTTGGCGACGGTGTACAGCTCCTTGCCGTCGTGGCTGAGGGTGAAGGCGAACATCGACTTCGCTTTCTCCCCCGGTTTCTGGGTGATGCTGGCGTGGAACACCTGCTTGCAGCTGTCCAGTTCGACACCGTAGACATCCGCATAGTGATTGTTCAGCACGTAGGCGGTCTTGCGGTCCGGCGACAGTTGCACGGTGCCGGGGCCGAAGGCATCGGGCATCTTGCAGGTCTTGAACAGGGTGTCGGTGGCCAGGTCGATCACGTGCAGGTTGTTGGGGTAATTGGTGGTCAACATGTATTCGTGACCGGCTTGCAACGCAGTGTTTTCATCGGCCAGAACACTGACCGAACAGCTGCTCAGGACGGCGAACGCGGCCAGGCCGCAGGCTTTGATGTTGTGCATGCTGGAATCCTTCTTCTGTGATCACTTGTCTTTGGGGAAGACAGTGCCGAGGTTGCGCCAGTTGTCGTTGGACGCCTGGGCATCCTTGTTCCAGTCCGGGTAGGTGCTCATCATGTCGGGCACCTGGGCCGGCCACCAGCAAGGGTCGGAGCAACCGTAGAGGTCGGCCTCCATCGGCTGGCACAGCGACGACACACCGCCAAACGCATCGATTTCCCAGCCCGGGTCGGTGGTCGAGGCACAGCCCGCCACGGAACTCATGGCCACCACTTCTTCAATGCGGTTTTCATCCGCGGCCTGATCCAGCTTCAACGCTTTGTTATTGATTGCCTTGAGATGTTTCATATCAGTGAGCCTTGCGCGGAGTGATGTAGCTGCTGATGAACGCAGGGTTATTGGCCATGATCCGGGTGTAGACCTCGATGCCGAAGTCGACCCAGTCACGCATCAGTTCGCAGTAGTGATAGGTCGGATGCGTCGGGTCGCCGTAGCGGGCGTAGCTCTCGTGGTAGCAGCCTCCGGAGCACAGGTTGCGGATCTGGCAGTCCTCGCAACCGGTGTTGGTGCGATCCAGACGCTGGGACAGGAAGTCGTTCAACTCCACCTGTTTCACGCCGCTGTGGACGTTGCCGAAGGTCGGCAGACTCGAACCGGTAAAGCGGTGGCACAGGTTCAGCTCGCCCTTGTGATCGACCGCCAGCATCTTCAGGCCCGCGCCGCACGGTAGGGCTTTTTTGTGGCCTTCGTGGATGTCGGTGATCAACTGGTGCAGGTTGGAGAAGCCAATGTTGCGATGCTCCAGCGCCGCTTCCAGGTAACGCCGACCGAGCTTCTTCATGTTGGCGAAGACTTCGATCAGCTCGTCACTGGTCAGGTTGAACGTGCTGATATCGCCGGAGGTCACTGGGGCGAAACCGACTTCGGCAAAACCCAGTTCATTGAACAGGTGATCCCAGATGGTTTCGACGTCGGTCACGCCGGTGGTCAGAGTCACCCGCGCGCCCACCGGGCGACTGTTGTAGCGCGACAGCAACATCTCGGCCTTGCGCCGCACCACGTCGTACGTGCCCTGCCCGCCCACGGTGATGCGGTTGCGGTCGTGCACGGTTTTCGGCCCGTCGATGCTCACTGACAAACCAAAGCGGTGGGCATTGAGGTAGTCCACGGTTTCTTCGGTGAGCAGCGTGGCGTTGGTGGTCATCACGAACTCGACGAACTTGCCGGCCTCGCGAAAACGCTTCTCGCAATAGTCGACCATGTACTCGATCAGCTTGCGGTTGCTCAGCGGTTCGCCGCCGAAGAACACCACGGTGAAACGCTCTTCGTCCGGGGATTCGCGCAGCAGCATTTCCACCGAGGCAATCGCCGTCTCGACGTCCATCTTCTTGCCGGCCGAGGGCTTGTCGAGGTCTTCCTTGTAGCAATAGGTACAGCTCAGGTTGCAGCCGGTGTTGACGTTGAGTACCACGGTATTGATCGCCGTGCGCTCGACGCGCTTGGTGGCGATGTCCGGGGTCAGCGGCGAACCGTCGCTGACCAGTTCCAGGGCCATCAGCTCGCGCAGGGTCTCGGTGATTTCCTCGCCGTTGAAACGCGCGGCCAGGCGCTGGATCAGGTCGTCCGAGGAGCAGCCAGGGCCGCGCAGGGTATCGATGATGGTGCCCGTCAGTTCATCGCTGGCGAACAGCGAACTGCTGGGGATGTGAAACAGCATGCGGTCGGCATCGACCTGCACTTCGTGCAGGTTGCGTTCGACCAGATTCAAGATAGCGCCCATTGCCAACCTCCTGTGCAAGCCCCGGTCTGCGGGGCTTGCGGTCATTCCGAAAAGTGTCTGAAAACGTTTTCAGCCAAGCTCACGTTTCAACATCACGGAATGGGTGGATTGTTCCAGCGTTGCACGGTCACGATCATGTGGCCTTCGCCGGTCAGGGATTTCCCAGCGTCGTCGACGGCGGCGATCACCTTGAGGTTGCCGGCATTGTTGGTGGACATCTTGCGTGCCGGGTTCGGTCCGGCATCGCCCGGGGTGAACACGCCCGCGTCGGCCTGCATGGTGCCGGCGAACTTGACGTCTTCGTCTTCCTTGGCGCGGTCGTCGAAGGCTTCGACTTTCCATTGCGCCGGGAACACGCCGATGCGATACGGCTTGCCGTCAGCGCCCTTGCCCCAGGCTTCCGCGTCGAAACGGCCCTGGACCTTTGGCGTCGAACCGCCGCCCTCGCCGATCCGCGCCACCGAAAATTCCGGCACCACTTTGACCGAAGCGATCTTGCTGTACACCGACAGGCTCGGGCCTTTCAGCGTGCCGACGCTGACCGCGCGTGCACCCGGTTGGGCATTGGCGGCGGCCTTGAGTTTGACTTTGATCTGCTGCGGGCTATGCGAGACCACTTCGAGCACTTCCACGCCTTTGCCAAAGTTCGGCTTACCGGCCAGGCCACTGCCGATCAGGGTCACTTCGGTTTCACTGCCGGCCTTCAGGTAGCCCGGTTGCACCGCCAGCAAACGCTGGGAACCCTGTTTGGCGGCGACGAAGTCCAGGCCACGCTCGTCGTGCTCGGCCTCAAACATCCGGCCCTGCATCGCATTGCCCTGGGCGGCGAACACCTGGCGCATGGTCACGCCATCGATGGTCACGTTGCCGCGCCATTCGTAGCCGGTGTAGAGAATCGCACTGCCGTCGCCATTGAACGGGCTGCCGTCGGCGTACTGGCCCTTGACGCTGACCTTGAAGGTGTCGCTGCCATCGGCACTCACGGTCATGACACCGGCCAGTTCACCCTTGCCCGGCAAGTGACCGCTGAAGCTCCAGTCGCCCACCAGCGCATCGGCTTTCGGCGTCACGCTCTGCCATTTTTTCCAGGCCGGATTGTCCAGCGGATAACGCTTGGCCAGCAGCGGCACCATGTCCTTGCGGGCGATGTCGAACCAGTCGCGGTCCCGGGCCAGCGCCTGATACTCCAGGGACGGCCACTGACCGAGGTGGAAGTTCACCAGGCGTTCCCACTCCTGCGCCGGACGCCGTTGCAGGGCCACCCGCGCACCGGAGTGGCAGCGGCCGCACATCTGGCTGGTCTGGTCGTCGAAGTGTTCGACGGTGTTGAGCCGACGCTCCAGCGCATAGCGCACGCCGTCGGTCTCGCTCGGCGCCAGGCCCTGGGTGTCGGCCAGGTACTTGACCAGCGTCCGGCGGTCGTCATCGCTGATCTGCAAGCCGTGCATGGTCTGCATGCGGGCGATGCTCATCAACCAGCCTTCCGGCGTTTTGCGCTGGTGGCTGATGCGGCTGAGGGCGTTATCGGCTTCGGGGGTGTGACAGCCCTGACAGGTTTCCTTGAGGATGGTCTGGGCGTCGCGGGCTGCCAGGCTATGAGGCGAATGCAGCGCTACACAAGCGGCTACGGCCAGCAGGCTGGCGCTCATGCCTGATCGGAGTTTTCTCTTCATCAACGTCGAACCTCGCACGGTGCGTTCTTATTTTTGTGGCTTATCGTTTTTATGGTTTCTGCCGCCGGCTTTGATCCGCTGACGGAGGCAAGAGAAACGTCTGAGATGAGCAATACACGGAGCGTGCCAGCTTGCGAATACCTCAATGAATCAATGATTTGCCGGAATCGGCGGGAGTTTTTCCAGTCATGCCATCGCGGCAACACGTTCAATTTCGCGACAACTGTTGCACTCTGAGACGAGCATAGGTGAGCGTGCGGCGGGCGGATGACCTTCTATCAATTCACCCGGCTTTTGTAGGAGCTGGCTTGTCGGGTCGCCGCATCGCAGCGATGGTCGTTAACGATAACGCGTGATGACTGGTTCAACGCGGCGCATTCGAGTCCATCGCTGGCAAGCCAGCTCCTACAGGACGCTACGAGTGTGTCAGCGACGTCTCAGTTTGCGACAGTCCTGCGCTCGTTCAAGAGCTGCTTTTTCCGCCAAAGCCTGCTAACACGGCGCTTTTGGCAAACTGGCACAACCGTTGCGAAAGACCTCGCCACACGAACAAGACGAGGTTTCAACATGTCGCTCCCAAACCTGCTTCCCGCCACTTCGGCGTTTATCCAACGCGCCCCGCGCATGCTGATCGGCGGTGACTGGGTCGAGGCCGCCGACGGCCAGACCATGCCCCTGCACAACCCGGCCACCGGTGAGGTGCTGTGCGTGGTGCCACGGGCAACGCCGGAAGATGTCGACCGCGCCGTTCTCGCCGCCCGCCAGGCGTTCGACGATTCAGCCTGGGCCCGCACCCGTCCCCGGGAGCGGCAGAACCTGTTGTGGAAACTCGCCGACCTGATGCAGCGCGACGCCGAGCTGCTGGCGCAACTGGAATGCCTGAACAATGGTAAGAGCGCGGCGGTGGCCCAGGTGATGGACGTGCAACTGGCCATCGACTTCCTGCGCTACATGGCCGGTTGGGCGACCAAGATCGAAGGCTCCACGGTTGACGTGTCGGCACCGCTGATGCCCAACGACCAGTTCCACAGCTTCATACGTCGCGAAGCGGTGGGCGTGGTCGGCGCCATCGTTGCCTGGAACTTCCCGCTGCTGCTGGCCTGCTGGAAACTCGGCCCAGCCCTGGCCACCGGTTGTACCGTGGTGCTCAAACCCGCCGACGAAACCCCGCTGACCGCACTGAAACTCGCCGAGCTGGTGCTGGAAGCCGGGTATCCCGAAGGCGTGTTCAATGTGGTCACCGGCACCGGCATCACGGCCGGTTCGGCCCTGACTCACAACCCGCTGGTGGACAAGCTGACCTTCACCGGTTCCACCGCCGTGGGCAAGCAGATCGGCAAGATCGCCATGGATTCCATGACCCGGGTCACCCTGGAACTGGGCGGTAAATCGCCGACCATCGTCATGGCCGACGCCGACCTGAAAACCGCTGCGGCCGGGGCTGCCAGCGCGATTTTCTTCAATCAGGGCCAGGTCTGCTGCGCCGGTTCCAGGCTGTATGTGCAGCGCAAGCATTTCGACAATGTGGTGGCGGACATCAGCGACATCGCCAACGCCATGAAACTCGGCAATGGCCTGGACCCGAGCGTCGACATGGGGCCGTTGATCTCGGCGCGCCAGCAGGAGCGCGTCTACGGGTACATCGAAAAAGGCCGCGAGAGCGGTGCGACCATTGCCTGCGGCGGTGAGCAGTTCGGCCCGGGGTTCTTCGTCAAGCCGACGGTGATCGTCGATGTCGATCAGAAGCACTCACTGGTGCAGGAGGAAATCTTCGGGCCGGTGCTGGTGGCGATTCCGTTCGATGATGAGGCCGATGCATTGCGCATGGCCAATGACAGTCCGTATGGATTGGGCGCGAGTATCTGGTCCAACGACCTGGCGGCGGTGCACCGGATGATTCCACGGATCAAGTCAGGGTCAGTGTGGGTCAACTGCCACAGCGCCCTGGACCCGGCGCTGCCGTTCGGTGGCTACAAGATGTCCGGGGTCGGGCGTGAGATGGGGTATGCGGCGATCGAGCATTACACCGAGTTGAAGTCGGTGTTGATCAAGTTGTGATTCGTAGCGTCCTTTAGGCCGCCTTCGCGGGCAAGCCCGCTCCTACAGGGGATTTGTGTTCAACGCAAAACCACTGTAGGAGCGGGCTTGCCCGCGAAGAGGCCGGTCCAGGCAGCTCAAATATCAGGGTTTGAAACCTTGAGCCAACAACCAACTCCTGACCATCCTTCCCTGTTCTGTGGTTAACCCAGCCAACACCTGCTCTGCCGGTTCACTGCGCAACCGCCGCACCAACGCCGCCACCTCAATCCCCTGCACATGCCAGATGCCCAACGGCTGATCCGACGTGATCACCACCTCGGCCTCATCGACAAAACCTTCACGCAACACCGGCGCCCGTTCGATTTTCAGTGCCGCAAAATCCACCGCGGCATGGGCCACCTCGGCGTCCGGCCAACTCCGTCGTGCCTGCCAGAACGGCTGATCCGGCCAGCGCTGCTCATCGGCATAAAAATCCCGGCCGATTCGCGCAAAACGCAAAAACAACTGCTCCACCCGCTGCTGATGGAAACGCTGGGCCAAAGCCGCTCGTTCGGGTTTGCACAGCAGCGTGTTGATCACCGCCGGCGCCTGCAACGCCGAGGACAACGACTGAAAGATCCCGTTGCCCGACAGCGGGTCGACGGCCATTGCCGCATCGCCGACCCGAATCCAGTTTTCGCCACACACCTGCGGGCTCAGAATCGCCGTGCTGCTGCGGGCGTGCAGTTGTAGATCACACTCCGCTTCGCCGACAAAAAATGCGGCGGCCAGCTTCGAACCCAGGCGCCGCTGCCGGCAGTAATCGAGCAACATGGCCTTGCCCGGCAACCCGGCGCTGGCCACGTCCACCGTCCATTGCCAGTAGCACTGACCGTCGGTGCGTCGCGCCATCCACGCCCAGCCATCCTCAAGGCTTTCCACGGCACTGGCGGTGCTGCCCGGCGAGCCTTGCCAGCGATTGAGCAAGCTGACCGTCTCGGGTCCACGCAAGCCTTTGCCGATAGCGGGGGCCTGACGTCCGCGGGCCTCGACGAGAAACGGAGTGAGCAGCGGTTCGCGGCCGTCGATTTCGATTCGATGGCCATTGGTCGATGACTGAACCGTCAGCACCCGGCCTTCGATCAGCTCAACCCCCGCGAGGCGCAAATCTTCGCGCAGGCCTCGGTCAAACACCGGACGGTCGAGCAAGTATTCGATGTTCTGCGCATGCTGCTGGCCATTCCACGAGACCTGGCGCTGGGACGGCAACGCCGCATCCGCCAGTGCTTGATGCAGACCGGCGCTGCGCAAGGCTTCTAGCACCCGCACGGACACACCTTCGAGCGCCGCAAACCGGCGCCATTCGCTGATCAGCGTGACGCCATGACCCAACCGCCGCAGCCCCAGCGCGACCGCGGCCCCCGCCGGCCCGGCACCCAGAATGACGATGTCCGTCATGGCCCGATTCGCCGTTCAGGACCACGGTAACGGGCATGCTCGCGCAACCACTCGACGACTTGCTGATTGCTGGCGTCAGGCTGTTCGGCGAGGAACCCGGCGATGTGCCCGCTCAACGCAGCACAACCGAGACTCGCCCCGGATTGCCCCGGATAGGTGCCCTGCACACATGCAGCGAAATCCGCCTGGGCACTGTTGAGCCACGACCATTCCTGCTCGGCGCAGCGCGCATCACCGGTCACCCGCAACACCTGCGGATAGTTGGCCGGAAACACCCCTTCGCCCTGGGCGGGACTCGACGCACACAGCAGCACGCCCCGTGCCACCGCTGCCGCACAGGCTGCGCGCAACAGGCTGCGATCCTGGCGAAGGCCAAGGCTCAGATTGATCAGTCGCACGTCCTGCGCCAGCAGCCAGTCAATCGCCGTGGCGATCTGCAAGGCGCTGGTGACACCGCGCTGGTCGAACACCTGCGCCACGCAAAACAGCGCCGAGGGGGCACGCCGGCCGATCGCCTCGATCACCGCACTGCCATGCCCCAGCGGATCGTCGCGCAAGTCGCCCTCGGCCAGGCCGTCTTCAAGCAATGCAAAGCGCCGACCGGCGATCACTCGCACCCGTTGTGCTGCCGAGTGGCCGCTGTCCACCACACCAATGCGCAACTCAGGTTTCATGCAGCACCGTTTTCGAGGTCAGCACGCCGTCGAGCAATTCGAAACGCAGATCGGCATCGGCCAGGGTTGATGGGCGATGGCTGATCAGGATCCGCGTGCGCCCGGCAAACAAGCGGTCGATGGCGTCGATGACTTCGCGCTCGGTGGCTTCATCCACAGCGGACGTGGCTTCATCGAGCACCAGAATCAAAGGGTCCTGCAACAGCGCCCGGGCAATCGCGATGCGTTGCTTCTGCCCGCCGGACAACTGCTGGCCCCGCTCGCCCAAGGGGCTATCGAGGCCTTCGGGCAAGGACTCGATCAGGCTGTCGAGTTGCGCCAGTCGCGCCACGTCGGCAATCGCCTCGCGGCTGGCGTCCGGCACCGCGTAGGCCAGGTTGTCGGCGAGGCTGCCGCGAAACAGCACGATGTCCTGGCTGACCACCGCAATGCGCCGGCGCAACTGGAACAGATCCAGTTCGCGCACATCGACGTCACCCAGCAGGACCCGACCCGACTGCGGATCGTGGTGACGTTGCAGCAGGTCGATCAGGGTGGATTTACCCACGCCCGAGCCGCCGCTGAGGGCCACTTTCAAACCGTAGGGAATCCGCGCTTCGATGCCGCGCAGGGTCGATTGGCGGCCGGGATGGGCAAAGTGCACATTGTCGAACCAGAGGTCACCGGAACTCGGCATCGGGCGTGGCGTGACGGGCGTCGACACGGTCGGTTGTTCGCCGCGCAACTCCATGACCCGGCCGAGGCTGACGGTCATCCGCTGAATGGCAACGTAGAGCCCGAGCAGGCTTTGCACCGGCCCCACGGCCATGCCCAGGTAGGTGGAAAACGCAATCAGGGCGCCGAGCTGCCAGGTGCCCTGCACCACCCAGTAACCGCCGATCAAAAATGCGCAGGCCCGGGACAGCGAGGTCAGGGTACCGGGCACGGCCTGGGTGAAAAATTCGGTGACTTGCAGGCGCAACAACTGGCTCATGTAGCCCTGCCCCAGCGTCTCGAGGCGCCGCGCTTCGCGCTGTTGCTGGCCGGCGGACTGGATGAACTTCATCACCGGCAGCGTCTCGACCATGAACGACGACATGTCCGCCGAACGCTCGCGCAACTGCCGCACATCGCGCTCGACCTTGCGCCGCATCCAGCGCAGCCAGAGGACATCGAGGGGAATCAGCACCACCGCCAGCAGCGAGAGTTTCCAGGACAGCGTCAACAGCATCGCGATGGCAACCACCAGGCCGATCACACTGGACACGGCCGAGAACAGCGAATCCACGGCAAACCGCTGGATTTCCGCGACATCGCCATCGAGGCGCGACATCAGGTCGCCGATGCGCCGCTGGCCGTAGAAGCTCGGCGACAGGGTTTGCAAATGCCGGTAAAGGTCATCGCGCAGGGCAAACAGCATGCGCCCGGACAGGCGCGTGTGCAGGTAGCGGTTGATGCCCGACAGCGCCGTGCCCAGCAACCCGGCGACGATCATCAGCCCGGCAATCAACACCAGCATCGGGAAGTTGCGCGCCAACAGGCCATCGTCGATCAGCAGTTTGGTCAGCCACGGCTGCACCAGCACCAGCGCCGAGGCGCAGACCGACAGGCCCAACAGCCCGGCAATCGCCAGGCGATGGGGCCGCACAAAGCTGTACAGCCAGCGCAGCGACGCTTGCAGCGCCTCGGGGTTCTGGCTGTCGATCAGCCGAACGATCAGGCGCTGCATCACGAACGCAACTGTTTGAGCTTGCGATAAAGGGTCGCGCGGCTGATGCCCAGGGCGTCGGCGGCGGCCGAGACGTTGCCCTGGTGCGTGTCCAGGGACTGACGGATCAGCTCCAGCTCGTTTTCCCGGATGCTGCCGGCCTGGGGCCGTTCGCTGGCGGTCAGCTCGTCGAGCATGCTGTCGGGCAAGTGATCGAGGGTCAGCACGGTTTCATCCGGCTCGCGCATGGCCAGCGCGGTGCGCAGGACCATCTCCAGTTGGCGGATGTTGCCCGGCCAGTGATAACCGCCGAGCAAGCGATTCAGATCGTCGTGCAGGACAGCGTTGGGGGCGCCCAGTGTCGTCAGCATGCGGTTGACCAGCGCGGCGAAATCTTCGCGCTCGCGCAGGGCCGGGAGCATCACGCTGATGCCGTTGACCCGGTAGAACAGGTCCTCGCGAAAGTGTTTTTCTTCCACCAGACGCTTGAGGTCGCGATGGGTGGCGCAGATCAGCGCGACGTCGATGTCCTGCTCTTCCCCAGCGCCCAGGGGCGCGACCTTGCGATCCTGCAATACCCGCAACAGTCGGGCCTGCAAGGCCAGGGGCATGTCGCCGATTTCATCGAGGAACAAGGTGCCGCCATGGGCCTGCTGCAAGCGCCCGACCATGCCGCCCCGGCGTGAACCGGTGAACGCGCCTTCGCGATAGCCGAACAGTTCGGACTCGATCAGGCCTTCGGGAATGGCCGCGCAGTTCACTGCCACGAAGGGTTTGTCGCAGCGCGCTCCGGCCATGTGCAGGGCGCGGGCGATAACCTCTTTACCGGTGCCGGTTTCGCCCAACAACAAAACCGGCAGTTCATTGGCCAGCCCCTGGCGGGCCATGCGCAAGGCACGGGCGTAGCGCGTATTGCTGCCGGCGAGCGCTTCCAGATCCGGTTGCGCCTTGGCCGGTTTCGCGACAGTGCGCGGCGGGCTGCTGACGTTGATCGAGCGTTGCGGCGCACGCAGGGTTTTGTAGAAGAATTCACCCTTGGCGGTTTGCAGGCTGCCGGCCCCGCCCTGGTGCAGACGCRCCAACAACTGCAGGCCGTCGACTCCGAGAAACTCCTCGCAGCGTCGCCCGACCAGGGCCGAGCGCTCGGCGTTGAGCAACTGGCAGGCCTGGGCGCTGACCGCCAGGATCTGCCCGCCAAGACTCACGGCCAGCAGGCCTTGCCACGGCGATTCCAGGTATTGCCTGCGGCTGTGGAAGGCCAGGACGATTTCGTCAGGATAACTGGCGTTGAACACCCGGCTTTCAATCTGGCTGACCGCCATGGCCAGCAGCGCAGTGCTGTCGTGGGCACGGCCGAGCGGGCCTTCGCGGGTCAGGTCGAGGACGCCAAGAATGTCGCCTTGAGGGCAATGGATCGGTACCGAGGTGCAGGAAAAATCACTGAGGCGATCCAGATAATGTTCGCCGCAATCGATCAGGGTCGGCCGGGCTTCCACCAGTGCCGTGCCGAGGGCGTTGGTGCCGCGGACCGCTTCGCTCCAGCAGGCGCCCAGGGTGATGTCCTGCAGGCCGCTGCCCTTGAGACGGTCGGCGCGGCCTTCGACGGCGAGGATGGTGGCGTCGGAGTTGGCCAGGATGATCAGCCCTTCTTTGCCCTGACGCTCGGCCAGGTAATCGATCGCCGGCAACGCGGCATCGATCAATAAGCGATTGCTGGCCAACAACACGTCCAGGCTGGCACTCGATTCCAGCGCCAGCTCATGCTTGGCATTGAAATGCACGCCATGGCTCAGGCTGCGTCGCCACGAGGCATCGATTTCCGCACGCAGGACGCCATCCGGCACTTCGCCTTCCAGGTGCAGTTTTTCCCGGGCCAGCCGGGCTTCGCGATGCAGTTTGGGGGAGTTTGTTTTTATTAGCGTCATCAAGCGCTCCGGGTCGTCCGCCCTGCGCCTTCATACGTCGGCGCCCTGCCGCAATCTTTACGTTAACGTAAGGGCTATGGCAAGTGCCGTAGGGCGCTTGTGTTCCGTCAGGTGGACCGGGTTATCGTTCATCGCGGGCAAGCCCGCTCCCACAGTGTCCGAGTAGAACCGCAGATTTGTGGACGACGCGAAACCTGTGGGAGCGGCGGTGCGGCGATCCGACTTGCCCGCGAAAGCAATCTTCCAGACACCCAAGATCTCAGAGCTGCCAAACCTCAGGGCTCACAAAAAACGCCCGCGCATTATCCTCCAGACTCTCCAGGTGATACCCGCCCTCCTGCACGATCAGGCACGGCAACCCAAGGCTGCGAATCCGCTCACCGAGCACGGCAAACCCTTCGCGGGTCACCGCCACTTTGCTTTGCGGGTCCAGTTCGAAAATGTCGAAGCCCAGGGACAGCACCAGCACCTCGGCGCCAAAGTCCGTCACCGCCTTCAGTGCTACATCCAATTGCTCCAGAAAGTCGGCCTCGCTGGCGCCATGGGCCATCGGCAGGTTGAGGTTGAAACCCTCGCCCGCCCCGACACCGCGCTCATCGGCGAAACCTGCGACACCCGGATAGACGTTGGTCGGATCGCCGTGCACCGAAACGTAGAGCACGTCATCACGCTCGTAGAAGATCTCCTGAATCCCTTGCCCGTGGTGCATGTCGGTATCCAGCACCGCTACCCGCGAAAAACCGGCGCGCAATACCTGGGCGGCCACCGCCGCATTGTTCATATAACAGAAACCACCCGCCGCTTCGGCCCGGGCGTGGTGACCCGGTGGACGGCACAGGGCATACGCTGCCGGTTCACCCTCGAGCAACGCCCGGGCACCGGCGATGGCGCTTTGCGCCGACCAGTAAGCCGAACGCCAGGTTTGCTCGCCCACCGGGCAACTGCCATCGGCCAGATAGCGCGCGGCTTGCGCGAGAATTCCGCGCAGGGCATTGGGTTCGCGGACAAAGATGTTCGACATCACTTCGTCACCCCAATCTTCGGGAATCTCTTTCCAGCGCTGATGGGCTTCCTGCAAGAACGCCAGGTACGGTGCGCCGTGCACCGTCAGCAGCAGAGCGAGCCCGGCATCGGCCGGTTGCTCAACGGTAAAACCCAACGCATGAGACGCCTGCACCAGGCGCTGCGCACGCTCCGGCACTTCCTGCGGCGTACGCATCTGGCCACGGGAGTAGTAACTGCGTGGATGGTGGAGCAATTGTTCGGGGTGGAAAAAACTGCGCATGGGATAAATTCCTGTCAGCGAACGTAGGTCTTGAAACCAACCGCATCCCACTGTGGGAGCGAGCTTGCTCGCGATGAGGCCAGCACATTCAACATTGATGGCGACTGATCCACCGCTATCGCGAGCAAGCTCGCTCCCACAGGGATCGTGTTTATTCAGTGCTTCCGGCGCGGGCCAACACGGCGTTGAGCAACACATCAGTGCCCTGGCGCACATCCTCGGGCAGTACGTCTTCGGCTTCGTTGTGGCTAAAACCGCCCACGCACGGGATGAACACCACGGCCGTCGGGCAGAACCGCGCCAGGTGGATCGCGTCATGTCCGGCGCCTCTGACAATCGACTGCTGAGCGTAGCCCAGCGCGTCCATGGCCTGTTGTACCGCCGCCACGCAGTCCGCGTCGAACGGCGTCGCCGGGCTGATCCAGTGCGGGGTGATCGCCAGTTTCAAACCGCGAGCGTCGGCGATCGCCTGCAGCCGCCCACGGACCTGTTGCTCCATCGCCTCGATGGTTTCATCGCGGTGATGACGCAGGTCGACGGTGAAGTTCACTAGACCCGGGATGGTGTTGTGCGACGACTTGTTGATGCCCAACTCACCGACCGTGGTCAGGCCTTCGGGGGCGAAGTCCGTCGCTTTTACTGTTTGTAGAACGCTTATGCGTGGGCCTTCAGTAGAAATTAAAAATGTGTGCATGCCTCAAGGTAAAACTTGAGCCTGGCCTTAAACCGCTGGAGCACCTGTGGGCGGAGGCTTCCACCTGTGAACTTCGACAAGCCGAGGACGAAATGCAAAAACTGAAAATGCTGCGTCCAAAAATCTCGGGCAAAAAAAATGGCCATCCCAAAGGCGGCCAGGAAAACAGGTGTTGATTCGAAGCAGGAGCTAGCGATTGCGCGCGAGTTATCGTACTGGCATTTCAATTTCAATTTTATGTTCAGCGCACGGAATCAGATGGCGAACCAAGGCGTGCCATCCCATCGTCAGACGCTGAATTTTCAACCTTGCTCTTACGATCAACCGGCTCTTTCCAAAGCGGAAAACAGGCTGACGAACTCCAATGACAGCTTATGGCGTGGAGCCAAGTGGATCATGGGCACCGACGTTTCATGGGACTCACGCATTTTGACCGTGCTGCTCAAGTAATCCGGTAACACGGGCAAGCCTTCGGCCACCAACTCGTCGATCAGCATCTGGTGCAAGCTGGCACGTGCCACAAATTGGTTGACCACCACACCTTCCACGATCAACGACTCATTATGGTCAGCCTGCAACTCGGCCACTTGCGCGATGACGCTATAGAGCGCCTGACGAGAAAAGCTGTCGCAATCGAA
This sequence comes from Pseudomonas sp. P4_B3, assembly GCF_056402295.1. Classification (NCBI taxonomy): domain Bacteria; kingdom Pseudomonadati; phylum Pseudomonadota; class Gammaproteobacteria; order Pseudomonadales; family Pseudomonadaceae; genus Pseudomonas; species Pseudomonas sp. P4_B3. The sequence continues at coordinate 193,802 of NZ_JBFUHR010000006.1, forward strand.
TGGAATCAGCACGCGGTCGGCGGCGATCAGTGCGCTGAACGTATAAAAATTCAGGGAAGGCGGCGTGTCGATATAAATGCGTTCGTAATCTTCGGAAAGCTCCACCAACAAGCGGCGCAGCTTGTTGATCTTGAATTTGGACTCAAGCTTTGGCTGCAGATCGGCAAGCTCGCGGCTAGCCGTGACCAGGTGCAGATTTTCGTAGCGAGTATCGGTGATGGCCACCCGATTCTTTTTGCTGGCCGGGCCGCTGGATAAGGTTTGCTTGAAGAAATCGGCAATCCCCATGGGGATATCATCGCCTGTCAGCCCTGTCAGGTATTGAGTCGAGTTAGCCTGGGGATCGAGATCCACCAGCAGCGTCCTGTAGCCTTCGGCAGCACTGACAGCCGCGAGATTGCAGGCGATGCTGGATTTGCCAACGCCTCCTTTTTGATTGAACACAACTCGACGCATGTGGGAGGTAACCTGAAAAAAGATCTCCCTCGATCATAGGATTGAAACATTTCAGTAATATTTCTACGCGACAATTTTGTTTCATTTTTAAGACAGCAACTGCCATACCCTGACTGTGTCATCCGAGATGCAGTTAACGATAGGCGTGCCTGTACTTATGGCATTACAAGGAGGTCGACAATGCAATGTTCACTGGATGAAATACGCCACCAGATCCTGGACGCACAGCCGGTGTTGAAACGACTCGATATCGAGATGGAAGGGATTCAGTTTGATCCGCTGGTACCTTCAAGCGTCACGGCTGCCTACGCCAAGGTAGATCGGGTGATTGAGCATCTGTTGGCCCGGTTCAAGGCAAACCCCATCCTTGGGCCGTTAACGACAGAGCTGAAGTCCCAATATCTTGATGGCATTCGAGCGAAGGTAGCGCATGCCAGGAATGGCAAGTAGCCTGGAACTTCGTTAGCCCGGTGTCGCTTGGGACTCTTCAAAATGATGCCGTAACAATGGCATCTCTCGCTAATAGCCAACGCAGACACGCTCTCGCCCATAAAAATCCCTCCTGGCAAGCGAGATAAATAGCTAGCTATTTGTTAGTGAAAGTCTGAAGTATTCATTTGAACTTTCAGATTCTTTCTGTGTGCGGCCTGTGTCTAACATCGACTCCACAGCGAACCAGGCGCTTGGCAGCCTGGCGCCGTCGAAGTGCTTTTGCAGCAGGCCCTGGGATTTTTGAGGATCACCGATGAAGCTGGAAATTTTCCGAACGCTGTGGGGCTATACCGCCAGCAAGGCTCAGGCGCTCGAGGAGTTGCTGCACGCGGGCTTTGACGGCATGGAAGCACGCCTGCCACTGAACGCCCGTGAACGGACCGAGTTCGGCGCTTTTCTCCAGGCCAATCGCCTGGGCTATATCAGCACAGTCTTCACCGCGTACGACGTGCTGCCGGACCAGTCGGCAACGCCTGCCGTTCACCTCGATGACCTCGACCAGAAACTCGCCTGGGCTGCCGAACTCGGCCCACGCTTCGTCAACGTGCTGGCGGGCAATGACCGCTGGTCCTTGCCACAACAAGTGGAATTTTTTGGCCAGGCGCTGGATCTGGCGCGCAAGCACGGCCAGGTCTGCAGCTTTGAAACCCACCGCTCGCGCTCGCTGTTCAACCCTTGGGTGACCCTGGAGTTGATCCGCCAACTGCCCGACTTGTTGTTCACCAGTGACATCAGCCACTGGGTCGTGACCTGCGAACGCCTGTTGAATGATCCGGCCGATGACCTGAGCGCTTTCATCGAGCGGGTTCACCATATCCAGGCCCGGGTCGGTTACGACCAGGGCCCGCAGGTTCCGCACCCGGCAGCACCCGAATATGCAAAAGAACTGGCTTTCCATCAGCAGCACTGGGAAAGCATCTGGCGCTCACAGCAAGCCCGCGGTTACCAGGTCAGCACCCTGACCCCGGAATTCGGCGCCGACGGCTACCTGCATCATTTGCCCTTCACCAATGTCCCGGTCGCCGACCTGTGGTCATTGAACGTGTGGATGGGCCAGACCGAGCGCGAACACTTCGAGCGTTTCACCCACTCAAGCCATCCTTAGGGAGCCGATGCGTCATGCCTGACAATAAAAACAACAGCGCCAGCACTGACACACACAAAGCCAACTTCAACAGCATTCCGGTGGTCAACATCGCCGGTCTGTTCAGCTTTGAACTGGAACACAGACTGGCCGTGGCCGAACAATTGGGGCGCGCCGCCAGCGAGGTCGGGTTCCTCTATATCACCGATCACGGCATCGACCCGCAACTGATCGCCAACCTGCGCCAGGCTGCCAAAGACTTTTTCGACCAGCCCTTCGACACCAAGATGCGTCACTACATCGGCACCTCACAAACCCACAAGGGCTTTGTGCCCGAAGGCGAAGAGGTCTATTCCAAGGGCAAGCCGGACCACAAGGAAGCCTTCGACGTCGGCTTCGAAGTCCCGGCCGATGACCTGCTGGTGCTGGCCAACACCCCGTTGCTGGGGCCCAACGACTGGCCGCAGCTGCAAGGTTTCAAGGCCTCGGTGCAGGCCTACTATGCAGCCATCTTCGCCTTGGGCCGGCGCCTGTTCGGCGGCTTCGCCCTGACCCTGGGCCTGGAAGAAAACTATTTCGACAGCCTGGTCACCCGTCCGCCGTCCAAGCTGCGCCTGATCCACTACCCCTTCGACGGTGCCGCCCATGATGCACCGGGTCTTGGCGCCCATACTGATTACGAGTGCTTCACCATCCTTTTGGCCGACAAACCGGGCCTTGAGGTGATGAACAATCTTGGCCAATGGATCGATGCACCACCGATGGCCGATGCCTTTGTCGTCAACATCGGCGACATGCTGGAAGTGATGACGGCAGGCGCTTTCGTTGCCACTGCGCACCGGGTGCGCAGCGTGAAGGAGGAGCGTTATTCCTTTCCGCTGTTTTATGCCTGCGACTATCACACCCAGATCAAGCCGCTGCCCGGGTTCGCCCAGGCAGGTAACGACTACGAAGAAATTACGATCGGCGAACACATGTATGGCCAGGCGCTGCAGACCTATCAGTATCTGCGCCAGAGGGTGGCCAACGGGGAGGTTCAACTGCCAGGCAAGGCACGCAAGCCCGCCAGTTTCGGACATTTGAAAAATCAGGCGCAACCGTCCTGATTGAAGTTTTCAGCTACCCCCTACCTACGCCGGAGTCAGTAAATAATGAAAAACAATAAAAAAACCCTTTTGAGCCTGGCTGTATTGGCAGCCGGCATGTTCGGTGCTTCGGTGAGCATGGCCGCGGCAGACACGTTCAAGGTCGGCATGGAAATCACCTACCCTCCTTTCGAGTCCTACGACAAGGACAAAAACGTGGTGGGTTCGGACCCCGAGCTGGCAACGGCTCTGGCCAAGCAAATGAACGCCGAGGTGGAGTTCGTCGACACCAAGTTCCCGAGCCTGATCCTCGGCTTGAACTCCGGCAAGTACGACGCGGTCATTTCCGGCATGTACATCACACCGGAGCGCCAGACCCAGGCCCAGACCATCGCCTATGCCAACACCGGTGCCGCGGTCATGGTGCCCAAGGGCAGCGAGATCAATGCAAAAAAGCCTGAAGACCTGTGCGGCTTGAAACTGGGCCTGGAACAGGGCACGACCTGGGTCAAGGAATTCCGCAAGCTGTCCGATGAATACTGTGTGCCGAACAACAAAGGCGCGATCACTGTCAGCGAGTACCCTTCGGCACCCGAAGTAACCCAGGCCCTGCTGTCCAAGAACATCCAGGCCCAGGTCGAAATCGCCGGCGCGGCAAAAATGATCGCAGAAAAGACCAACGGCCGGGTGGTGATCACCACCGAGCATCCGATCTATCAGCAAACCCTGGGCATCTTCGTCAAGAAAGGTAACGACGAAACCTACCAGGCCGTGCAAAAAGCCTTCGAGGAGAGCAAAAAGAGCGGAGAATACGCCGCAATCCTCAAGAAATATGGTTTGGAAGAACCGACTGCCAACTAAGAACCTGTCCTTGTAGTCTGGTTATCTGCCTGCCCTGCACCGGGGCGGCAGATCGAGGTGCCCCATGCAATTCGATTGGTCGTATTTCTTATCCCTGTTCTCCCTGCCGGACTTCTGGAAGGCCTGCGTCACGGTGGTCCAGCTCAGTGCACTGGCCTGGTTCATCGGCATGCTGCTGGGTTTTGTCCTGGCCACGGCCAAGCTGTCCCAATCGCCCCTGCTGCGCATTCCCGCGGCGGTCTACATCTGGTTCTTCCGCAGCATCCCGTTGCTGGTGCTGGTGGTGTTCGTCTACAACCTGCCGCAATTGTTTCCCGGCAGCGGACCGATTCTGTCCAACCCCTTCTACGCAGGCCTGCTGGCCCTGGTGGTCACTGAAGCGGCGTACATGGCGGAAATCCATCGTGGCGGCCTGATCTCCGTGGCCAAGGGCCAGAAGGAAGCCGGACGCGCGCTGGGTGTCGGCCTGTTCGGCATGCAACGCCTGATCGTGATCCCCCAGGCTTTCCGCATTTCGCTGCCCACCCTGATCAATGAATACATCACGGTGGTCAAGCTGACGTCGCTGGTCTCGGTCATTTCCCTGACGGAAATCCTCACGGTCGGCCAACGCCTCTATGCCACCAACTTCCTGGTCATGGAAACCCTGGCGGCGGTGGGCGTCTACTACGTGTTGATCGTCACCGTGTTCGGTTATTTCCTGCAGCGTCTGGAGCGCTACCTGGACCTGAACTTCCGCAAGCCGCACACGCTCGACGCGGCCACCATCGCCCGCTTCAAGGCCAGCGCCGAAGCCTTGCCCGACACTGCGCGCAAAGCCGCCGGCAACAACGCAACGCCCATCCTGCAACTGAAGAACATCCAGAAGAGCTATGGCACGCACAAGGTGCTGCTGGGTATCGACCTTAATGTCGAATACGGCCAGGTGGTCTCGATCATCGGGCCATCCGGCTCCGGCAAGACGTCGCTGATCCGCACGGTCAACGGCCTGGAAAGCATCGATACCGGCGACATTCTGTTGTTCGGCGAAAAATTCATCGAGGCTTCGGACAAGCCCAACAGCTCCCGCCTGCGCAAAGGCGTGCGGCACATCGGCATGGTGTTCCAGAACTTCAACCTGTTCCCGCACCGCACCATTCTCGACAACGTCACCCTGGCACCGCGTTACCACGGCCAGCCGGGCGAGCTGAGTGAACATCGCGCCTATGCGCTACTGGACAAGGTCGGCCTGCTGGCCCATGCCCACAAGTACCCGCACCAGCTCTCCGGCGGGCAGCAACAGCGCGTGGCGATCGCTCGAGCCCTGGCGATGGAGCCGCAGATCATGCTGTTCGACGAGCCGACCTCGGCCCTCGACCCGGAACTGGTCAACGACGTGCTGAACGTGATCCGCGACCTGGCGAAAGAAGGCATGACCATGCTGATCGTGACCCACGAAATGGACTTTGCCATGTCGATATCCGACCGGGTCGTGTTCATGGAGAACGGTAATATCCAACTGGATGCCGCACCTGAAACCATACGATGCGATGCCAAAGGAGAACGAGTGCGACGCTTCATGGGAATCAGTACCCCATCGCCAAGCCTGTCTGCAACGCTGGATCATGCATGAGCAGGGTGCTGCCATAGGCGCCCCCTTACATTGAGCTTCCTTCTTTCAGGAAAACCCGCATGAATCTTGGAATAGCAGGACGCTGGGCGCTGGTATGCGCCGCCAGCAAAGGTCTGGGCAAAGCCTGTGCACAGGCTCTCGTTAACGAAGGCGTGAACGTGGTGATCACCGCACGGGGCGAGCACACGCTGAATGAAACAGCCCGTCAGCTCAGGGTGATAAACCCTGAAGTGACGGTCATCGCCGTAGCCGGAGACATATCGACGCCCGAGGGCCGGGCGGCAGCGCTCAAGGCCCATGAGCATTTCGATATCCTGATCAACAACGCTGGAGGCCCTCCCCCCGGGGATTTCCGCGAATGGAATCGCGACGCCTGGCTGAAGGCGCTGGATGCCAACATGCTGACCCCTATCGAGCTGATCAAGGCAACGGTAGACGGTATGGCGGCACGCGGATTTGGCCGAATCATCAACATCACGTCGAGTGCCGTGAAGTCCCCTATCGAAAGCCTGGGTCTGTCCAATGGTGCGCGCAGTGGTCTGACGGGGTTTATCGCAGGGCTTGCCCGGCAAGAAAACATTGCCAGTCGTAATGTGACGATCAACAACCTGCAACCGGGCTCATTCGACACCGATCGACTGCGTGACAACCTGGTCGCTGCTGCCCAGGAGTCAGGGCAAGACAGTGAGGCATTCCTTGACCAATGCCGTCGCGAAATTCCTGCCAGACGCTTCGGCTCAGCCGAGGAGTTCGGAGCGCTGTGTGCCTTCGTTTGCAGCAGCCATGCGGGCTACCTGACCGGGCAGAACCTGTTGATCGATGGCGGGGCCGTTCGCTCCAGCCAATAATGGGCAAGGGCTATGTAGGTGTACCCGGGCAATCAGGCTTGAGTTCGCGGCCCCGCCCGGGCGAGCTTTGCTGATCAGGGTTTACGCGCAATGATCACCTGACTTTTCGCCACCACGGCATCCAGCGCCTGCTTGATCTGTGCACCCCGTGGCGAGGCCAGGATCGCCTGCCAGGTATCCGCCCAGTGATTGAGCAACGGATGGTCCGGGTTGCTGAAATCGACCTTGGCTTCCCAGAACAACAGCATCCACATCGACCAGTAGAATCCGTACTGGCTGTGGCTGATCACTTCCAGGCCGGCATCGCTGACCATGGCCTTGAACTGCTCTTCGCTGATGATGCGAATGTGGTTGGGTTTCTGGAAATACTCGGCCGCCGCGATATCTTTCTGCAGGTCTTCGGAGCTGGGATGCGGGACGCTCAGCAGGTACAGCGCGCCCGGTTTACCGACACGCACCAGTTCAGCGAGGAACTGGGCCGGATCGTCCACGTGCTCGATGACCTCGGTCGACACCACCCGCGTGGCGGTCGCATCGGCAATCGGCAGCGGGTTGCAGTCGGTGACGTGGCATTCGACGTCGCGGGCCGGTGTATCGCCCAGGCGCTGGCGGGTCGCTTCGACCTTGGCCGCGTCGATGTCGGCGATGATGATCTTCGCCCCGCGCATCCCGCAGAAATGCACGTTGCCGCCGTCGCCGCAGCCTACGTCCAGCAGCGTGTCCTCGGGGGTTACCGGGAAGCCGGTGAACAGTTCGCCGGTTTGCTGGTTGAACCAGCCACTGAGCATCGCGTCGTGCAGGCCGAGCATGTAGGGGTCGACTTTCTCCGCCACTGGCGCCGCGGGCGCTGTCTCTGGCTGCACAGGCGCGGGCGTGCCCGCCGTGAGTTTCTTTAAAAGGCTCAGCATGAGGTAGCTCCAGAGGATGGGACGGCTGTTCGGGAGGTGCCCAGGCGTTTGACCAGCGAGGCGCCGCGGTTGCGCATGGGCATTTCGATGTAGCGATAGTTGAGTTCGCTCAGCAGCACGATCAGGCCGCCAGCCATCAGCAACATCAGAATCGGATGGCCAGCGGGACTGGGCAGCCCGGCAGCCTGTAAACGGAAAATGAATTCACGAACCAGCAAGTAGGCCGGGATATGGATCAAGTAGATCCCGTAGGAACGGCTGCCGACCCACGTCATCAGGTTTTTGAACACGCCGCGCGGCAACAGGTAATCGCGGTTGTAAGAAGCGATCCACACCAGCAGCGCACACAACAGCGCAATCACGCCGATCCGGTAAGAAGTGAAGGTGAAACGATCCGTTGCCATGAAGCTGAGCAGCAGCGACACCGCGATCAGTGCGGCAACACCCACCCATGGACGACGCAGGAATTTTGGCTCCCAGCGCCGGTACGAAGGCTGCACGCTCCACATCGCCAACAGCACGCCAAGGGCCAGCGCGTCGGTGCGCACCACCATCAGGATCGGCGTGCGCAAGGTAAACAATTGCAGCGCCACCAACGCCAGCAAGGCCCACACCAGGTGTTTGCGCAACAGCACGATCAGCAGCGGAAACAGCAGGTAGAACTGCTCTTCCAGCGACAGGCTCCAGTACACGAAACTGGTGCCGTACTCGTAGTGATAAAAACTGTCGGCAAAGCGGAAATTGGCGTACTGGGCGACGCCGGCCAGGGTCGCCTGAAGGTTCGCGTACAGCGTGCCGAACGCGCCGGAACGGTTGAGAAAAAGACACGCCAGCAACATCAGCGCCAGCCATAACCAGGCCGACGGCAGCAAACGAAAGGCCCGACGCAACCAGAAATTGCGCGTCTGTTGCCAATACTCCCGACGCGTGGTGCAGCGGCGCAAGGCCGGGATCAGGCTGCGGGCAATGACGAAGCCCGAGATCGCGAAAAACAGATCCACGCCCCACCACGGCTGGCTGTACAGCGTGATGCTCTGCAACAACGGAACAGCCGCCGCGAACAGGCTGTCCTGCAGGTGATGAAACAGCACGCCAAGCACCGCAATGCCGCGCAGCAACTCGATGTCCATGATCCGTTTTTCGTTGCTCATGCGCCCTCCTGGACATACGGTTTGCGAGCAATGATCACCTGGCTCTTGGGCATGAACCGGTCCAGCATCTGCTTGATCGCCAACCCGTCGGGCTGGGCCAGCAAGTCCTGCCATGTTTTCGCCCAGCTCTCCATCAGCGGCGGATACGGCGCCTGAATCCGGTCGCGAACCGCACCACCCAGATCGCGCCCGGCGGCCCGTTCACTGGCCCAGAAAAAAATCATGCCCATCACCCAGAAAAACCCGGTGGCCTGACGATGTTCGATGACCAGGCCCGCGTCTTCCACCAGCGCGGCGAATCGCTCGGGACTGAAAATCTGCACATGATTGGGCGATTGAAAATAACTGGCCGGGGCGATGCCTTTCTGCAAATGCTCGCCCACCGGGGACGGTACGCTCAGCAGGTAGAGCGCGCCGGGGCGGCCCATGCGCACCAGTTCGGCCATGAAGGGTTCTGGCTGATCGATGTGCTCCAGCACTTCCATGCACACGACTTTGCTCGCGCAACCATCGGCCAGAGGCAGTGGCAGGCTGTTGCTGACCAGACCTAGATTCGCCTTGTCCGACTGCGCTTGCACTTGCCGCGCCAGGTCGCGGACCTTGTCGTACTCACTGTCGGTGAAGATCACCGACGCGCACTGGCGCACCGCAAACAAGGTCGCGACCCCTTCACCACAGCCGACATCCAGCAAGGTGTCGTCGGCGGTAATGGCAAACCCTTTGAGCAATTCGCCGCTGTCACCCGAAAACCAGCCGTCATGCATTGCATCGTGCAAGCCCACATCTCTTGGCGACACACGAGATTGCTCGACCGGCAACGGCGCGGGCCGGGGCTCGGGTTTCGTCTCTGCAAAGAAACGTCTGACCAATGCGCGAATCATGCCTCAGGGGTTTCCACGACACGGTTCTCGAACAGGCGCTCAAAAAATACGCCAAGCCGTTGCTCGGCGGTGGCCTGACAGCAGAATTTCTTGAGGCTGGCCACTGCGTGCGCGGACATCTGTGCATAACGCCCCGGATCACCCTTGGCCACGTCATAGCTTGATTGGTAAGCCCTGCACAACGACGCCCAATCGGTGACGTAGCGCAAGGTACGAAACGCCCTGCGCGGGTCATGTGGCCAGGCCGTCAGCTCATCGGTGGAGTCAATCAGGAATGCATTATCGGCATCCAGATAATCGATCATCGCCGTGGTCCGTGGCGCCACGGCCGGTTTGCCACAGGACATGAACTCCATCAGCGGAAGACATTGGCCTTCGCCGTAGGACGTGTTGACCACGTAACTCGTGGCCTGCACCAGCTGCTCATAGTCCGCGTCAGCCAGATAGCCGTAAATCAGCACGACCCGGCAGCGGTAAGACTGGTTTTTGTACAAGTGGTGAAGGATGTCGGTCAGCGCTTCTTCGGCATCGTGATGCGTCAATTTGAGCACCAGCGTTGCGTCGTCCACCTCGCGAAACGTCACGCAAAAGGCACTGAGCATGTCTTCCCAATTCTTGCGCCCGTCACTGGGGTTGAACACAGAAGTGTAGATCACGCCGTCGAGGACCAACTCGTGTTCACTCGGCGGGGCCTCGAAATCAATACCCACACCTTGACGAGTGGCCACGGGGCCGAAGGCTCGCAAGTCGAGTTCACGGCTGTCTGCCAGCAACCCCTTGAGCGTCAACCGCACCTGACTGGCCAAGGGCTGACATTGCAAGTGGGCGCCGCGCTCGGAAAACCGATCCCATACCGGGGCCGGTACCGCGATGACCGGATAGTCGGTGCCCATCGCCTCGCGCACCGCATTCACGGTGTAGCTGGAATGTGTAATCGCTGCACCCGCTGCCCGCAACACCGTGCGCCAGTCATTGAGCGGGTCACCGGCAAAGGGTTCGTTGGGGATGGTGCTGAATTCCCACGCGAACACCGGCAGCGTCGGGCAGGCGAAATTGACCGGCGTGCGATGAGGCGGTGAGAACGACAGGAACACGCATTCTTCACCACGGGACAGACAGTCCATGTACAAAGCATCGACTTCGGTCTGCGGGTCGCTGACTTCTACCACTCGCCCCAGCCGCTCCAGCACGGGTCGGTACTCCTTGAGCACGAAGTAATAGCTGTACTCCGAGCGGCCAAGGTTCTGGGCAATGGTGTGCTGGTTGGTTTCCGAATGAATGATGATCAGCATGAGGCGGTATCCGTCACGGTTGCTGTCGGCAAAGCCTGTGGTGCCAGCCCGAAAAAATCCGCCATGCGTTTCTGTACCGGGGCGAAAGCGCAGTAATCGTGCATGCGCTCGACGGCGGCGAGGGACATGCGCTGATACTCCAGGGGTTGTTCCTTGGCCAGACGGTAGCTGTTTTCGTAAGCGGTTTTCAGCGAACCCCAATCCGGCCGGTAACGCAGGGTGCGGTAGATGATGCGAGTGTCCTGCGGCCAGATGGTCAGCTCTTCGCTGGACTTGACCACAAACGCCACACGCTCATCGATGTAGTCCTCCATGGCCGTGTGATCCGGGGCAATCACCGGTTTACCGCTGGCCATGAACTCCATCAGCGGCAGGCACAGCCCTTCGCAGCGCGAGGCATTGACGTAGTAACTGGCGGCTTCGTACAGCCGGGCGTATTGCGGGTCGTCCAGGTAGCCGTGCATGACCACCACCCGACAGGCGAACGGCGAAAGCTGCGCGAGCAACGTCATCAGTTCGTCGTGGTAGGACGACAGATCGCTTTGGGTAATCTTCAGCACCAGTGTCGCGTCAGGCGTTTCGCGGAACGCCCAGCAGAATGCAGTGATCAGTTGATGCCAGTTCTTGCGACCGTCACGCGGGTTGAACACGGTGACGTACACCACACCGTCAACCTGTGTTTCGACCTGGGCGGTGGTGTCCGGCCACTGTCGCGGTTCTGGCTCGGGTACTGCAATCGTCTGCGGGCCGGCGATGGCCGGCAGCCAGCCAGCGAGACGCTCATGGGCGGCATCCGACAACAAGTCGCGAATCCCTTCCCAGTACCACTGGCTTAGAAAATGCGTGCGATGCACCGGGATCGGCAGCGATTTACCTTTGTCCAGGCGCCACATATGCAGGTAATGGCGAGCAATCACCAAGCGGCGCTTGAGCGTCAGCGGCGGTGGCTTCAATGCCTCCAGCTCGGCCTCGAGCGCCGCCAGTTCCTCGGCGGTCGGCACGACGGGAATCAGTGCATCGGCACTCAGCCCGAGTGTGCGCGTATCGAAGATGCACCCCTTGATGTCCAGGGTCGAGCCGGCGCTGATCGGGACGCTGGTGTGGCGACTACGAATGTCGGCGAAGTTTTCCCACAACGGCGTCGGCAACACCAGCACCGGAAAGTCTTCACCCATGGTCCGGCGAATCGCCCGGGCGGTATGGCTGGAGAGTGTGATCACCCGGCCCTGCCGCGCCAGCATTTGCGTCCAGTCCTGACGCGGGTCGTTATCCCATTGTTCATCGGGAATCGAATCAAACTCCCAGGCCACCACGCAGATCGTCGGGCACTCAAGGTCGTTCGGGGTTTTCTGCGGCGGCGTAAACGACAGGAACAGACTGTCTTCGCCGGCGGCCAATAACTGTTTGTAGAGCGGATCGACCTCGGCGGTGGAGGACACCACATGCACTCGCCCAAGGCTTTCGAGCGCAGGGCGATACGCCTTGAGCACGAAGTAGTAACTGTATTCGGGACGACCAAGGTTCTGGCTGATGGAGCTGTCGTTGATGTCCGAGTAAAGAATGAAATTCATGGCATCCCACGATGAAACCGCCATCCCGGCGGCCTCACTCTATGACGGAAAAACCATGGATCGAGCCGGCACTCGCCAGTCCTCGTCCATCGTCTTTTTGCCCGTCTACGTTCTTGTTTTAAAGGACAGATTCGCAGAGTCCCGGAACAACCCACACGAACGCCGGTTAATCGTGACGAGGGGCATTCTAAACACATCCATTGAGGATTCGTGAACCGCCCGGCGAGAATAAATCAGGCTACGCTGAGGAGAACCGATCAGTCACTTTTGGACTTGTTGAAATTACCGAGCAAATGGCACAGATTGGCTACCAAACAACTACAACAAACATTTCACCTGTCTTTCGAGCGATCATATCGACTCGTGAGACCTTTCCATGAAGACTGTGGAAACTGGATGAAATGCATGACCAAGGGGTCGCTGTTTGAAAAAGCGTCTGTTTGTCACGGGTCTGACCGGATTCGTAGGACAACACATCCAATCGCGTTTGCAGGCTGATGCCTCGGAATGGGAGCTTCTACCTGCTCCTTGTCGCTACGATCTCTGCGAGCCGGACAGCCTCGAAGGCCTGTGGCCGGAAATGCCCGATGCGGTGATTCACCTGGCCGGCCAGACTTTCGTCCCGGACGCCTTTCGTGATCCGGCGCGCACCCTGAAAATCAACCTGCTGGGCACCCTGAACCTGCTGCAAGCCCTCAAGGCGCGCGGCTTCACCGGCACATTTCTGTACGTCAGCTCCGGTGATGTCTATGGCCAGGTCACCGAAGAGCATCTGCCCATCACTGAATTGCAGCCACCCTGCCCGCGCAATCCATATGCCGTGAGCAAACTGTCGGCAGAATTCCTGAGTTTGCAATGGGGCCTGAGCGAAGGCTGGCCGGTACTGGTCGCCCGCCCGTTCAACCACATCGGCACAGGGCAGAAAGACAGCTTCGTCATCGCCAGCGCCGCCCGTCAGATCTGCCGGATCAAGCAAGGCCTGCAAGGGCCAGAGCTGGAGGTCGGGGACATCGATGTCACGCGCGATTTCCTTGATGTCGCGGACGTGGTCTCGGCCTATCTGGCCTTGCTGGAAAAAGGCACACCGGGGCAGGTGTACAACATTTGCTCGGGGCACGAGCGGAGCATTCGCAGTTTGATCGAGCAGCTGGCAGATCTTGCCCAGGTCGACCTGCAATTGGTCCAGGACCCAGCGCGACTTCGCCGCGCGGATCAGCGTCGGGTGTGTGGCAGCCCTGCCAGGCTGGTCCAGACCACCGGATGGAAGTCTGAAATCACAACACAACAATCCCTGCGGGCGATCCTGTCCGACTGGGAGAAGCGAGTACGACAAGAATGACTAAAAGTGCATTGATCACAGGTATCACCGGCCAGGATGGCGCGTATCTGGCCAAACTGCTGCTCGACAAGGGCTACAAGGTCCACGGCCTGGTGGCGCGTCGCAGCAGCGACTCGCGCTGGCGCCTGCGCGAGATGGGAGTCGAAGCGGACATCGTCTACCTGGACGGCGACATGGCCGATGCCTGTTCAGTGCAGCGCGCGGTGATCAAGTCGGGGCCGGACGAGGTCTACAACCTCGCCGCGCAAAGCTTTGTCGCGGCCTCCTGGGATCAACCGGTGACCACCGGCATCGTCGACGGTCTGGGCGTTACCCACCTGCTCGAAGCGATCCGTCAGTTCAGTGCGCACACGCGTTTCTACCAGGCGTCGACCAGCGAAATGTTCGGCCTGATCCAGGCCGAACAGCAGGACGAGAACACACCGTTCTATCCGCGCAGCCCTTATGGCGTAGCCAAGTTGTACGGCCACTGGATCACCGTGAACTACCGCGAGAGCTTCAACCTGCACGCCAGTAGCGGCATCCTGTTCAACCATGAATCACCGCTGCGCGGCATCGAGTTCGTCACACGCAAAGTCACCGACGCCGCCGCCCGGATCAAGCAGGGCAAGCAGCATGAACTGCGCCTGGGCAACATCGACGCCAAGCGCGACTGGGGCTTTGCCGGGGACTACGTCGAAGCCATGTGGCTGATGCTGCAACAGGACAAACCCGACGACTTCGTGGTGGCCACCGGCGTGACCACCACCGTGCGCGAGATGTGCCGGATCGCCTTCGATCACGTGGGCCTGAACTACCGCGATTACGTGAAGATCGACCCGGCGTTCTTCCGCCCGGCCGAAGTCGAAGTGCTGCTCGGCAACCCGGCCAAGGCCCAGCGTGTGCTGGGCTGGAAACCAAAAACCGATCTGGATACCTTGATCCGCATGATGATGGATGCGGACATGAAACGCGTCGCCAAGGAGTAGGCCATGCTGATTCCCGTGATTCTCTCCGGCGGTGCCGGGACCAGATTGTGGCCGGTGTCGCGTGAAGGCCATCCCAAACCGTTCATGACCTTGCCTGACGGCCAGTCGCTGCTGGGCAAGACCTATCGGCGGGCCGCGGACCTGCTCGACGGCTGGGGCGATATCGTCACGGTGACCAACCGCGAGTACTACTTCCAGAGCAAGGATCACTTTCGGGACGCGCACCTGGGCCGTCATCGCGGGCACTTCCTGCTGGAGCCGACGGGGCGCAATACGGCGCCGGCCATTGCCGCCGCCGCCCTCTCCCTGCAGGCCCTGCATGGTGACGACGCGATCATGCTGGTCATGCCCGCCGACCACCTGATCGTCAATGTCGACGCGCTGAAGGACGCAGTCGAGCATGCCGTGACATTGGCCAGGTGTGGTCACCTGGTGACCTTCGGTGTCGTGCCGACCGCTGCGGAAACCGGTTTTGGCTACATTGAAGCCGGCACATCGCTGGACGATAAAGGCGCTGCCAGCGTGCGGCGCTTCGTCGAAAAACCCGACCTGCAAACCGCGACGCATTACCTGGAAAGCGGCAACTTCCTGTGGAACTCCGGGATGTTCTGCTTCTCGGTCGCCAGCGTACTGGCCGAGCTGAAAACCCATGCTCCCGACCTGCTGGAGCAGACGCAGACCTGCATGACCGCCAGCGCTGCGGTGGAAAACGCCGGGAGCCTGCAACAGGAACTGTCGCCGGCCCTGTTTGGCGAAATCATGGATATTTCCATCGACTACGCGTTGATGGAGCGCTCCGACAAGGTAGTCGTCGTGCCGGCCCGTTTCGACTGGAGCGACATCGGCTCCTGGGGTGCGGTGGCCGCGCTGGTACCGGCGGATGCACAAAACAACCGCGCCGTCGGCGAGTCGATATTCATCGACAGCCACAACAACTTCGTCCAGAGCGATAACCGTCTGGTCGCGACCGTCGGTGTGGATAACCTGATCATCGTCGACACCGCCGACGCGGTGCTGGTGGCCCACGCCGACCGCGCCCAGGATGTGCGCCGGGTGGCCAGGCAGCTCAAGGATAAAGAGCACGAAGCCTATCGCCTGCACCGTACGGTCAGCCGGCCATGGGGTACCTACACCGTGCTCGAGGAAGGCCCGCGCTTCAAGATCAAACGCATCGTGGTCAAGCCCGGCGCCAAGTTGTCATTGCAGATGCACCACCATCGCAATGAGCACTGGGTGGTGGTCGAAGGCATGGCCAAGGTCACCAACAATGGCACCGGCACGCATCTGGTGGCCAAGAACGAATCGACCTTCATTGCAGCCGGTCACAAGCATCGCCTGGAGAATCCCGGCGTGATCGACCTGGTGATCATCGAGGTGCAAAGCGGCGAATACCTGGGAGAGGACGACATCGTCCGCTTCGAAGATCAATACGGCAGGACGGTTTGAATGCTGCTTTCCCTTTACCGCACGCTGGGCAGCTATCGAGGGTTCATTCTCGGTAGCGTCCAGCGAGAGTTTCAGGCGCGTTATCGCAATTCGTTGTTCGGTGCCCTGTGGACCGTGCTCAATCCGCTGTCGATGATCATTGTCTACACCGTGATTTTTTCCCAGATCATGCGCGCGCGTTTGCCAGGGGTAGATGATGGCATGGCCTACAGCATCTACCTCTGCGCCGGGTTGCTGACCTGGGGCTTGTTCGCAGAGATCACCGTGCGCAGCCAGAACATGTTTCTGGATAACGCCAACCTGCTGAAAAAAATCAGCTTTCCACGGATCTGCCTGCCGGTGATCGTGCTGTTGAATGCCGGTATCAACTTCGCAATCATCATCGGCCTGTTCCTCGGTTTTCTGTTGATCACCGGTCGACTACCGGGCCTGGCGCTGTTGGCGCTCATTCCTCTGCTGGCATTACAGGTGATGTTCTGTGCCGGCTTGGGGATTATTCTTGGCGTATTGAATGTGTTTTTTCGCGATGTCGGGCAATTTTTCGCCATCTGTCTGCAATTCTGGTTCTGGTTGACGCCAATCGTTTACCCGATGAGCATCCTGCCCGACTGGGTGCAGCGCTTGCTGCAATTCAACCCCCTGACCAACCTGATCACCAGCTACCAGAACATCTTCCTGTACGGCCAATGGCCCGTCTGGAGTTCGTTGCTGCCGATCATGGTCGCCAGCGTATTGCTCTTCGTCATCGGCCTGCGGCTGTTTCGGCAGAGGGTCGGTGAAATGGTGGATGAACTCTGATGGGGCACATACGCGTCACCGGCCTGGGCAAGGCCTATAAACAATACCCAACCCGCTGGAGTCGACTGGCCGAGTGGCTGATCCCGTTTTCGCCGATCCGCCATCGCCAGCATTGGGTGCTGCAAGACGTGACCTTCCAGATTGCCCCCGGAGTATCGGTGGGCATCGTCGGGGTCAACGGCGCCGGCAAAAGCACTTTGTTGAAGATGATCACCGGCACCACCCAACCCACCTGCGGCACCATTGAGCTCGAAGGCCGCGTCGCCGCCCTGCTGGAATTGGGCATGGGTTTTCATGCGGACTTTACCGGCCGCCAGAATGCGGTCATGGCCGGGCAACTGCTGGGTATGCAGGTCGAAGAAATACAAGCCTTGATGCCGGAAATCGAACGTTTCGCGGAGATAGGCGACGCCATCGACCACCCGGTGCGCACCTATTCCAGCGGTATGCAAATGCGCCTGGCGTTCAGCGTGGCCACCGCACGGCGCCCGGACATTTTGATCGTCGACGAAGCGCTGTCGGTGGGCGACGCCTATTTTCAGCACAAAAGTTTCGACCGCATCCGCAGCTTTCGCAAAGCCGGTACCACGCTGTTGATCGTCTCCCATGACCGCTCGGCGATTCAGTCGATCTGCGACTCGGCGATCCTCCTGGAAAACGGCCACATGGCCATGCACGACACACCCGAAACCGTCATGGATTACTACAACGCCCTGCTCGCCAAGCGTGAAGGACAGACCGTGCGCCAGGAAGCCCTCGCTGGCGGCCAGGTCAGTACCATTTCGGGAACGGGTGAAGCCAGGATTCTGAGCGTGCGCTTGCTCGACCAACATGAACGCTCCATCGACGCCGCCGAAGTCGGCCAGCCGGTCGTGCTGGAGGTCAATGTCGAGGTTCGCCAGGACATCGAACGGCTGGTACTGGGCTTCATGATCAAGGATCGCCTGGGCCAGGCCATGTACGGCATCAACACCCATCGCCAGGATCAGGCATTGACCGATCTGCAGGCTGGCGAGCGCGTGACCTATCGCTTTGCGTTCGTCATGGGGCTGGGCAAGGGTAACTATTCCGTGGCGTTGAGCTTGTCACGCCTGGATTCGCACCTGGACCGCAACTTCGAGTGGCGCGATTACGGGTTGGTGTTCCATGTGATCAACAACCGCCAGGAAGATTTTGTCGGCTGCTCGTGGCTGGCCGCGAAGACCACCGTCACGCGCTCGAGCGCGCCGGTCACCTCGGAGAGCACGCCATGACGCGTCTTTTGGTGGAGTGCACGCACGTATTCCAGCACCCCAAGGTCAATTCGGGCATTCAGCGGGTGGTGCGCAACGTCGTCAACCAGCTACCGGAATCGGTCGACGGTGTTGAATGCATCCCGGTTGTGATGCTCAAGGGCAAACTCTATCGGGTACTGAAACTCGGCGCGCTGAACATTCCGTTTTTCGATCAATTGATGATGTTCGGCGGGCGACTTGGCCGGCTGGCACATCGTTTCTGGCAATGGCACCAGCGGCTCGACCAACGTTTGGCATCGCGGTTCGCCCGACGCGTAGTGTACGTGGCTTATCGACTGACAGCGCTGACCTGCTTCAGCGTGCCGCTGCACCTGATCGACCAGCTCGATCAGTATCAACTGCCCAAACGTTGCGCACCGTTGCAGCATCAACCGGGGGACCAACTGGTGTTGCTGGACTCGTCCTGGCACACCGACTTTTTCCCGTTTGCCGAACAGCTCAAACGTGAAGGCGTGGGTATTGTTTCAGTAATCTACGATTTGATTCCCCTGACTCACCCGCAGTTTTACGACTCACGGCTGGTGCAGGTGTTCAACGAGTGGTTCGACTGGATCACCCAAACCGCCGATGGCTACGTGGCCATTTCCGCCACGGTGCGTGACCAGGTGCGTGAGGAAGTTCAGCGCCGTCTGGGCTCCGCCAAGGCCGCCGAGTTGTGGTTCGATTATTTCCACCTGGGCTCCGAACTCGATCTGAGGGAAGTCAACGCCACCGTGGAACCGCGTCTTGCCCGGCTGTTCGCGACATCGGAACCGGTGTTTCTGATGGTCAGTACCATCGAGCCGCGCAAGAACCACGCCTATCTGCTGGACGCCTTCGAACGGGCCTGGGCGGCAGGCTCCACTGCCCGGCTGTGCATTGCCGGGCGAGTCGGCTGGAAATGCGATGCACTGCTGGCCCGGGTCCGTAATCACCCGCAGCTGAACCAACGACTGTTCATGTTCAATGATCTGAGCGACACCAGCCTCGAGCATGCCTACACCCACGCCAGCTCACTGGTGTTTCCGTCTTTTGTGGAAGGCTTCGGCCTGCCGCTGGTAGAAGCCATGCAGCGTGGACTGCCGGCCATGGGCAGCGACATTGCGGTCTTTCGCGAAATCGGCGGCGAGTTCATGGCGTACTTCGATCTGGCCAAGCCACAAAGCCTGGCTGATCTGGTCATTGGTTTCGAGGGCAGCGGTCAATTCCCGGCCACTCGCGACGTCGCGGACTGGCGCTGGATCGGCTGGCGTGAAGCCAGTGCGCAACTGGCTTCACGCACCCTGCGCAATCTCCCGGACGTGCCGCTCATACAAGAGAGGCAACATGCGCATTGCCCTTAACGCGCGGATTCTCCAGGCGCCGCGCACCGGCATCGGCCACTACGTCGCCGAACTGGCGAACGCCCTGGCGGGTGAACCGGATATTGAATTGGCGCTGTTTCATGGCTGGGGCTGGAGTGATGTGCTGCCGGAAGCGGCCATGCCCGGTTATTCCCGACTGACGCCATTGCTGCGGCAGATTCCGGGGGCTTATCAGGCCCGACGGTGGCTGGAGCAGAAACGCTTCGATCAGGGCCGCGCGCAAGCCATCGACGTCTACCACGAACCGAGTTTGTGGCCGCTGTCGTTCGACGGTCCGACCGTCATCACCCTGCATGACCTGACTCACCTGCACTATCCCGAAACGCAGCCACCGGCGCGCTTGCGAGAAATCGAACGGCGCGTGGCCGACGGCGTGCGACAGGCAAGCCTGATTCTGACCGACTCGCAGTTCATTGCTGACGAAGCCCAGGCACATTTCGGGTTACCGACCGAGCGATTTGTCGTCGCCCCACTCGGTGTAGCCGCGCGTTTTCACCCGCGGTCCCCCGAGGCTATCGACGCCGTACTCAAGACCCATGGCGTCGAAGCGCGGGAATACTTCCTCTGTGTCGGTACCCTGGAACCGCGCAAGAATCTGTCCCTCGCCCTGCGCGCCCACGCCCGACTGACGGAATCAGTCCGTCAGCGTCTTCCATTGCTGATCGTCGGCATGGCCGGCTGGCAGCGCGAGCAGTTCAGCGAAGAATTGCACCAGGCCCTGGCCAGCGGTCATGTCTGTTTGCTCGGCTATTTGCCTGACGAGCACGTTGCACAGCTACTGGCCGGCGCCCGGGCATTGATTTTTCCGTCGCTTTACGAAGGTTTTGGCCTGCCGGTGCTGGAGGCCATGGCCTGCGGCACACCGGTCATTCTGACCAGCCGTGCGGCCATGCCCGAAGTCGCAGGCTCTGCGGGTAACTATGTTGAACCGGATGAAACCGACGGCTTGCGCGATGCAATGAGTCGTCTGATCGAGGATCTAGCGCATTGGCAGGCATGCCGAGAAGCCGGATTGCTACAGGCAAGGCTTTTTACCTGGGAAGGCTGCGCGCAAGTCACGGCCAGCGCTTACCGCCAGGCAATGGGAGGTTGAATGCGAGTTCTTCATTTTTTCAAGACGTACCTGCCTGACTCGGTCGGCGGGATCGAACAAGTGATTTTCCAGTTGTGCGAAAGCGGTGCCCTGCACGGCGTTGAAGGCAAGGTGCTGACCCTCAGTGCCGATCCGACACCGCCGGTGATGCAGATCGCTCAACATGAAGTCCATCGAGCCAGACTCGACATTCAGTTCGCCTCCACAGGGTTTTCCTGGAGCGTCTTCAAACAGTTTCGCGAGCTGGCAGCCGAGGCCGACGTGGTCAATTACCACTTTCCCTGGCCGTTCATGGACCTGGTGCATTTCGCCAGCGGCCTGAACAAACCCAGCGTGGTGACGTACCACTCGGACATCATCCGCCAGAAACACCTGCTCAAACTTTACCGGCCGCTGATGAATCGCTTTCTGCACAGCGCCGACCGGATCGTCGCTGCATCGCCCAATTACCTGCACACCAGTGATGTGCTGCAACAGTTTCAGCACAAGACCCGAGTGATTCCCTATGGACTGAACAAAGCAGGTTACCCACAGCCTGACAGTGATCGAGTGGCCCACTGGCGGCAAAAGCTCGGCGACAAGTTCTTTCTGTTTGTCGGTGTGATGCGCTACTACAAAGGTTTGCACATTCTGCTCGACGCCCTGAAGGACCTGGATTACCCGACAGTGATTGTCGGTGCCGGCCCACTGGAAGCAGAGCTGCATGCCCAGGCGACCGCCTTGGGTTTACGCAATGTCCACTTCCTCGGGCGTCTGGGGGACGAGGACAAAGTAGCGCTGCTGCAACTGAGCTACGCCATCGTGTTCCCGTCACACCTGCGCTCCGAAGCCTTCGGCATTTCGCTGCTTGAAGGCGCGATGTATGGCAAACCGATGATCTCCAGTGAGATTGGCACTGGCACCAGTTACATCAACATCCATAACGAGACCGGGCTGGTGGTGCCGCCGAGCAATCCATTGGCGTTTCGTGAGGCGATGCGCACGCTTTGGGAAAACCCGGCGCTGGCGGCGCAAATGGGCGAGAAGGCGCAGGCCCGTTATCAAAATCTGTTTACCGCGGACGAAATGGGTCGCAAATGGACGGCCTTGTATGAGGAACTGCTGGAAGAAAAAGCCCTCGCCTACGCATGAGCATCCGTGATGCCTGTGCTATGAAGCCATGTGGGCTCAGACGTGAGGATCGCCCGGCACCTTGCTCGGCGCGGCGTACTGCGGCTTGAGGTGCCCTTCTTGATCGAGTAGCCAGGCGTCCATGATCTCCCGGACGACCGGTCCGGCGACGCGGCCACCCGCCTCGCCGTTTTCGATCATCACCGAAATCACGATCTTCGGATGTTCGGCCGGGGCGAAGCCGACGAACAAGGCATTGTCGCGGTTACGCTCGCGGGTTTTCTCCCGGTTGTAACGTTCGCCCTGCTTGATCGCCACCACCTGCGCGGTACCACTCTTGCCGGCGATACGATACTGCGCCCCTGCCGCTGCGGCCCGGGCAATCCCGCGGGCATCGTGCATCACCATCTGCATACCATGGTTGACCTGCTCCCAGTCGCGCGGATCCTTGAGCAGAATATTCGGCATCGGATGTTCATCCACCGGCGCGACGCCGTCCACGGTTTTGGCCAGGTGCGGGCGATTCCACACGCCTTTGTTGGCAATCAGCGCCGTGGCCTGAGCCAACTGCAGCGGCGTAACCTGCATGTAGCCCTGGCCGATGCCGAGAATCACCGTCTCGCCCGGAAACCAGGCCTGACGGCGGGTGGCGCGTTTCCAGGCTTGGGATGGCATCAGCCCAGGGGCTTCTTCATTCATGTCCAGGGAGACTTTCTCCCCCAGCCCGAACATGGCCATGTAGTCGTGCAGGCGATCGATACCGAGCTTGTGTGCGAGGTCATAGAAATAGGTGTCGTTGGAACGCATGATCGCCGCATCCATATCCACCCAACCATCGCCGCTGTGGTTCCAGTTGCGGTACTTGTGATCGAAATCCGGTAGCTGGTAATAACCGGGGTCGAACACACGGGTCTGTGGCGTGACGACACCTGCATCGAGGCCAGCGATTGCCACTTCCGGCTTGATGGTCGAACCCGGGGCATAGAGACCACGCAGCACACGATTGAACAGCGGCCGATCAATGGAATCCCGTAGCGAAGAGTATTCCTTGGAACTGATACCGGTGACGAACAGATTCGGATCGAAACTCGGGTTGCTGACCATGGCCAATACTTCGCCGGTCGACGGATCCAGCGCGACCACCGAGCCACGGCGATCGCCCAGGGCTTGCTCGGCGGCTTCCTGCAGCTTGACGTCGAGGCTCAGGACAATGTTTTCGCCTGGCACCGGGTCAGTGTGCTTGAGCACTCGCAGCACGCGGCCCTGGGCATTGGTTTCGACTTCCTCATAGCCGACATGGCCGTGCAGTTGCGCCTCGTAGAATTTTTCGATTCCGGTCTTGCCGATGGATTGGGTGCCTCGGTACTCGACCGTATCCAGAGCCTTTGACTCTTTCTCGTTGATACGTCCGACGTAGCCGACCGAATGAGCGAAGTGCTCGCCCAATGGATAGTGCCGAACGAACTGCGGCTCTACATCAAGGCCCGGCAGGCGGAACTCGTTGACGGCGAGAATGGCAATCTGCTCTTCGGTCAGTTCATAGAACAGCGTCACGGGTACGAAGGGGTGACGAGCCTGCTTCATCACCTTGTCGAACTGCGAGCGGTCTTCAGCGGGCAGGTGCAGGAGATTTACGACTTCGTCCAGCTCTTCGCTGACATTGGAAGCACGTTCGCGGGTGATGGTCAGGTTGAAGCTGGGACGGTTGTCAGCGAGGAGTACACCGTTGCGGTCATAGATCAATCCGCGGGTAGGCGTAATCGGCAGGACATGAACGCGATTGTTTTCGGAGATGGTCGAGTGATAGTCGAATTCGACGACTTGCAGGACGTACAGGCGTACTACCAGCGCACAGGTGACAGCGGCAACGAACAAGGCGCAGGCCATGAGTCTCTTGTTGACCAGGCGTGTCTCTTTTTCGTGGTCCTTGATCGGTATCGGTTCAGGCACTTGTGCAGCAACTCATTGAAAGGAATGCCGATCCGTGGGCGCAAACTCAGTCCATTAAAAATGAGCTGCACCATAGCAAAACCGTGGAGTCAGATTTGTGTGATTTTTTTTAAAAAGCTCGCCCTGCTTTTCGAGCGCAAAAACAAAACCCCTACCTGCATGCGCAGATAGGGGTTTCGGAATTTAATCTTGACGATGACCTACTCTCACATGGGGAAACCCCACACTACCATCGGCGATGCATCGTTTCACTGCTGAGTTCGGGATGGGATCAGGTGGTTCCAATGCTCTATGGTCGTCAAGAAATTCGGGTACTGAGTCGTGACCAGGTGGCCTCGCTTCAGCAAATTGGGTAGGTGATAGCTTTCGGTGTTTTGTGAGCGTCGAACTTTCGGTTCATTTTCGTCTTCACACACCGCAATCTGATGCTCTTTCGAGTAGTCAAATTGCTTGGGTGTTATATGGTCAAGCCTCACGGGCAATTAGTATTGGTTAGCTCAACGCCTCACAGCGCTTACACACCCAACCTATCAACGTCGTAGTCTTCGACGGCCCTTCAGGGGAC